>DASZIH010000051.1:0-39511 GCA_035949355.1 Acidimicrobiales bacterium
CGCAGGTCACGAGCCGACAGCGTCGAGGGACTGGTCATCGTTAGCGATGCTACAATGGACCTTCGGTTTAACCAGTCCCCGCCGCCCGGCGAGCGGACCTAAGGAGAATGTTCATCATGGCGTCAGTCTGCGAAATCTGCGGTAAGAAGCCGTCGTTCGGCATGAACGTCTCGCACTCGCACCGTCGCACCAAGCGACGTTGGAATCCGAACATCCAGCGCGTGCGCGCGCTCGTCGGCGGAACGCCCAAGCGCGTGAACGTCTGCACCGGATGTCTGCGCTCGGGCAAGATCACCAAGCCCACGCGCTCCAACATCAAGGCCTAATCTCCTCACGCGTCGTTCGGGCGTGCGACTCCTACAGTTCGTGCTCGAATCCCCTACGAAGGAACGCCGCGCCCGCCAACGTGCGCACGAGCGGATCAGCCACGACGAAGCCCACGCTCAGTGGCGCTCGCAACCCGCGATCGACGAACATCATGCGGAGTCGGCCGGGATCGTTCGTCGCGATCAGTAGTTCGTAGTCCTCTCCCCCGCTCGTCGCCTCCTCCTCGGTGGCGCCCGGCGCCACGGGAATCGCGTCCAATTCGAAGCCGACGTTCGACGCGTCCGCGAGACGGTGCAGGTCCAAGCCAATTCCGTCACTCAGGTCCATCATCGCGTGCACGTGCGCCCCACGCGCGGCCATCCCTTCGTTCAATCGGGGCCAGGGACGACGGTGGGCTTCGACGAGCTCGTCGCTGAGTGGCGCGCCGTCTCGACGGCGGCGAAGTCCGGCAGCGGCGCGTCCGAGTGGGCCGGTGACGAGCAGCTCGTCACCCTCGCGTGCGCCACTGCGCAACACCGCCCCACGACCAGGGCACTCCCCGAAGACGGTGACCGTGACCGCGACGTCGTTCCCGCGCGAGAGGTCTCCCCCCACGACCGGCGTGTTGGTCAACGCGGCCGCCTCGGCGATGCCGAGGTGCAGCGACTCGAGGTCGGTGCCGGGCGGCGCCGTCACCGCGACCACCAACCCACGCGGTCGCGCGCCCATCGCGGCCAGGTCCGACAGCGCGGCGGCGACGGCTTTGTAGCCGAGGTCCACCAGTGAGAAGAGCGACGCGTCCAGATGGACGCCCAAAACGGCCACGTCCGTGCTCACGATCGCCTCGCCCACAAAGGGCAAAAGGACGGCCGCGTCATCGCCCACGTGCCGTTCGCCGCTTGGGATGTTGTCCAGCGTGACGATTTTCGCTATACGCTCCAATACGTCATCTTCGTGCGGGCTCCGTTCTTTGGTTGGGTCGGTCGGTGCGGTCATGGCGGGGGGATTTGTATCGCGTCGTAACGAGGCGGCGTGAGGATCGCAAAAGAGGAAGCAGTCGTGACGTACCCAACCACGAATAAGAAGTTGATCGAATGGGTCGAGGAAGTGGCGCAGCTCACTACACCCGATCGTATCCACTGGTGCGACGGATCGGCCGAAGAGTACGACGAGCTCTGCCAGCTCCTCGTCGACAACGGCACCTTCACCAAGCTCTCCGACGCGAAGCGTCCCAACAGTTACTACGCGGCGTCGGACCCCGGCGACGTGGCGCGCGTCGAAGACCGCACGTTCATCTGCTCCGTCAACGAGATCGACGCGGGACCGACGAACAACTGGCGCGAGCCCAGCGAGATGCGCGCGACGCTCAACACGCTCTTCACCGGTTCGATGAAGGGACGCACGATGTACGTCGTGCCCTTCTCCATGGGACCGCTCGGCTCGAAGATCTCGCACATCGGTGTTGAGATCACGGACTCGCCCTACGTGGCCGTCTCCATGCGCATCATGACGCGCATGGGAGCCGGCGCACTCGAGGTCCTCGGCGAGACCGGCGAATTCGTGCCCTGTCTGCACTCGGTTGGCATGCCCCTCACCGAAGGACAGGCCGACGTCGCGTGGCCGTGCGACGCCGAGAACAAGTACATCGTCCAGTTTCCTGAGACCCGCGAGATCATCTCGTTCGGTTCGGGATACGGCGGCAACGCGTTACTCGGAAAGAAGTGCTTCGCGTTGCGCATCGCGTCGGTGCTCGCGCGCGACGACGGCTGGCTCGCTGAACACATGTTGATCTTGAAGTTGACGAGCCCCCAGGGCGAGTCGCGCTACGTCACCGGCGCGTTTCCGAGCGCGTGCGGCAAGACGAATCTGGCGATGCTCGTGCCGACCCTGCCCGGTTGGAAGGTCGAGACCGTGGGTGACGACATCTGCTGGATGAAGCCCGGACCCGACGGTCGCCTGTACGCCATCAACCCCGAAGCGGGATTCTTCGGCGTGGCGCCGGGCACCAACATGGACACGAACCCGAACGCCATGTACTCGGTCGAGGCGAACACCATCTTCACGAACACCGCACTCACGCCGGACGGCGACGTGTGGTGGGAGGGGATGGGCGAACCGCCCGATGGACTCATCGACTGGAAGGGCCAGAAGTGGTCCAAGGAGCTCGGCACCCCCGCCGCGCACCCGAACTCTCGTTTCACCGCGCCCGCCGATCAGGACCCGGCGATCGCGCCCGAGTGGCAGGACCCCGCCGGCGTGCCCATCGACGCCATCCTCTTCGGTGGACGTCGCGCGAGCGTCATCCCGCTCGTCTTCCAGTCACGCGGCTGGGACCACGGCGTCTTCCTCGGGTCCATCATGGCCTCGGAGACGACCGCCGCCGCGACGGGCGCGGTCGGTAACCTTCGCCGCGACCCCTTCGCGATGTTGCCCTTCTGCGGCTACAACATGGCCGACTACTGGGCCCACTGGCTCACCTTCTCCGAGCGGTTCGACGAGTCGAAACTGCCCAAGATCTTTTACGTCAACTGGTTCCGCAAGAGCGAGGACGGACGTTGGCTCTGGCCGGGATTCGGCGAGAACTCGCGGGTCCTCGAGTGGATCTTCGAGCGCACCGCCGGTCGCGGTGAGGCCGTCGAGACCGTCATTGGCTACGTGCCGACCCCGCAGGCCATCAACGTCGAGGGTCTCGACGTCACGCCCGCCGACATGAAGGAACTCCTGACGGTGCACGACGACGAGTGGCGCCGTGAGGTGCCTCATATTCGTGATCACTACGCCCAGTTCAACGATCACCTGCCGACGAAGTTGGCCGCGTTCGTGGACGACCTCGAAGCTCGACTGGCGTAGCTACTCGGCCGTCTCGGCGTCCGCGACGATCAGGCGAGGTCCCGAGGGCCAGTCGAAGTAGCGCCACGTCCAGTTGATGATGACGCGCAGGCGATTGCGGAATCCCACGAGGTACCAGAGGTGCAGGCCGAGCCACGCGAACCAGCCAACGGTCCCGCGAACGACGGCGCCGTGGGGCAACTTCGCCACCGCCGCGCGACGTCCGATGGTGGCCATGATGCCCTTGTCGTGGTAGTGAAACGGCTGCAGGGGCTCGCCGGCGATGGCGCGCAGGATCTGCGACGCGCAGTGTCGTCCGGACTGAATGGCGACCGGCGCGAGTTGGGGATAGAAACCGCTCGCCACGCCGGGGATCGCGGCGGCGTCACCGACGCACCAGACGTTCTCGCTCTCCACGAGTCGAAGGTCCTTGTCAACGAGCACGCGGCCACTTGGACCCTTCGGACCGTCGAGGGCGTCGGCCAGCGTGCCGTTCGCGGTCACGCCCGCCGCCCAGATCACGGCCGCGGTCTCGAAACGTTCGCCGTCTGAAAAGACGATGGAGCGAGCGCCGACCTCGACGACCGAGCGACCGAGCTCCACGTCCACGTCCATCTTCTCGAGAACCTTCTTCGCGTACTGGCTCGCGGAGTCCGGAAACGCGGTCAAGAGTCGCGGCGCGACGTCGACGAGTTCGATGCGGACCTTCGCAGGGTCGAGGCGAAGTCCGTCGCGCTTGATCGCGATGTCGATGAGCTCCGACAGCGCGCCGGCCGTCTCGACGCCCGTCGGTCCGCCGCCGACGACCACGAAGTTGAGCGACACTTCCGCCGTTTCGGACGCGACCTCGGCCTCTTCGAGCGCTCGCAGGAGACGATTTCGTAGCCGCCGCGCGTTGGAGAGGGTGTAGAGCGGCATAGCGTAGCGCGCCGCGCCGGGAATGTTGAAGTACGAGGCCGTCGCGCCGGTCGCCACGACCAGGTGGTCGTACGAGATCTCGGCGCCGGTCGCGAGGATGACGACGTTTCGCGCCTGGTCGATGCCCTTCACGCTGGCGTGGCGGACGTTGATGTTCTTGGCGTGACCGAAGACGGTGCGGATCGGGTAGGCGACGTCCGCGGGCTCGAGCCCGGCCGTCGCCACCTGGTAGAGCAAGGGCAAGAAGGTGTGAAAGTTGTGCTTGTTGATGATGGTCACGCGAACCGGTCGGTTCATGAGCCTTCGCACCGTGGCGAGTCCGGCGAAGCCGCCGCCCACGACCACCACGTGCGGCAACGAGGCGAGCTCGTCTGGGGATACCTCACTGCGGGGGGACGTCGCCATATCTAATTACAGCACAGGCTACGTGCGACGAGTCAACTCACGACCTCGCGGCGCGACGACCGATCGGGTAGACGAGACTCGCGATGATCATCAGCACCGCGAGGAGTCGGTCGCCCGCGGAGAAGCTCATGACGATCGCGACAGGAATCAACGCGCCGAGCACCCAGAGAAGTTGTTGACGGACGGCGAAGCGGGCGAACGTGCGACCTTGCGCGCCCGGTGCGACGTTTTTCTGGGTGATCGCGTCGAAACTTGGTTGCGCGACGGCGCCCGTGAGTCCGAGCCAGCCCGCGAGGAGGACTTGGACCCACAACACGGGATGCGAGGACGCGATCGCGGCGCCCACGCCCGACGCGAAGAGCGCGATGGTCAACAGCGTCGCCTCGGTGAGCACGTTGCGCACGCGCGTGACGAAGGCCAGCCCGCCGAGGGCGCCGACCCCGCTGACGACGAGCGCGAAGGCGTACCAGCCGAGCCCGGCCGACTCGCGGCGAAGTCCGAACGCCAGAAGAAACGTCGCGAAACCCGCGCTGAAGCGCATGAGAGCTGCCGCGCCGAGCCCCCACGCGACCTCGACGTCCCCGAGGGGATTGAGCGCGTTCAGGTCGCGCTCGGTCTGGGTGAGCCCGGCGACCTGATCGCGCACGATCTGCGCGGGTCGCTGGAGACGCGCACTCGCGACGGTGGCGCCGACGTAGACGAGCGACGCCACCACGAGGACACTCGTGGCGCCGATACCCTTCAAGATGCCCGCGCCGATCGATCCGGCGACGAGTCCCACCAGCGTGCCGAGCAACGTGAGCTGCGCGTTGAAGCCGGCGAATCCCTTCTCCTCTCCCACCTTCTCGTTCGGCCATCCGGCGTCACCCACTCGATCGGCGTGTTCTCGGAACTGGTCGGTGCGCGCCATCTCGGGAACCAACGCCCCGCGCGTGACGACGTAGAGCTTCGACGAGACGAGCAGCAGGAAGGCCAGAGGGAAGAGCCAGAGGGAGTTCAGGTGCTCGGCCATCAGCCAACACAGCACCGCGCGAACGCCGGCTGAGAGGGCGACGAGTATTCGACGCCCGTTGGCCGAGCGGTCGATCAGGGGTCCAAGTACCGGTGAGACGACGGCGAACGGCGCGATCGTCAAGAGCAGGTACAACAAGACCTTGCCCTTCGCCTCGGTCGGCGACACCGAGAAGAAGAGCGATCCCGCGAGCGACACGGTGACCAACGTGTCGCCGGCCATCATGATGACGTGCACCAGCGCAAGTCGGCCGAAGGCCGTCTTTTGATCGAATAGGTCCTGCGCGGAGGCCCGCGCCAAAGAGACGAAACCTCGAGCTCGCACGTGATGAGCGTAGGTGATGCGACGACCATTCGAGTACGAAACACGAGTGCGCCGACGAGAATCGTCAAACTTTTGTGTCGGTCACTTCAGCGTGACGGCGACGCCGACGCGTCGTCGATCGAAGGATCCTTCGACGTCACGTCGATACGAGGACGCGACGCGATCGACGAACGCGCGGGGCGCGAGCGTCCGACGTCGCGCCAGCATCGCGACACCTAGTTGGAGTTGCAACCCCAGAACTCGACGTACGTCGGTAAGAGATGATGAAAGCAGTACGTCAGACGTGAAGCGCTGCGCCACACACCCTTCGCGACGTCGTAGTGCACGACTTCGGTGACCCCGATCGCGTGGACGCCAGTGCCGGCCGTGGCCCAGAGATAGCCCCAGGACCCCACGCAACCGAAGCTGTCGACACTCTCAATCTTGAGTGGACCGCTGAATGGTGCCGACATGGACGTGGCGTCACAAGGCGCCGAGAGGGGAAACGTGGCGGAGGATGACGTTGTCTTGTCGACGGCCACACCGAGCGCGACGAGGAGCAGGACGACCGCCAACGAACGAGACCACTTCATACTCGCAGTTCAGCACACTGCGCGAAGTAAGGCTGCTAGCGCTTCAACAACTCCATGAAGAGGACGCTGAGCGACGATCCCCAGACCGATTCGTCGATCGGATCGGTCGAGACGTCGTCGAGTGAACGGCCGAAGATCAGGATCTGGAACAAGATCGAGAAGAATCGTG
This sequence comes from Acidimicrobiales bacterium, assembly GCA_035949355.1. Classification (GTDB taxonomy): domain Bacteria; phylum Actinomycetota; class Acidimicrobiia; order Acidimicrobiales; family RAAP-2; genus RAAP-2. The sequence continues at coordinate 6,536 of DASZIH010000051.1, forward strand.
CGGGCACGTCGTCGCGCAGCCACTGACGTTGCTGCGCGAACTCGGTCAATCCGGCCAGGTCATTCGTGAGGCGTGCTTGGGACGCGCCGATGAGTCTGTTGAGCTCGGGTCGCGTTGACGCCGCCGCGACGATCCTCATGCGCAGCGCGCGACGTTTTCTGCGCTCGGGACCCGACGACAACGTCGCGACGATGGGCTGCATCACTGAGATGTACTCTTCGAGCGACTGCACCGACTCGTTGACCTGTTGGAACATTCGCAGGTCTTCGTCGACGAGTTGGGTGAAGAGCATGTCGTACGCGGCGTCGATCACTCCTTCGCGCGAACCGAAGTGGTGGTACACCGATCCGTAGTTGACGCCGGTGGCCTCACATATTTCGGGTATACGTATGAGCATTTCATCACCCGCCATCAGGCGTTCCGCGACTGCTTCGAGGACGGCCTGCATCACGGGTGCTGATCGACTCTGCTTAGCCATTAAGCAATAATAATCGTCGCGAAGAAAGACATGACTATAAATGCCATGTTATGCACTGCACTATTCACGTGCGCGTGGTCATTTGAGCAACCGAGTCGAATTTCCGCAACGGCACAACAACTCTTCATCATGAAATCATCGCTTCGCTCACGCACCGCGTCGATGGTCGTGACGGAATGTCTACGTGTCTAGACGCTCCGTCGTTTCGTCTCCACGTGAAGGGTCCACACCGAGTAGATCTCGAATGCGCGCTCGCCAATCCACGTCTTCGGTACTCGCGCCGCGCTCGTGTACCGCGCGACGCTCTTCGCGAAGCGTGGCCGCGACGGCACCGAGATTGTCGGGCAGTCGTTGCGCCGCCAGAGTGCGGATCTCTTGGGCGAGCGCGGGCGCGGCGCCTTCGGTCGTGACCGCGATCGTCACTTCACCTTGTCGATGAAGCGCCATGAAGTAGAAACTGGAGCGATCGGGATCGTCGACCACGTTGAGCCAGATCCGTTCTTCCTTCGCCTCATCGACGATCTCGTCATTCACCGCGAGGTCACCCGTCGCGGACACGACCAAGTGATAGCCACGTAGGTCACCTCGCTGGTAACGACGCTCTTCGACGTGCACGACACCGAGGGGTGCCGGCACGATGAAAGCTTCGGCGATCATCGTGACCGCGGCGCCGGCTTCGATCAGTTGCTCAGCTTTTCGCGCTCCCACTCGCCCAGCGCCCACCACGAGGACGGGTACGCCGTCGAACTTGAACGCGAGGGGCAACATCTCAGAGCAGAGCGACGTCAAAAAGGTTCAGCGATCGTAGATCGAACGACGCCACTCCCCCGACCACGATGATGGCGGGTGGGCGCACGTCGAAGTCCGCGAGTTCTTCGAGCGCTCCGCGCGTCGTTCGCTGTTGGCCCGTCCAAGCCTGCTCGACCACCGCGACGGGGGTTCGAGCGCTGAGACCACCCTCGATGAGCTGAAGCGCGATGGCCTTTCGGTTCTCGACGCCCATCAAGACGACCAGCGACAACTCGGCGTTGGCGAGTGAGCGAAAGTCCGTCGCGTCACCGTTCGCGCCACGCGCGCTCACGATGGTCACGCCACGACTCACGCCTCGATGGGTGACCGGGATCCCGGCTGCCAGAGGGCCCGCGAGTGCTGAGCTCAGTCCGGGCACGACGTCACAGGCCACGCCCGCGTCGTGCAAGGCGAGCAACTCCTCCCCGCCGCGACCGAAGACGAAGGGGTCTCCGCCTTTCAGTCGTACGACCGTTTCGAAGCGATGAGCGAGGTCGACGAGAAGTGCGTTGATCGCTTCTTGACTCGACGAGTCCCCAGGCGACTTACCCACGTCGAAGATCCTCGCGTCCGGGTTCACGAAACCCATGACCGATTCGTCCACGAGTCGGTCGCGCACGACGGCGTCAGCTTCGCCGAGGAGTCGTGCGGCGCGAACGGTCAAGAGATCGGCCTCACCAGGTCCCGCGCCCACGAGGTAGACGGTCACGCGATGCCTACCCTCGTCACGAAGTCGCCGAAGGTCTCCTCAGGTTCGGCTTCGTTGCCCCAGCGATCGAACAGTGGCCCGAGGACCTCGGGAATATCGTCCAGCTTCACCTTCTCCTGGAAGAGCGTGGCGAGCCGGTTTCCCTTCGTGCCGCCCCCTACGTAGACGTCGTAGGTCGACTTCGTTCGACCGACGACACCGATCTCGGCGATCGCGGGACGAGCGCACCCGTTAGGACAACCGGTCATGCGAAGTTGCAGTGGGCGACGTCCCAGTTGACGACGTTGCAGCGCGTCTTCGATGCCGCTCACGAGGTTGGGCAGAACACGCTCCGACTCGGTGAGTGCCTGACCACAGGTCGGTAATGCCGGGCACGCCATGGCGTGGCGTTCGACGTTTCCGAGTTCGTCATCGAGTCGGACGTGGTGCTCTCGAAGGAGCGAGTCGATGGCGTCACGGTCACCCGCGAGGACGCCGCTCACGATGATGTCCTGCTGGGCAGTGATGAAGAACGTCACGGCGAAACGCTCCGCGATCTCACGAAGCGCGCTCTTCAAGGTCACGCCGTCGGTCACGTCCTTCACTCGACCAGCGTTTACGCGAATGCCCACTTGCCACGTGTCGTTCGGCAAGGCTCGCCATCCCAGGTGGTCGTCAGCGTCGAAGTCGCTAGACAGTTCGAGCGGCGCGCGCAGTTCGCGACCGAGGCGCGCCTCCACTTCGGACCGAAAGGCCTCAAGGCCCAAGTCGGCCACGACGTACTTCATGCGCGCGCGCTTTCGATCCGTTCGGTCACCCAAGTCGCGATAGGTCGCGATGATGGCAGCGATGACCTCTTCGACCTCTTCGTTCGTCACGAACGTCAACGGCTCGGCCAAGCGCGCGAAGGTATCGGCGTTGGCGTAGGAACGACCGAGTCCGCCCCCGACGAGCAGGGTGAATCCCGCGCCGAGTTCGGGGTGTTCACCGGGGATGAGACCGACGTCTTGTGCGAACACGTCCACGCAGTTGTCGCGAGGGTGCGACACCGCGATCTTGAACTTCCTCGGCAAGTAGGTCTCACCGTAGAAGGGTCGCTCTTCGATCTCTTCGCGCGACGCCGCCTTCTCGCCGTTCACGAAGATCTCCCAATGCGCTTCAGAGGTCGATCGGAACGTCTCACGCAGTTGGCGCGCGATACCTTCTAGGTGCCCGTTCCCATTCTCCAGGTGCAGATTAGGGCACGTCACCACGTTCCTCACGACGTCGCCACAGCCGCCGAAGGACGACAAGAACTGACGGTCGAGACTCCTCGCGAGGTCGCGCAGGTCACCCTTCACGACACCGTGAAACTGGACTGCCTGGCGCGTGGTGAGGCGTACCGAGCCATCCGCGATGTTCGAAGAGATCTCGTCCAAGCCAAGCCACTGTTCAGGCGACAGCCGACCGCCCGGAACGACGACGCGGATCATGAAGATGTAGTCGAGCGTTTCGCCCGCCTCGGCCCGGGCCCGACGCACGTCGCGCTGGTCTTGGGCGTAGATTCCGTGAAACTTGAGCAGCTGCTCGCTGTCGTTCGAGACGTTGGGTAGCTCGTTCGAAAGTTGGCTGTCGAGGTCTCCGCGCAGGTAGTTACTGGCACGCTTGACGGCTTCCACGGCTGACTCGGTCTTGGTTTCCGGGGTCACGGCGCTCCTTCCTGCGAAACAGGTCCCTATAGGTGACAATTCTTATCAGATTAGTCATGTATTGGCAAGGGTTTAATTGTGAACGTTCTCAGCGGCCCCGTTCCACCCATTTTAGAGGTCGAAAGCAGAACTTCTCCTAGGAGAATTCGGCTGGATTCGCTACGTCTCTCGCCAAGGCCGACATGGCGGCTCGATCCGAGGAGGCGTTCTACTTACCAGGGGCTCTTCAGCACACCTTCGATCGCCGAAGCGATCATCGCGTAGCCCGCGTCGTTCGGGTGAAGGTTCGGGCCGAAAGGTGGTGGCGCGCACATCCACGTGAAGGCGCAGGTATTCGCCACGTTCACTGGCACCATGCCTTCGCCCACCATGTTCACGCGCTCGACGTTGTGGCTCTCGAACGTCGCCCCGACGTTCGCCATCGCGACGTCCGCGTTGACGTAGACGGTGCGCAACACCTCGTTCAGGGAACCGATGGCGGCCGCGGTCTCGTGCGCGAACTGTTGCCCAGCCGGACCCTTGAGTGCGTCGGCCAAGAAGGGGTCGTAGTGGCCGAGGCCGACGAACGTGACACCGGGACCGGCGACGTTCTTCAGTCCCGCAATGATCGTCGGCAACTGTTGACGAACGGCGTCGATTTGATTCTCTACGCACGTCTCGTCAACGACACCACGGTGAAAGCAGTGATGCACGTCGTTGAATCCGAGATCGATCGTCACGATGCCGCTCTCTCCTTGATGGGATCGAAGGAACGCCAACGCTTCACTGAACTGACTCGATGGCGAGGGGTAACAGTGGTCGCCGCCGTTGATCATCGCCGTCGTGGTCTCACCGGGACAACCCAACTCCGTCAGCTGCAGCGACACACCCCGCGCTGCCTCGTAGGAAACCAGATCGTTCGAGTAACCGTACGACGTTCGCTGGCCGCGCGCGACGGCGGCGGTCGGCTGCACCCCCACCGACTCTGAACCACCAAGGTCGAGATAGAAACCCGTGGCGGGCGCGTCCGCTCCCGCGGCGCCTGCGCCAACGAGGCCCACCGCGGGAACGACGACACCGACGAGTCCCACGAACGCCGCCACCAGAATCCTCGAACGGTGACGTCGTCTCTTCTTCAGCACCTTCACTCTTCTCTAATCCCTTGCTCGACGCCGACGTGGCGACGGACCGCTCCACCCAGACCGGTACGACCTCGTTCGTGCGTGGACTGACGATCTGACGACGTTCAGTCGTCCGCGCGTCGCGCGCGCTGAACGACTCGACAGTGCAGATTACTGTGAGCGCTCTTCTCCGGCCATGCAGCTGCTCGAATTCTTAAAGAAGGATTAACGCATTCGCGTCGTGTCGCACCCGACGTCAGAACATGGATCGCCTTCGAGGCCTCATGGTCTCGACGTCTCTCTGTTCCCCGGGACCTCCGTCGCCGTCGATGATGGTTGCTACGAAACGACGGCCGCGTGAAAGGCGACGACGCGAGTCGCGGACGCCGCGAGCAAGAGTCCGCTCCCGACGCTCGGGGTCGGAAAGTGGTTGGCGGGCGCGCCGATCGACGCTTGTTGACGGACGTGACCTGTCGAGGCGTCGAGTCCGTACAACACACCGTCTTGCCCGATCGTCCACACCATGCCCGCGGCGACGATCGCCGGTCCCCCACCAACACTCGCCTGCCACAGCACCGTGAGTGCCGGTGGTGACGACGTGACGCGAAGCGCCACGGGGCCATTGAGACAAGGCAGATAGACGGTCATGCCGACGACCGCGCTTCCGCCGTCAATATCGTTGCCGCAGACTCCCGACACGCTCGCTTCCTCTTTGCCAATACCTCCAAGACGCGAACCGTTCAACAAGTAGACCGTCGGTGACTTCCCGGCAGCGACGACCTGACCATCCGAAAGCAACGCGGGCGCCGTGGACATGTCGCGGTCGCTGGCGTTGTCGTCGGCCCACGACGAGGGCGCGAAGTACTGCTTTAGACGCAAGGAGGCGGAGAGTTCGAGCACCGAATCGCTGTCGTCGTACGGCTGTCCACTCGAGTGGACTGAACCGTTGCCCGCGCTCACCCAGACGTTGCCCCGGGCGTCCACGATCGGCGCGGCACCGCCCATCCACACCGCGCCCTGGGAGTCCCCGCTGTTGGCGTCCACGGTGAAGAACGAGGGCGTCGAACCCGTCTCTCGTACGGAAACGACACGTCCGCGGTACGAGCCGCAGTCGCCGTAGTTCCCACCGAAGGCGAAGACCACGCGGCCGACGTCGAGACTCAAGGCGCTGCGCTCTAAGAGGGCCGACGGATCGGCGCCGCGAGGGTCCACGTGCTCGTGGATCTCCAACGCGCCCGAGGTCGTCGAGAGGCCCACCAGTTCGTGAACCGGACTACCGTTCACGATCTCCGCCGCGACAACGAAGATCTCGTTTCTCGACGGATCGATCACGGGCGTCCCCGTGATGCCGACGGAGGGTGAGATGTCGCCGCACGGCAATCTCGACGACGGCACCGCGCTGCCCACGTGTCGGGACCACGCGACGGATCCATTCGCGGTCGACAGTGCGTAGATCATGTCGCTCTCCGTTGCGACGTAGACACGTCCGGCGTAGACGAGAGGCTCGCCAAAGATCTGGCCGTTCAGCGTCGGCGACGTCCACGCCCGTTTCGAGGTATCGACACTTCTGAGCGACGTCGACACGCCGGACCCCGCGACGTCGCCGTGGTACACGGTCCACGAACTCGCGCTCGAAGCGCTCGCGGGGGCGCCAGAACTGATGGCGAACGAGACCACGGTGAGGATGCTCGCGCACATCGTGGCGACCAGGGCGACGACGGCACGTCGTCGAGCATTATCTCGCCACATGAACAGTCCTCCACGTTTCGTCGGGCCTCACTCTCCCGTCACCAGTCTGTCGGAGTCAGAAGTCATGGCGCGCGTCACCGGGTCCGTTCAGAGCAAACAGTGGATACGAAACATCGAGAGCTCCGTCGAAGGATGAGCGGCATTACCCCTTGAGGAGACCTTTCACGACGAGATAGTCACGGTTCACCTGGGCCAGCGTCACGGGTATCTCGACCTTGAGGACGTGGGCTTGGACTGAAAGGGAGTTCGAGGTCTGCACAGTGACGAGTTCGTTCTCCAACGAGTTCAACGCGGACTCATACCTTTTCACCGCACCCAACGCGCTCGTCGGGACGAAGAAGTTGTTCGAAAGTAGCAACGCCGACTGGTCGCTCACTCGTGGTGACGCGAGGGTCGCCGCTCGCTGTTGACACTCCAAGGTGTAGGCGCCTCGGCAAGTGGCGGTCGACGTCTCGAATCGACTCATCGCGTTCAGCGTGACCGTGTAGGACGTCGTGACCACGCTGCGCGAGATGAAATCTTGCATCCGAACGATGAGGGGATTCTCAAACGACGGAGTCAGGATATAGAGCGGTACGCCAGCGATGACCATGAGAACCATGAACACCCTCGCTGACCTGGAGACGAGCCAATGGGTGACCAGTGAAGGCGACGTCGCCGCCGGTGTTCGTTCCGCCACGCCAGTAACAGCACTCAAAGGAGGGGCGACGACACTGGGGGACGTTGCCGTGATGCTGTCGCTACCCGTAGTGGAGCGCGGAGCGACTCCGTCACCGAAGAACCCTCGAAACGGTTGCGTCGGTGTCAGTAGGGACCAATACGCCTGAAGTCGCAGCTGGTAGCGCAGCATCAGGGCAAGCGATTGATGAAGTGTGCGAGGCTCTCGACCGGCGACGATGCCCCACAGCCAGGCGACGATGAGCAGCGGGATCGAGCCGAGGTACAGCGCGTTCCACACGAGCGCCGCGGGAAGGGCGAGGACCAGTCGAAAGAAGACGGACGAGCGGCGCAATCCCACGTGATCGACGTCAATCGACACCTGTTCGCCGGGCTTCTCGTTGAACGTGATGCCGGGCCAGCGCGCGATCAGGAGATAGGTGTATGCCTCGACGTTGGCGTACAGACGCAACGCGTTGGTGAGAAAGAGCTGCTGGCCATCGGAGACTCGCCCGGTGAACAACGCGCAAAACCAAGCCACAATGGTGACGAAAAACGCAGCAAAGCCAACGGCAACGGTCACCACGTACAGCGGTACCACCATGAAGACACGTAAGAGGATGGTCCAGCGCTGCTGGCGCGGTGGTGACAAGGAGATACCAACGCGGACTTCGGCGTCGCCGTGGTAGTCCGCTGACGAAACCGGAGGCATCGGCGTCGCTTCCCCGACGCGACGTGTACGCGCGCCACAGGCGCCGCAGAACTGTTGTCCTTCTCGTTCTTCGGCCCCACAGTTGGTGCAGTACGCCACGCAGTCTCCTTGAGCGGTTCAACTGCGCATACTTGCACATCGCTCACGGCGCCCGATGACCATGCCGGCGCTGACCGTCGCGCCGCAGTGTCCAGCACCACTCGTCGGCGATGAACGGTACCCTCGTCAACCCTCCCTATGCCGAGGAAGCCAAGGCAAGCCAAGTAAAATCTTCGAGTGACGTCCGGGGGGCCCAAGAAGCGCGCTAAGCCAAAGGAGGCGTCGACGTCATCTCCGTCGAAAGATGCAAGAGACAAGACCAAGACCAAGCCCAAATCGAAAACGAAGTCCAAGAACACGTCGAAGAAATCCACGACGAAGGCCGATCGCGAGGAGCGGTTCGCGGCGCTGAAGGCAGTAGGCCAGAACTCGTTGGACCTGTTGCTCGTTATCGACGAACAAGGGAAGGTCACGTACGCCAATCCGATTTCACTGACGACCTTTGGCATCTCGCTCGAGGAGGGGCTCGGCACCGACGCTTTCACGTATCTGCATCCGGACGACGTGGAACGGGTGTTCACCAGGTTCTTAGAGCTGATACAGACGCCGAAGGGCTCGATTCGCGACACCGTGCGAACGATCGCTGCGAACGGAGAGATCTTCGAGTTCGAGTTGGTATCGACGAACGCCCTCGACAATGACGCCGTCGGCGGCATTATCGTCAACGGGCGAGACGTCAGTGAACAGGCCAAGTACGTGAAGCAACTCCAGGCACTGGAAGAGCGATTCCGACTGGCGTTCGAAGACAATATGGCGCCGATGATCTTCACGGATCTGAACGACCGCGTCTTCGCCGCCAACGACGCGTTCTGCACAATGATCGGCTTCACGCGTGAGGAGGTCCTCGGTCAAAACTCGACCCCGTTCACGTATCCCGATGACATCGGTATCACCGAAGACTCACATCAGCGAATACTTCGCGGCGAGGTGGGTCAGTCGCGCTACGTGAAACGCTACGTGCGCAAGGACGGGCGACTCATCTACGTGGAGGTCTTACGCTCGCCGGCGCGCGACGAAGACGGCAACATCCTCTACAACGTCATCTCCGAGCGCGACATCACTGACGAACGTGCGCTCGCCGCGGAACTGTCGCACCAAGCGCTCCACGACACCCTCACCGGACTTTCGAACCGCGCGCTGTTCAACGATCGACTCGAGCAAGCGCACGCCAAGGTCGCTCGAGACGGCGGACTCTTCGCCGTCCTTCTCTTGGACCTCGACGATTTCAAAGGAGTGAACGACTCGCTCGGGCACCTCGCGGGTGACCAGCTCTTGAAGTTGGTGGCCCGCCGATTGGAGAAGGTCACGCGAGCGACCGACACGCTGTGCCGATTCGGCGGCGATGAGTTCCTCTACTTGGCCGAAGGGCTCACGTCACCGTCCGACGCCCAACTCACCGCGACACGACTCATGGAGGCACTCGTTGCGCCATTCTCCGTCGCGGGAACCCAAGTCGAACAGAAGGCCAGCATCGGCATAACGGTCTCCGACGCCACCACGTCTGAAGCGACGGACTTCGTCCAAAACGCCGACGTGGCTCTCTACGAAGCGAAGGGTGAAGGCAAAGGTCGTTACGTCATCTTCACGCCGAGCATGCACCAACAGGCCGTTGACCGATTCGAACTTGTCCGAGAGCTGCGCCAGGCCTTGAATTCGGGCGATCTCGCCATGCACTACCAGCCCATCATCGATCTGGCAACGACGGACATCGTGGGATTCGAGGCGCTGATGCGTTGGTACCACCCCGTTCGCGGTTGGGTACCTCCGAACGTCTTCATTCCCGCCGCGGAGCAGAGTGACCTCATCTTGGAACTGGGATACTTCGCTCTTCGAGAGGCGGTAGCGGCGGCGAGTTCGTGGGCGACGTCGGGTCACGAGCGGAAGGACCTCTACGTCTCAGTGAACCTCTCAGCCCGTCAGTTTCACGACCCCGGACTCGTCTCAATCATCGACACGATCCTCGCGCAACATCAACTCACCCGCGATCAGCTCGTCATCGAGATCACCGAAAGCGTGACCCTTCTCAACATCTCCGAGACCATGAACGTCATGGAACAGCTCAGTCGACTCGGCATCTACTTTGCGCTCGACGACTTCGGCACCGGATTCTCCTCACTCTCGTACCTGGCACTGCTGCAGCCAAAGATCATCAAAGTCGATCAGTCCTTCGTCAGTCCCTCCTTCGAGAATCCTCGCAACGACGCTCTCCTCGAGGCGATCATCTCGCTCGGACACAAACTCAACATGACGATGCTCGCCGAGGGCATTGAGACCGATGAACAATTCGAGCGACTTCGTAGCTACGGGTGTGAGCTCGGCCAGGGGTTCCTCTGGTCCCCCGCCGTCCCGACGGACGAAGTGCCCGCGATGTTGAAAAGAGTGTGGACGTGAGTCGAAGGGCAGTGGCTCGAACGTAGTTCGCGCCACTGCGCGCACCACGTCAGCGACGAGAGTGCCTCGTTGACGTACTCTCCAGCACTACACTTCGCTCACTAGGGCATCGGTACGTCGAAAGGCGGAGACCTGCGATGGAGAATCCGGAAACAATGGAGGGTCTCGCGCTTCAAGTGAAGGTCGCACTCGAATCAGCGGACCTCAGCGCCTACGCGGAACTGCTCGATCCCGACGTCCGCTGGGGACCTCCGGGCGATCCTTCGCCACCGTGTCAGAATCGCGGCCAGGTGATGGCGTGGTACCAGCGCGGCAAGGCGGCGGGCACGAGGGCTTCGGTCACCGAGGTCACGGTTATCGGGGACCGCCTGCTCGTTGGCCTCCTCGTCATGGGCGCGAAGGACCCCGGCCCGCGTTCTCGTCAGAGCTCGCGTTGGCAGCTTCTCTCAGTTCGCGACGGACGGATCAATGACATCGTGGGTTTCGAGAGCCGCGAGGAAGCCGAGGCGTACGTCGAACCCGCCGACTCGACAGGATGAATCCACGGCATTTCACGATTATTTATCTGACGGGTCGCAACTTTTCAAGACAGTGACTGACGTCGGAGTTCGATAAACGCACTTCGAAAGCCGTCAACGCGACGCAACGAAATTATGGCATAACCGCGTGCCAAAAGTTGCGTACTACCTGTTCAAGTGGCTGAACAAAGTGTGTACAAAAGCCAGGTTTCAGATTGACCGTGTCTTAAAATGGGTTCGCGTTGGCGCCTTATTGGGGGCACTTTGATGATGACTCGAAATACTAGTCAATATGTCGGAAAAGTTTTTTGTCTCCGATGATGCGACGTGACGGGGGGCAAAATGGCGCCAGTACCTGAGGAGAGGCGCCACGGTGGACGTCTACGGTTCGAAATTGGTTCCTCCGTTGGTCAAACGTTGGAAGCGACGACGGACGTAGCCATACCATCGGTCGATCCCGCGGTTGACGCAGAAGGGCTACGCCGCCAGCAGACCCGGGTTCGCCTCGGCTACGTCGTGCTCGGCCTCTTACTGGTCGCGTACTTCATCTCTCTCCTGGTTCGCCACTCGGACCAACACTGGCTCTGGCTCGACGGCTGGTCGGTGGCTGGTTTTGAATTCGTGGCGTCGTTGATCTGTATTTACAAGGGTCTCGCCCGACGACCCGGGCGGGTCATGCCGTTGCTCTTGGGATTCAGTCTTCTGTCGTGGTCACTCGGTGACGTCGTCTTGACGACTGAGTCCATTGGAGGTGCCTCGCCGCCAACGCCGTCGGGTGCCGACGCCTTCTATCTCCTGTTCTATCCCCTCGCCTACGTCGCCACGGTCATCATCCTCCAGCGCGGCCTCGGTCGCCTGGCCCGTCCGAACTGGCTCGACGGCGTCGTCGCGGGACTGGGCGCCTCGACGCTGTGCGCGGCGTTTGCCTTTCACTCGATTCAAAACGCCACTGGCGGGAGCTCACTCGCAACCGCGACCAACCTTTCCTATCCCGTGGGCGACCTCCTTCTGCTGCTGCTCGTCATCGGAGGCACGGTGCTGCTCTCGGGGAGCGCGTCACGACAGTGGTACGTGCTCGCCACCGGGCTCAGCGCCATCGTCATCGGCGACACCTTCAATCTCTTCCAGTCATCCGGGGTTGCGTCGCGCTTCGGAAGCACCGCGAACGCGATCGCGTGGCCAATCGCGATCTACCTGATCTCCATGTCGGTGTGGCTACCCGTTCGCCATCTCGATCCGTTACGACCCCAAAAAGTGTCCAGCTTCCTCTTTCCCGGGATCGCGGCAACCGGTGGACTGGTCATCTTGATCATTGGCACGCTGCACAGCATCAGCCGCGTCGCGTTGTGGCTGGCGGTCGCCACCCTCCTCACCGTCGGCATCCGTCTCGCGATCTCTGCCCGAAGCCTTCGCGTCCTGACCGAAGAACGCCATCGCCAGGCCCACACTGACGAACTGACGGGTCTTGGTAATCGACGCCTGCTCTCCCAGGTGCTCGATCTCTTCTTCGCAGACCAACAGGGTTCCGCCGAAGACCCTCGTGAGCTGGCCTTTCTCTTCGTCGACCTCAATCATTTCAAGGAGATCAACGACTCCTTCGGTCACCCGGCGGGCGACGAGCTCTTGCGCCAACTCGGACCACGACTGACGAGCGCCGTTGGGAATTCTGGCTCGGTGGTGCGCCTCGGTGGCGACGAGCTCGCGGTCGTGCTCATGGACGCCGACGCCAACGACGCCGTCATGGTGGCGCGGAAGATCATCGAAGGGATCGAAGAACCCTTCACACTGAACCGCATCAAGGCGACCGTCGGTGCCAGCATCGGGATCGCTCTCGTGCCCGCGAACGCGAATGACGGACCGGGCCTCATGTGGTGCGCCGACGTCGCGATGTACCGAGCGAAACTGGGCAATACCCCCTTCGTCTTCTACGACCAAGAGCTCGACGGTGGTCAGGACCAGCCCAATCTGCTTGACGAACTTCGCCAGGCCGTGAAAGAAGGCGACTTCGTCCTTCACTACCAGCCTCAGCTCGACTTGAAGACGGGTGAGATCTTGGCCGTCGAGGCGCTCGTGCGTTGGCCGCACCCCAAGCTTGGTTTGGTTCCGCCCATGAAGTTCCTTCCGCTCGCCGAAGAGTCCGGCCTTATGTGGCCCTTGACCAAGTGGGTGCTCAACGAGGCCTTCACGCAGTGCGCCTCGTGGCGCGCGGACGGTCGATGCCTCGCCGTGTCGGTGAACGTCGCGACGTCCGACCTCCTCGAGCAAGGATTTCTCGGTCTGATCAGAGAACTGCTGGAGAAGCACGATCTTCCAGGCGAGTCCGTAGTCATCGAGATCACCGAGACGACCATCATCACCGACTTCCTGCGAGCGCAGGCGGTCATATTGCAACTACGAGACATGGGCATCGTCGTTTCCATTGACGACTTCGGAGCTGGCTTCACGTCGCTTGCGTACCTCAGCAGCTTGGCCGTTGGTGAGCTGAAACTCGACCGAACCTTCATCACGACACTCAGCGCCGAGGGCAACGGGCGCGAGATGGAACTCGTACGCGCGACGATCAATCTCGGACACGACATGGGACTTCGTGTCGTGGCTGAGGGCATCGAGGACGTTGAGACGTTGGACCTCCTCGGTGACCTCGGGTGTGACCTCGCCCAGGGCTACTTCATCAGTCGACCATCGCCCGCGAACAAGCTCTCGTTCAAAGCCAACAGCGTGAAGTCGCTAGTCGCGCCGTCGGCCGACTGAGAAGATCTGGATCCGTCGCTCATCGGTCGGAAACGGTCAAGGGAACGGACCGTCACGTTGTACACAGGGTTCAGTGCTGACGAGGGTTCACTGCACGGACTTCTCAAGGAAATCATCGCGACTCAACAGTGACACCGTCGAAGAGAACAAGTTGCCCCCACTTTTGTAACAAAATAACAACAACAAAAGCCAGGATTACGCACAGGGTCAACCTAAGTTTGTTGCGTAATGAGAAAAACGTTCTTCCTACTCGGCGTGGCGACACTGTCGGTGGGGGTTTGGTTTCTCTTTCGAACCGCCCCCACCAACGCTGCGTGCGGCGCTCTCTCGAGCCCGCTGACGGGAACGGGCCTGAGCCCCAAATGCCAGAATCTCCTGTCGTCCTACTTCATGAGCTATGGCCTGATGCTGAGCGGTCTCATGGTCATGTTGCTCTCGCTCGTCTCTATGGCGAAGCACCGGCGCCGGCGTAGCGACTACCACCGCGAGGTCGCACCGATCGCGCACCGGCGTATTCACGACGCCAATGAGTCCCAGCGCCGAGCGGCGTAGCGTCACTCCCTCACTCTGGGAAACGGACCGTCATACCCCGCGTCGCAGGTGACGTCGACGGGGCCCACCATCCCTACTTATCACCGTCTCTCTCGACGAAGGAATTCGAGCACGCGCTCGAATGGGCTAGCGGCGGCGAGCTCGTAGCGCCGGCATGCCGAGCGGAACTGCGGCAACGAACGCCGCGATGAGACCGACGAACGCACCAAATCCCCAACCGATCCCACTGAAGCCAATGCCGCCTGGCTTCAAGACGAAAGCCAGCAAGGTCAACACGAAGTTGATGGCGGTCGCGTACAGCAGTAACTGGGTCTCGGCCATGGGGAGTTTGAACGGCATCTCGGCGTAGCTGGCCTTCGTGACGAGATAGACCAGGATCACGAGACAGAGGATGAAGACGAGGTACATCCAGCCGTGCCAGAGTCCGTCGACGGACACTGACCCAATGCCGAAGTTGTACGTGAACCATGGCAGGAACAGCGAGATCAAGAGGACCAGTGAGGCGATCGCGGTGATGCGCTCAGCCTGCGACCACTTCTTCATGTCAAAGGCAAAGGACGGCTTGCTCGACGCGGCGCCGGTGGCACGAGGCGTGTACCCCGAAGGTGGTTGCGGAGCCGACGCTTGAGAACCGGGTTGCTGACCTGGCGGGTACCACTTACCGTCGGACGCTTGCCACCAGTCCGGTCCATTCGAAACATCGCTCACGTTGTCCCTCCCGATTCAGTCCGGACCTTTACGTCGTCCTTGATTTTTTGTCAGCATAGCTATATTCATACCTTGGCGCTAGGACACTCGAGAGGCCACAAAAGTCGAGGATTTAGGGTTTTCGAGAGGTCATCGGAGGAGCGAACGAGAGTACTCGAGCCCGCGACCGTCGAACGATGCCCGTACGAATCGTCCACGCAAAAGGACGCTCTGCCTATACCGGAGCTCTCGACCGATGGAACAGACTGTTCCAGTGACAAAAGTCCGGGAGGATTCTTTCAGCGAGTTCGATTACGCCGCGTTCGCCAAAGTCGTTGACCGATTGCTTACCCCCGTGGCGGTTGTGGCGCCGGACAGCACTCTTCTCTACGCGAACGACGTTGCCGCGGATTTGGTCGACTCGGACGTTGCGCACGTCGTCGGAGAAAAGATGCTCTCGTTCGTCCATCCTGACGATCGTGAGCGGGTGAGTGGCCAGCTTGAAAGGATCCTGGGCGGCGTGACGTCGGCGGGGTTCACCCAATTTCGCCTTCGCGGCAAGCACGCCAAGCACTGGCGGACGTTTGCCTCGTACGCTCACGACCTCACGGACGACCCACAAGTGCGCGGCGTACTCGTGTCGGGTGGTGACGTGACCGAGCGCGAGCGACTCGCGAAGGCGCTCCGTATCCAAACCGAGATCAATCAGATTCTGGTCCACGCAACGGACGAGGCGTCGCTCGTCGAGGACGTCTGTCGATCAATCATCGACTTGGGTGAGTACCTTCTGGCTTGGGTCGGTTACGCCGAACACGACGACGCGAGGTCGGTGCGCAAGGTTGCTGCGAACGGCGTGACGCAGTACGCGGACGAGATTCACGTCAGCTGGGGTGATGAAGACCTGGGGCGGGGCCCCACGGGGACTGCCATCCGCACCAACACCGTGCAGGTCGTCAAGGACGTGCGGCGCTCGAAGCAGTGCACGCCGTGGCGAAGGCAACTCGAACGCGACGGCGTGCAAACGTCGTGTTCCTTTCCCTTGACGGTGCGCGACGTCACCATCGGTGCGCTCAACATCTACGGCAAGGACTCGGACACCTTCGGACCGGCGGAGATCGAACTGTTGAGCGAACTCGCCCACGACCTGGCGTTCGGCATCGGTCGCCTTCGAGACGCCGAGAGTCTCGTTCGTAACGAATCGCACTTGCGTGAAGCGGAGCGTCTCGCGCACGTCGGCCACTGGGAGTGGGACTTGAAGCGAGACCGCTTCGAACTCATGGCGGACGGGATGTACTCGATCCTCGGCATCACCGCGTCGCAGTGGGGAGGTCACCTCGACTCACTCCTTTCTTTCGTCTTTCCCGACGACCGCGCCGCCGTGAAAGCGTCACTCGACGAAACGCTCGAGAACGGGTCGTCGGAACAGATGCATCGTGTCGTCAAGCCTGACGGTGAGGTTCGATTCATCCGAATGCGAACGGAGGTGGCCCTCGGCATCGACGGGTCTCCTGAGCGGATCGTCGGTGTCTCGCTCGACGTCACCGACGAGATGTCCACGAGACGCGAACTGAACCAATCGCAAGAGTTCCTCCTCGCCATCACCGACAACATGGCGGAAGGAATGATCGCGACGGACCAAGACGGGGTCATCACCTTCGCCAACACGGCCGCGGAGCAACTCTTCAAGCTCTCGTCCGATGAGTTACTCGGGCGCACCACGAAGGCGGCCTTCAGATTGAAGAGCGCCGGCGAGAACCCCGAGTCCGAGGTTCCCTGCACTCTCAGCCGGGTGTGGGCCGACGGCGAGTCTCTCTCGACGGACCACGACACGCTCCTACGCCGTGACGGCACCTCCGTGCCGGTGGCGTACAGCGCCTCGCCACTACGAGGGCACGGACTTCACGGCGCGGTGATCGTCTTCGACGACATCAGCGAACGTGTGGCCGAACAGCTGAGAGTGGAACGTCAACTCGAGAACCTCGTGTGGGTCGGGCGAATCCGAGACGCGCTCGACAAGGGCCGATTCGTCCTGTACGCCCAGCCCATCGTCGACCTCGCCACCTCAGCGGTCATCCAACACGAACTACTGATCCGAATGGTGAGTCCGGAGGGCGACATCGTGGCGCCCGATCTCTTCCTCCCGACGGCAGAAGAGTACGACCTCATCATCGAGATCGATCGATGGGTCATCGGCGAGACGGCTCGGCTCGCCGCGCAGGGTCACCACGTCGAGTTCAACCTCTCGGCGAAGTCAGTCGCGGATCCGAACATTTTGAGCGTCATTCGCAACGCGATTGAGGAGCACGGTGCGAAAGCCGAAAACATCGTGTGCGAGATAACCGAGACCGCGCTGGTGCGCGACGTCTCGACCGCGGAGATGTTCGTCCGGGGTCTCAACGAACTCGGACTGAAAGTCGCGCTCGACGACTTCGGCACGGGCTACGGGGGTTTCGCGTACCTCAAACGACTGCCAGTCTCGTACCTGAAGATCGATCGCGAGTTCGTCCGAGATCTCGGAGAAGAGGTGTCGAGCCGCCACGTCATCTCGGCGGTCGTCAACCTCGCCCAGGCGTTCGGTATGACGACGGTCGCCGAAGGCGCCGAGAGTGACGCGTCACTACAAGCGTTGAAAGAACTGGGCGTCGATCACGTGCAGGGCTACGTGGTCGGCCGTCCCCTGCCCGTCACCGACGTTCTGTCAACTCCGTAGCCTCAAAGCCAGAGCAGTCTTCGACGCCCTGGGAGATCGACCGTGCGACGTTGACTCACCTGTTCGTCGGTGTAAGTGACTCGAATCGCCGGATTAGATTTCGCGCGCGGAGGCGAGTATCTCGTCGCGATCGGTGTCACCGATCGTGTGTCCGTGAATTTTCGCGTGCCCAATGACGTTCGCGACGAGCTCGTCGTCGTTGGCCCCACTGATCGACTCTCCACATGGTGGACACTTGACTTCTTTCGTCATCGCCACACCCCCTATTTCCCCGATCACCTGCTGATCTTTTCGGATGGTACCAAGAAGCGAATCCGCCGACAACCGGTAAGAGGCGAACGAACGGCACCCTCCGCGCGGCGACCACGATCGAAGGTGTCCCACCGGTCTGGTGACGCCTTGTGCACTCCAGTGGACGGTGACCAACGCGGGTTAACATCTGATCAAGCGGGGGCTTGACGGGTGAGGCGGTCCCCTTGGTGACTAGCACGAAGTTCCGGCGTCGATTCGCCGCTCTCGCGATGTCGGCGTCGCTCCTCAGCGCTGGCGTGCTCGGCGTCGACACGGGCATGTCGGTTGGCGCGACGGCGCCGAAGTCGATTCCCCTCGTCAAGGGGAACCTCAAATTTCATCTCTCCTGGGGAACGGGCTCGACGGGAACGTCGCTTGTGGGTGCCCTGGGAAAGTTTCGATTGAGCGGCCACGTCACGCAACCGAATCCGAACGCCACCACGTACGTGCTGAAGGGCCTCATTGACGGGTTCTCCCTTCACGTCGTACTCGTCGAAGGAGTGAACGCCAACGCCGTGACCTTTAGCGCGAAAGGCTCCGTCGGGAATCGAACGCTGAACGCGACGGTCGCCCTTCGGACGTCCTCGTCGGGAACGATTTCTCTCACGCTCCTGGGGAGGATCGGCGTAACCAAACTTTCGGGCAAGTTTCCGCTCTCCTCTCTCACGTCCGTCAGCGGCCTAATCAAAGTGACGTGACGTCCCCGCAACGAATCGAGACGCGGAGCGGGGAAAGGTCGATACGAGCGTCCTCCGCCATCAAACCAGTCGGAGTAGATTTCTCCTGATGCAGTCTCACTACCACACCACCATCAATCCTGATGACGACAACAACTCGCACGCCCTCATGCTGCGGATGGTCGGTTTCAACAAACGCGTGCTCGAGGCCGGGTGCGCGTCCGGTCACGTCAGCGAGCTTCTCAACGCTCAGGGATGCACGGTCGTCGGGGTCGAGAACGACGCCTCGGTGGTCGAACCCGCCATGCAGTGGCTCGAGCGTGTCATCGTGCGAGACCTCGACGACGACGCGCTCTGGGACGAGCTCGACGGCGAGTTGTTCGACGCCATTCTGTTTGGTGACGTCCTCGAGCACCTGAAGGATCCGCTCGCCGCCCTCACCCACTCGGTGAATCATCTCGGTCCCGCCGGCGTCGTCGTTATCTCCGTGCCGAACATCGCGCACGCCGACGTGAAGATTGCGTTGATGAAGGGGACGTTTCCGTATACGCAGAGCGGTCTTCTCGACCAGACCCATATCTACTTCTTCACGAAAGACAGTTTGATCGATCTCGTGCGAAAAGCGGGCTTGGTCGTTACCGAAGTCACTCGAGTCATCGTGCCCGTCTTCGGCACCGAAATTGGCGCGAGTCGCGATGAGGTTGACGATGACGTCCTCGAGGCAGTCTTAAAGGACCGAGAGTCCGAGACCTACCAGTTCGTCGTCAAGGCCGTGCGAGACGACGGGACGAGAGCGCTCGAGAAACTCTCCATGGACGTCGTTGAACTCATTGACAAACTCCACGACGAGGTGAAACGAAGCGAATCGCTCGAGAACACTGTCGAGGAACTGCGAAAGACGGCGGCCGCTCTCGAACGTCAGCGCGACATCGACGTGCAGGACCTGGCTCGTTTGCGCCATCAGAACAACATGGTCAAACGTCTCGTACCGACGCCCGTGCGAAACCTTCTTCGAAAACGACTGTAGCGACACTCGCGAAAGCGAGAAAGTCTTTTGTCGCGTCTGATTAGAACGGCGGAAGGGCCCAGGTCACGGACGTTCGGTGGCCGGCTTTCAAGTAGGTGATCGTGAGTGACTGATACACCATGCCACTCGTCGTCGATCGGATTCCGTGCGCGTTGAAAGTGGCGGGATAGGCGACGTTATTGTCATCCGAACAAGTCGACGTACACGTGTTCAACACGTACTTGCCCGTCCCGCGGGCGTTCGTACTGTTCCAGGTGGTCCAGTGGACGTTTGTAATGACGTACGTACCGCTCCCGCATCCAAGTATGTAGGACGCTGGACGGACCATGCGCTGGGAAAGACAGCCCAGCATCGCCACCTCATGGGAAACCGTCGAGGCGTTGGCGCTCGTCTGGCCAAGACTCAAAGAGCCAACACTGAACAGGATGCCCGTAATGACCGCGGTCGTCGCTCGGACCCTAATGCTTGATTTCATGTCACTATCCTGATCGTGCCGGCGTACCGAGATTACCTTTCACTCGTTGATTCTCACGGGTTTCACTCCTAGTTCTTAGGAAGCACACGTCCTACGCTCGGCGCGAAAACCACGTCGGCGAGCGACGCGCACCAAGTGAGGCGAAACATCACGTCGTCGTGCGGCCCGGCTTTCGAATCGCCGACGTGCGCCCGAAACAGCGGGCTGCCGTCCATTTATTGACGAGTCGAGAATCTGATGTTTCGACTGCTTGAACAGGTTTTCAATCCTGTGGCAGGATGCACTGCAGAGTCATTGATCGCTGGGTTGGGCGAGATGGACGAAAGAGAGAACGCTGTGGGCCAAATGGAGGACAGTTCTCTTTCTTGGTCAGATTTATTCGAAGCTCTCCCCGACGGCACAGCGCTACTTGACGAGCACGGCGTCATGTTCTACGTGAACTCGGTTCTGACGACCCTCTCGGGGTACTCCACTTCCGAGCTCGTTGGTCAAAACGTCACGATGCTCGTGCCTGCTCGCCTCAAAGACCGAGAGATCGCGGCGAGGAGCAAGGACGGACGCGACGAGAACGGCCGGTTGATCGCAACCGACCAAGACCTCTCCATGCTGTGCCGTGACGGCAGCGAATTGCCCGTTGACTTCACGCTGTCACCGATCACGTTCAAAGGTCACTCGTGGGCCGTCGCTTCCGTGCGTGACAACAGCGCCACCCAGGCATTGGAGCGCGCTCGTCGCGACGCCGAAGCGCGTGCAGTTGAGATCGAAGGACTCGCGGCACTGGCCATGGCGAAGAGCGAACAACGATTTCGACTGGCCTTCGAGGACAACATGGCGCCGATGGTCTTCACGAGCGAAAAGGGTTTGCTGTTCGCTGTCAACGACGCTTTCTGCGACATTGTCGGACGGACGAGAGAGGAACTCCTCGGCTTCGACTCCAAGGTCTTCACGTTCCCGGAAGACATCGGCGTCACAGAAGAGGTCTACCGACGGGTTACGTCGGGCGAGATTGACCGCATCCGCTACGTCAAGCGCTTCCAACACAAGGACGGACGCACCGTGGCGGCCGAGGTGTCGATGTCGCCCGCTCGCGACGAAAATGGAGAGACGTTGTACTTCGTCTCTTCGGTTCGCGACATCACCGAAGAGCGGGCATTGACCGCGCAGCTCTCTCACCAAGCTTTGCACGATCCCCTCACGGGGCTCGCGAACCGTGCGCTGTTCGACGATCGGCTCGCCCAGGCCCACGCGCGAGTGGCTCGCCAGGGGGGACTCGGCGCCGTCTTGATCGTGGACCTCGACGACTTCAAGACGGTGAACGACACGCACGGACACCTGGTCGGCGACCAGTTGCTCATCGCCGTCTCGCGTCGCTTCGAAGAGGTGACTCGTGCGTCCGACACGATCTGTCGATTCGGGGGCGACGAGTTTCTCTACTTGGCGGAGGGCCTCAACTCCCCGGAGGAGGCGGAGAACGTTGCGGCACGCTTGCTCAATACCCTCGTCGAGCCATTCTCGTTCGCGGGCGCGATGATCGACCAACACGCAAGTGTTGGCCTCGCGGTCTGGGACAAGAGGAGCCGAAGCATGACGGAGGTCGTCCAAAACGCCGACGTCGCGCTTTATGAATCGAAGCGTCAAGGAAAGGGACACGTGGTCGCCTACGGCGCCGGAATGCGTCAGCAGGCGGCCGGTCGCTTCACCTTGACGCAAGAACTCGAACAGGCTCTCGCCGCCAAAGAGCTCTCGATGAACTATCAGCCAATCATCAGCCTTTCGACGAGCGACGTCGTAGGTTTTGAAGCACTGATGCGCTGGGAGCACCCGGAGCAGGGCCAAATTCCTCCTAACGTCTTCATCCCCCTCGCCGAAGAGAGCGACCTGATTCTTGATCTCGGTTTCTTCGCACTTCACGAGGCCGTGGCGGAGGCCAGTTCGTGGAACGGGACTGGGGAGAAGGGCGGTCGACCGTTCGTCACCGTCAACCTCTCGGCGCACCAGTTCCACGACCTCGGGCTCGTGCCAATGATCGAAAGCGCGCTGCAGTCGAGTGGTCTCGATCCTGAGAGACTCGTCCTCGAAATCACGGAGAGCGTGACGCTGCATAACGTTGCCGAGACGATGAGCGTCATGGAACGGCTCATCCACCTTGGGATCGGATTCGCGCTCGACGACTTCGGAACCGGGTACTCGTCGCTGTCCTATCTCGCGTTGCTACGACCCCGGATCATCAAGATCGATCAGTCGTTCGTGAGTCCGGCGAGTGAGAGCATTCGAAACGACACGCTGCTTGAAGCGATCGTCACGCTCGGCAACAAACTGAACATGACGATGATCGCCGAGGGAATCGAGACGAAGGCGCAGCTTGATCGCTTACTCGTTCTCGGTTGCGAACTCGGTCAAGGCTTCTACTTCTCCCCCGCCGTACCGGCCGACGACGTCGCCGCCATGCTCGCCCACGCGCCCTGGCGCTAACGAACTTGGGTGGCGTCGAGGTACCAGCCTCGGCGTATCGGCAACGTCTACGAAGCGTCGAAAGGCTCAGCAGCGAAGGTTTGATGGCGATACTGTTGGCCGTCTGGACGTAAGGACGGGGGTCGGCGGTGGCTGAACATGGTCTTGCGAGCGACGACGTCGCCAAGGGAGCACTCGACGCCTATCTTGCGGGCATCAGTGCGCTCGATCCCCAGATGATCGCGTCTGCGTTTGATGAATCAGGGGAGTTGGAGGACCCCGTCGGATCTAACGTCCGACACGGGCGCGTCGAAGTGGCGCAGTACTTCGCCGACGGACTTTGTGCCGTGGCACTTCACGTCGAGATTGAAGTCGTCTTCGCGCACGCGTGCGGAGGCTCCATCGCGACCCACTGGCACATGCGAGCAGTCTCGAACTCCGGTGCGATGGCAAAGATCGACGGAATAGACGTCTTGAAGGTGTCTAGCGATGGTCTGATTCTGCGCGCCATGGGGTACTGGGATCAGAACGCCTTTCGCAAGTCTCTCTCGGGCTAACGCCTCCCGATCGTAACGTTCACGTGGAGCGGCGTGTTCGAAGACGACTGACCGATGTCGACGCCGTACGTTCCCGGCACGGTGGTGAGTGAACCCCGTCGGTAGATCTGAAAGCCTGACCAAGGGATGGTCATCGCAACAGTTTGCGACGTCGACGGAGCAAGACTCACCCGCGAGAACGCGCGCAACTGCCTCGGGGGCTCCCCCGCTGACTTCGGCATACTCACGTACGCCTGCACCACGTCGGATCCTGTCCGCACGCCCGTGTTGGAGACCGTGACCTGGACCGCAATGCCCGAAGGACTCCTCGCGGCCGTCGCGTGGGTGAGTTTGAAGGTCGTGTAGCTGAGGCCGTAACCAAAGGCGAAGAGTGGCCTCACCGCGTGCATTTGATACCACCGGTAGCCAATATCAAGTCCCGCGCCAAAGTTCACGACTGAGTTCACACCGGGGAACTGCTGAACGCGCGCCGCGGGCATGGCGGCGGGACTCTTCGGAAACGAGAGGGGCAGCCGACCCGATGGATTTACTGCGCCCGTCAGAATCGCTGCGATCGCGGCTCCATCCGCTTGTCCGGGGTACCAGGCCTCGAGAACCCCCGCCACGTGGCGCAGCCACGGCATCAATACCGCGCCGCCCGTATTGAGCACAACGATGGTCCGGGGATTGACGGCCGCGACCGCGGCGATGAGCGCGTTGGCGTCACCGGGCAAACTCAAATTCGGTCGATCGGCCGCTTCGGCGTTGTAGTCGCCGGCGAAGACGATGGCCACTCGTGCCTTTCGCGCAGCGGCGACTGCGGCGTTGATCTGCGGCGTGACGTCCGTCATGCTCAACGCCGGTGTCGGGTGATTATTCAGCTGGAACCACATGAGTGAGAACGTGTAGCGCTGTCCGGCCATCAGTTTCACCGTGGTCGTCATGTCGTTGAGAGCGTGGAGGCCTCGCGACGCCGCGATCTCCTTGCCGTTGAGGTAGAGCCACGTGTCGCCGTTTTGTTGAAAGGAGATCTCGAACGTTCCTGTCTGGCGAGCGCGAACGGTGAAGCCCCACGTGTCCCATCCCTCGCCGTTTCCGGGACTCGTGGCCGTGGCGACGACGTTGTTGACCTTTGGGTCGAGGTCGATGGCGAGGTCGGCCTTGCCAAGTTCACCGATCGGCTTGATCGGTGACACCAGCCTCAGCGGCCTTCCGCTGATGACGTCGACGTCGTTCAGTTTCCCAAAGTCGAGCGTGGATGGTCCCCCGGGACTGTAGGTGACCCTCACTCGACTCCCAAGGGCCGAGCGGATCGCCTTCAGTGGCGTGATCACGAACGGCGCACGAACTTGCGAGCTGCCGCCCCCGCTGACCACGGGGCTCTGACCGGCGTCAGTACCGATGATCGCGACGGAGGAGACATTTTTTGACAGGGGCAGGAGAGACTTCGAGTTCTTGAGAAGTACGACGCTCGTCTCGGCCACCCGCAGTGCCGTCGTGGCGTGCGCCCTCGACGTGACTGACGAGAGGATCGTTCCGCCGCGTTGGTGCGCAATGAGGCCATCCGCGAACATCGCCGTGAGCACTGTGCGAACGGCGCGATTGAGATATCGCGGCGGCAACGAACCGTTCTCGACCGCTTGGGCGATGGACGTCGGCGATCCGGGTTTGACGAGCGAGATGCCCGCACGCAGTGCTTTCGCCACGTTCCTCACCGCCGAGAGGTCCGAGCGAACGAAGCCCTTGAACCCCCACGACCGGAGAGTGGTGTAGAGGTAGGGGTCGGAACACGTGTTGGTCCCGTTGAGTAACCCGTAGGAACACATCAGCGACGCCACGTGAGCCCGCTGCACCGCCGCTTTGAAGGGAGCGTTGTAGATCTCGTTCAGTGCCCTTCGCGACACGATCTGATCGAGTCGAACACGTGCGGTCTCTTGCGTGTACGCGGTGAAGTGTTTGGCGTTCGCCATCTCACCCGTGGACTGGACGCCGTTGATGTAGGACACGCCGATGACGCTGGTGAGGTAGGGATCCTCCCCGAATGTCTCGAAGGTTCGCCCGCTCTGGGGAACTCGAGCCAGGTTCAAGTTCGGTCCCTGGATGACGGCGATTCCCTTCTTTCGCGCCTCGCTCCCCACTGCCCGTCCGACGGCGCGAGCGAGCAATGGATCGAAGGTTGCCGCCGTCGCGAGGGGGGCGGGAAACTGCGTGACCCCGGGGAGACTTCCAGCGACGCCGCTCGGTCCATCCGAGAGCGAGAGCGCAGGTATGCAAAGTGAAGGAACGCCGGTATTTCGGTTCTCCAGAGGTGGGTGCGTGGCGAGCACGACGAACGATGCCTTCTGGTCCAACGTCATTCTTGCCAACACTTCATTCGCGAGCGACGCTGGTGTCCTACTTTCGTGTTGCGACTGGACGACCCACGGGCAACGGCTGCTTGGCTCGGAGCTCTGGACGAGGGCCTCGGGCTGAACGACACTGGCGTCCGCCGACGGTGGCGTGAACGCCAACGCACCGCTCCATCCCGCCACGATCACGAGACTCACGACGAGAGTACCCCGCGGTCCAAGGTCAATCGCCCTACGTATCATCTCGTAATCCCTAACGAAGCGGTGAAGGTGTCCTACGTACGATCCAGTCCGGTATCTGATGAATCCGATCGACGAACGACAACCAAGGCGCCGAAATCGTATCCGACGATGTTGATTGAAAGCCCCCAAGAATCGACAGGCCGGGTTAAGAAATCCCTAAACGTTTTTCGCCCTTTCTCCATCACTCTGACTTTCAGTTCCTTGCCCATGAGACTCTGCGTGCCACACGTTTATGCTGGACGTCGCAAAGTAGCCGCGCTCCAAATACTCAACTCGAGCGCCTTCGTGAAGGAGAAGCAGAGTGACGACGAAGACTTGGTTCATTACGGGCGCGTCGCGCGGGTTCGGTCGCGAGTGGGCGCTCGCGGCGCTCGACCGAGGCGACAACGTCGTGGCGACGGCGCGCGACGTTCGCTCGTTGGACGACCTTGCGTCGAAGTACGGCGCCTCCGTGCTGGCACTGACCCTCGACGTGACCGATCGTGACGCCGTCTTCGGCGCTGTCCGCCAGGGCCACGACCATTTCGGGCGACTCGACGTCATCGCGAATAACGCGGGATACGGCCAGTTTGGGATGGTCGAGGAGCTCAGTGAGAAAGAGGCGCGAGAACAGATCGAGACGAACCTCTTCGGTGCGCTGTGGGTCACGCAAGCAGTGCTCCCCTATTTGCGTGCACAAAAGAGCGGTCACCTTCTCCAAGTCACGTCAATTGGTGGAATCTCCGCCTTCGCGAACATCGGGATGTACCACGCCTCGAAGTGGGCCCTCGAGGGCATAAGCCAGTCACTCGCCCTAGAGGTCGCCAGCTTTGGCATCAAGGTGACCATCATCGAACCGGGGGGCTACGCGACGGATTGGGGAGGCTCGTCCGCGAGGCACGCCACGCCACTTCCCGCGTACGAACCAACGCGAGAAGCAAGCGCGCGAGCCAGGGCGTCGAGGCAGTCGACTCCGGGCGACCCGTTCGCAACTCGCGACGCCGTTCTTCAGATCGTTGACGCGGCGACGCCGCCGCTTCGCGTCTTCTTTGGTGACGGTCCCCTGGCGGTCGCCACCGCGGATTACGAATCACGATTGGCAACGTGGCGCGAGTGGGAGCCCCTTTCCATAGCCGCCCACGGTCACCGGAACTGACTTCGCGACGTCATCTTGATTGAGCGAGTGCGCGTTCTGCGCGTGACGGACCGTTCCCCCTCCAGGTGTGAAAGCGGCGTCCGTGCGTCAACGTGGATCAGATTCGTGCTCGCGAGGGGTTCTTGTCTTGACGGTCGCGTTCCGGCCAGCTCGATCAGTTGGTCGACGTCAAGAAATGATCCAAGGAAGATCACCAGAAGTTCGTACCTACTTCTTAGTCAGGCTCAAGCCACCCCTTAGGAGCCCCTGGCACTATCGACGTAGCAGTCTGAGTAAGGAGTAACTGAATGAACAACGATGAGCCCACCATGTCGAACGAGACAAACTCGTCTAACACCGAGCCTCTCAGCGGCGCTCGACCTACGCATCCTTCCCCGGTCGTTTTTTCGCCAGATTGGTCGCCCTCCGCCTTCACGTTCGAGCACACCATCCAACGTTCACGAGTTCGACGATTACGGACGAAACTGCGACGAGGCAGGTTCGTCGTCGCAGCGATCATGTCCGTCGCGATCGGTCTTTCCGCTGGTTTGATGTCGACCCAATCAGCATCGGCCGGACAAGTCGCGATTGGAAGTCACAGCTCCAGCGGATCGGGATTCGCGAAGGGCGGTTCAAACGCTCGGTCCGGACCAGCGGCCGGCGGTTCGTCAGGCACGATCACGAGTTTGTCGAAATCGAGTTTCACCCTGACGACGTCAGCCGCCCAGAAGGTGACCGTGAACGAAACATCCGCTACGAAATACCTGAAGAAGACCACACCAATCACAGCCTTAGACGTCAAGAAGGGCCAATCGGTCCTCGTCCTCGGGACGGTGAACGGAACCACCATCAAGGCTGCGCAGGTCATCGTGCAAACAACGACTGCAAGCGGATCGTCCTCGTCGAAGGTGATTCCCTTCAAGCAAGGAGCGCCGACCGCGTCGAAACAAGTGGGCAAAATACCAGCGAACTGGAGCCAGGGCTCGGGGACCATCGTCAGCGGAACGACGGCAAATAAAGCAACCGAAGCCGCGCTGGCGTCCTACCCGGGCGGCATCGTGGACCGCGTCGTGAAGCTAAGTAACGGTGAGTACAACGTTCACTACATCGGTGTCAACTGGCCCCACCACGTCTTCCTCAACCAGAATTTCAAAGTTGTCGGCGCCCTCTAACCATCGCTACGTGCGTCGTCGTCTTTCGTGAGATGCGACGACGCACTGGCGCACGCTGCGGTCGTCTCTTGTGACGTGACGTTTCCAGACCACGCCGAAGACCACTCTTTCCTTCCTTCTCGTTGATCGGGTGGAGATCGAACTCACACTCCGGTAGGCGCGATGACGAGACGGCGACGTGGCTTCCCGGCGACGTGATCCGTGACGTTCACGTGAATTGTCCGGCGAGTCACACGGGATTGTCATCGAGAGGTGGCCCGTTACACTGAGCCCAACTATGAAGGGGGCCGAGACAATGTCCGACCGATTGAAGGTCTTACGGGAATCAGTGCAGCACTTGAACGACGTGGCGACAAGCATCGATCCAAGCGATTACACCTCATCCGCCTACCCGAGCGAATGGACGATCGCCGATACCTTTTCACATCTTGGTTCAGGTGCAGTGATCGGCCAACGTCGTTTTGAGGACTCGTTAGCCCAACGAGAGAGCGATCCAACTTTCAATACCTCCGTATGGGATGAGTGGAACGCGAAGGATCCGGCGAGCCAAGTCACGGACTCACTCGCGAGCGACGCCGCCCTCCTTTCTCGCCTCGAAGCATCCACTGAGGAAGAGCGCGAGGCGTTCTACTTCATGATGGGACCGTTCAAGTTTGACTTTGATGGTCTGGTCGGTCTTCGCCTCGGTGAACACGTCCTTCACACCTGGGACGTCGAGGTGCCGTTCAAGCCCGATGCATCGTTATCCAACGACGCGGCCAACGCCATTCTCGACAGCATACAGTTCGTCGTCGCCCGAACCGGCAAGCCGACGGGTGAGACTAAGGACATCGCACTCCGGACGAGCAACCCCCCTCGCGACTTCACGCTGCGGCTCGGGGCTGAGTCGGTGGACTTCTTGGAGGAGCACCACGAAGGTGCCGTTGACCTCGAGCTTCCCGCTGAATCGCTCGTGCGCCTCATCTACGGCCGGCTGGACACGGAGCACACTCCTGCGTCAATCGATGACGGCGTCATTGGCGAACTTCGGAGCGTCTTTCCGGGCTTCTAAGCCGGCGAACCCCGTTCGTAGGTTAGCGATCGAGAATTCGCTCGTTGTGCGCTATCGATTTGGCCGCTGCGGCGAGTACACCTGTTGCACCAGAAACCCCACCGGTGACCCCGATGAACTGATTGAATCCAGAAGGGGTTACCAGAACGCACGCGTCGCGCGTCGACGAGAGCGTCACGGAACTGTACGTCCCGGGAGCGAGGAGAGGACCGAAGTTGCTGCGATTTGGTGGCTGCACGTTGCCCGAACCGCTGTACGTCACCGTTCCAAGGACGTAGGCGCATTCGATACTGCCTCCCTTCGATACGAAGACCGTTGAGGGCATTTCCATCGTGTACCCGCCCACTTGGTGTGCGTGCTGGACCTGATCCGACCTGTAATCGTTCTTCAGTTCCGCAAAGAGTTTTCCCGGATCGTCGTTCGGGCCGACACGGCTCCACATATTGCTCGGGGAAACGTTCCCGGCGTTCCTCGCACTGTCCATCGCACTGATGAGTTGCGAGAATGCTCTGGCAAACGGCGTCGTTGAAAGTGGTGTGGTGTCCATTGACTCAGCGCTCGTCGAAGCCAACAGTGGTGAGCGATCACCGTTGCCAACAATCCTCGACACCATCCATCCCGCGTGTGCGTTCGCCTTCTCGAAGACGACGAGAGTGATGAACGGTATGGCAACACGGACTCCGTTGATCACGCGGAACGCGTTCGGATCGTCGACTTCAGCGAGAAAAGAGATCGGATACGTGGTCTGACGAGGGGCCGTAAGTTCGTATGACGTCCATCGGTTTCCAAGCACGAGACATCCGCACACCGCAACGCCGACCAAGACGTGAATAAGGTGGGGCGACGCGATTGCCGGCAACCCTGCGGCATTGAACTCAACGTCGTGAAGAAATCGAGGCCAAAGCGATTTGAATGTCGCTTGCGCTTCACTCATCCCTATGAGACTCTTTTGACTCACGCGGCTGTTTCTCGTCGAAGCACCGACTGGCTCATTCTTCGTTGCTGTCACCTCGTGTGCAACCAGCAATGTTGACGCCATCACAACGGGAGAATCGCTTCGCCCCACTGACGTGAGAGACCCGTCTCGAAGGTGAGACGGCGTTGACTCGTTTGCTCGAATCCCGAATACTCCGGCGACGGATAGCGCAACAAGAGTCACGATCACGGTGATGGCTAGAGCATTCCTTGCTCTGGATCTTCGCGGAGCATTCGGGTCGTTAAAGTCTTCGAGATCATTCACCAGCAGTCCAGTCGTTCGATGGAACAGTCGTCACCTACGAAATCACAAAGGGGAATGACGGACCCAAGTTACCTCTCGCACTGACCGGGGAATAGGGACGGTGTTGCGTGGGGTACGTGACTCTCCAGAAGGCTTACGATGCGGCGTCACTCGGATCACTGAAAAGGATGCCCTCGAGAAGTTACCTAGCCGTTGATGACGTTGTAGACGTTTGCCACCATTGGGGCGCCCAACTCAACGCCAAGCTCCGTGAGAATTGGCACGAGGGTCTTCCCGAACGCGTCGAAATCTTCCTGCGAGTCCCAGATGTCAAAGACATTTATCGCGCCGTCAGACTCGAGAGCGAAGTGGCTTGACCGCCCCTTTGGAGACCCGGCGCCTGCGGCGTCCAACTTCTTCAGTGCTTCTTGGTACTTCTCGGGTGAAAATCCCCCGTGCGCGAAATAGATGCCTAGTGCCATTTTCCCTGTCCCTTCTCTGCCCTGTTTGGGAGTCGATTGGGTCACCGTATCAGTTCGTCGCGACGCTTTCCACGGGGCACGTTACGCCGATCACGTCGTCAGTCGGGCGAGGTGGTGGCTCGAGATTCAACTATCTGCCGTCGACCAAAAGTGACACATTTTCGTTGTGAACGCTCATGGACGTCGAGCTCCATTGGACTTCGTTGCAATCGAATGTCAAGAGTCAAGGACACTCTGCAGCATGTGCTTTTGATCAAGCATCCACGCGGCGCTGCGGGCTCGCCACGTTACGGCCCAGAGAATCGGAAAACCGCCGGAACTTGGACTCTTCGAATCGGGTGCCACTTTGTGTTCCGTTGCTTCTTCGCGAGCACTCCAAATCGACAATTGGATCATCCGGTCAACGAAATCTGACCTCGCCGCCCGGTCGAGCCGGTACGCATCGAGAATCAACTTCGCTTGCGCTGCTCTATGTCGAGCGCTAGGAAGTTCATTGAGTTCGGCGACGTCGTCGTCGTAGAGTTGTGCGTTCTGCCATACGACGTGAGCGAGCTCCCAAAGTGGATCCACCGGTCCGGAGTGATCCCAGTCGATGAAAGCAACTGGCTGGCCGCCTCGCGCCAGAATGTTCCAAGGTCCGAGGTCGCCGTGACCGATGACCGACCTCTCCCCCTTTAGTTCTCGCGCAAACCATGGTCGCCAATGCGCATTGGCAGGCGGCGTCCACTGCGTCGAAAGAACGTGAAGCGCACGGAGAAGCTCGCCGATCTCGAAGCACGCATCGTCGGACCACGCGTACGGCTGTGGGCTCGTGCCCTCGATGTACGAAAACATTTCTCGACCATCAGGTGCGAAACCTCCGCCGATTGGTCGGGGACTCGCCGGAAAACCTTCCTCGCTCAAGAAGTTAAGAAAGGAGAGCACCGTTGCACTCTGGGGCTTCGAAGTACGAAACACGACGTCCCCTAACCTGGTGACCTTCGTAGTCCCGCCACCCGAGAGAACAATTTCTTCTTCGTCGTTCACGATCCCATCGTGGCACAATCCACTCTTCTCAGCAGAGGGCGTTCGTCTCGGCAAAAGCTTTACCCAACAGATCGATCAGCGGATGACGGATACTCGTATTCTTGATGCCCGCGGAAGCGAGGAGTACCTTCATGATTCCGTTCTTTGGTTTCCACGTTGAAGGGGTCGAACTCCCGTCGGATGGATCGAGGTGTGTTCCGGCCGACGGCTCAAACGAGTGACACAGTTCTCTCAGGAAGCGGCCGCGATCCGCGGTGAGTGCGCCACGCTCGACCCACGTACCAAAGAGCCAGGAACAGCACCGTCAGCAATGCACCCCAGAGACTCGTCACGTACGCCGCCTTCGACAATCGATTCGCGAACTCCGTGGCGATGATCTTCGAGTTCGGGTTGTTGAAACTGATGCTCCCTACGGCGTGACTTATGCCGAATCCCCCGATAAGGATGAGAATCGTGGGAACGCCCAACGAGAGACCCAGCGCCCAGTACTGTCTCCGCGCCCGCCGAACGAGAAATCCTGTTGTCAACGTCACTCCGACGAGGCTGAGCACGACGAGAAACAGCTCAACAGCAACTATTGAATCCGCAACGCGAAGTCCGGCACCGCGCCGTTTGATGTGAACGACCGCATGCTTCAGGCTCGTCGGCGTCGCCTGTATTCGCGGGTCCACCTGATGCATGACACGCGTGAATCGATAGATCAAAGGTCGCAAGTCTATTGTCACGCTCTGATTCGAGACGAGCGCGTTGTAGGCATCGAGAAAATCGGCGCGAGCAATCTGCTGCGTGGTGGGATCGGCGATCACGCTTTCAACGGCCTGGACGAGCTGATCGCGATGCTGGCTAAACGTAGCGCTCAGTGAACTCCGGCTGTCCTTTTGAAGTTGATCAACCAATCTCGAAGCGACGGCATGTCGAATATTCGTACTTGTGACGACCGCAAGAAAGGTGTTGGCGGTGGCGCTTGGCGAACCGGCGAGTGACGACGCAACATTCAACCAGCCGGCGGCTAGAAAAACCAGACTAGACAGTCCGAGAAGGAGCACCGCCAAGAATCGGCGCCCAACGTCCCGACTCTTCGAAAACGACTTCGAGGACGCGTCGGGACTTGGCAACCCAGATGGATTTTCTTTCGTCGGGTAGGCCGTCGACATCGATGGGCTCGGCGGCGGTAGTGGCGAGTCGGGCGGCGGCGGTAGTGGCGAGTCGGGCGGCGGCGGTAGTGGCGAGTCGGGCGGCGGCGGTAGTGGCGAGTCGGGCGGCGGCGGTGGCGAGTCGGGCGGCGGCGGTAGTGG
>DASZIH010000052.1:0-24161 GCA_035949355.1 Acidimicrobiales bacterium
TTGGGGCGGCACGTCGATGCTCGCGCAACTCACCTCCGTGAAGGCTCGCCTCGTACAGAGCCAGATGGTCGGGTACGACGGTGTCGCGCAGATGCTTCCGCCCGGCAACGTGTACGCCAACGCCGCCACAGTCCACGAGACCTCGACGGCCGAGATGACCTTGGCCCTCATCCTCGCCTCGCAGCGAGGCATACCCGATTTCGTGCGGCAAGCCACGATGGGTCGGTGGATTCCCTCGTGGCACCAGAGCCTCGCCGACCGCAACGTACTCCTCGTGGGCTACGGCGGTGTCGGCAAGGCAATCGAGGCACGCCTCCTCCCCTTCGAGGTGAACGTCACCCGCGTAGCGCTGCGGGCACGATCCGACGAGCGAGGCGAGATCCATGGCTTCGAGGCGCTGTACGACCTCTTGCCCATGGCCGACGTCGTCGTGGTCGTCGTGCCGCTCACCGAGAAGACGACACGGCTCATCGATGACTCGTTCCTTCGCCGGATGCGCGACGACACGCTGCTCGTGAACGTCGCGCGTGGCGCGGTGGCCGACACGAAGGCACTCCTCGCCCACGCGAGCGCCGGACGAATTCGCGTGGCCCTCGACGTCACCGACCCCGAACCCCTCCCTGAGGGCCACCCACTCTTCTCCCTCGCCAACGTCTTGATCTCACCGCACGTCGGCGGCCGCTCGTCCGCGATGTTGCCGCGGATGGCTCGCCTCCTGCGCGAACAGATTTCCCGCCTGCAGGCTGGGGACGAGCCCGTCAACGTCGTGTTGCGTAGCTAGCCAGATGCTCGTTGACGGCTTCTTCAAGAGGTCGGTCTCGCGCTCGGATCGAGTCGGCGGTGCGATTCTTGTCCGATATCTCGGTACGTTACAGTGCAGATACCGCCAATGAATAAGGACCGTGACATGTCAAACGACCGCTCCGCGCTGACCTCCCTCGAACGTGAGAAGGCCTCCGTCTTTCACTCCTGGTCAGCACAGGCCTCGATCAGTCCTCTCATGGTCAAAGACGCCCAGGGCGTCTACGTCACCGGCGAGGATGGCACGACCTACCTGGATTTCTCTTCGCAGTTGGTCAACACCAACATCGGACACCAACATCCCTCGGTCGTGCGAGCCATACAAGACCAGGCCGGCCTCCTCTGCACCATCGCGCCGCAACACGGGTATGAAGCGCGGTACCACGCCGCGGAGCTCATCCTCGACCACTCCTTCGACGGAGCGGCCAAGGTCTTCTTCACCAACGCGGGCGCCGAAGCGGTGGAGCACGCAGTACGGATGGCCCGACTCCACACGGGACGTCATAAGGTGCTCGCCACCTACCGGAGCTATCACGGCGCCACGTCCACGTCGATCAACTTGACGGGCGATCCCCGACGTTGGCCGAACGACGACAGTTCGTCCGGTGCAGTGCACTTCTTCGGGCCCTTTCTCTATCGCTCGGTCTACAACGCCACCACCGAAGAGGAGGAGTGCGCTCGTGCGCTCGAGAGTCTTGAGAACACGATCCGCTTCGAAGGACCCGCGGCGTTCGCCGCGATCATCCTCGAGTCGGTTCCCGGTACGGCGGGCATCATGGTGCCACCGAAGGGATTCTTGAAGGGCGTCCGGGAGATCTGCGACCGCTACGGCATTGTCTACATCGCGGACGAGGTGATGTGCGGCTTTGGGCGTACTGGCTCATGGTTCGCGTACCAGCACCACGACGTGAAGCCGGACCTCGTCACCTTCGCCAAGGGCGTGAACTCCGGTTACGTACCGCTCGGCGGTGTCGTGATCAACGAGGCGATCTCGGCCACGTTCAACGACCGGGTCTATCCCGGTGGCCTCACGTACTCGGGTCACCCGCTGGCGTGCGCGGCGGCGGTGGCGTCCATCGAGGCGATGGAGAGCGAGCACATCATCGAAAACGCGAAGCGAATCGGCGACGAGGTCTTGCGCCCCGGACTCGAGGCCCTCGCAGCCAAGCACCAGGTCATTGGCGACGTGCGGGGCCTCGGCGTCTTCTTCGCGCTGGAATTCGTCACCGACCGAGCAACGAAAGAGCCGCTCGCGCCGTACGGCGCGAGTTCTCCCGCGATGAACGAACTGGTTGCGGCGTGTCGCAGTGAGGGTCTCTTGATCTTCAACAACTTCAACCGACTCCACGTCGTGCCGCCGTGCACGATTACCGACGACGAAGCCCGCGAGGGGCTCGCGCGACTTGATCGGGCGCTCGCGGTCGCTGACAAGTACTACGTGGGCGCGTAACGAGCCTCGACCACGATTCCGGCTGTCTCATCGGTGAATTCGGACGTCGGGTACGTCCCTTGACGTGAAAGACGCACCGTGAAGCGACGATTGCCGAGGCCGAGCGAACTCGCGCCGCTCGTGCGACTGCGAGCACCGCAACTGAACGGCACTCAACGCCGCTTGGCCCAGGCGTTAACGATCGCGGACCTGCGCACGATCGCGAAACGTCGCACGCCGAGGGGCCCCTTCGACTACACCGAGGGCGCGGCGGAGCAGGAGATCTCTCTCGCTCGCGCGCGCCAGGCCTTCGAGGATATCGAGTTCAATCCGGGCGTCCTTCGCGACGTCTCGACGATCGACACCTCATCGACCGTCCTCGGCGCCCGCGTCGCGTTGCCCTTTGGAATAGCGCCGATCGGCTTCACGCGACTGATGCGCGCCGAGGGAGAGATCGCGGGCGCGCAGTCGGCCGCGGCGGCGGGCATCCCGTTCTCATTGTCCACGATGGGTACGACCACGATCGAAGACGTCGCCGCCGCCAGTCCCGGTGCGCGTCACTGGTTTCAGCTCTACCTCTGGAAGGATCGAGAGCGATCGATGGCGCTCGTCGATCGCGCGGCCAAGGCTGGCTTCGACACGCTGCTCGTGACCGTCGACGTGCCGGTCGCCGGAGCGCGACTGCGCGACCAGCGAAACGGACTTGCCATCCCGCCTCAGCTCACTCTCGCCACGGTCGCCAACGCGATCACGAAGCCTGCGTGGTGGTTCGACTTCCTCACCAGCGAGCCGCTTCGCTTCGCCTCACTCGAACGCTGGCCCGGTACGGTCGCGGACCTGCTCGACGCGATGTTCGACGCGACCGTCACCTTTGACGATCTCGCCTGGATCAAGGAGCAGTGGCCCGGCAGGCTCGTCGTGAAGGGCGTACAGAGCCTCGACGACGCGAGGAGACTGGCCACGCT
This sequence comes from Acidimicrobiales bacterium, assembly GCA_035949355.1. Taxonomy (GTDB): domain Bacteria; phylum Actinomycetota; class Acidimicrobiia; order Acidimicrobiales; family RAAP-2; genus RAAP-2. Next base: position 3,196 of record DASZIH010000052.1, read on the forward strand.
GGGCGTCGACGCCATCACGTTGTCGAACCACGGCGGTCGCCAGCTCGACCGAGCGCCCGTGCCGTTTCATCTCCTACCCGAGGTCGTGCGCGAGGTCGGCAAGGACCTCGAGATTCACCTCGACACCGGCATCACGAGCGGCGCCGACGTCGTCGCGTCGATCGCTCTCGGCGCCTCCTTCACGCTGGTGGGTCGCGCGTACGTCTATGGTCTGATGGCCGGCGGACGCCCGGGCGTCGATCGGGCCATTCACATCCTCTCGAGTGGGATCACGCGTACGATGCGCCTGCTCGGGGTGAAGAACCTCGAGGAGTTGACGCCGACACACGTCACCCAGCTCCAGCGCCTCACGGTCCTGAAGCGACCGCCACCGAGCGTGTCGTCATGACTGAGGAGCGACGAGGCGTGTCGCGTCACACCCGGCTGTAAGCGCCGTCGATCAAGATGTTGGCACCCGTGAGGAACGGTGCGACACCGCTGCAGAGGAACGCCGCACTCTCGGCGATCTCCTCTACCGTACCGAAGCGACCAATGGGGTGGCGAGAGAGCAGCACCCTTTCGAACGCCCGCCCGTCGTTCATTCCTTCCATCACGCCTTCGTGCAGCGCGGTTCTCACCACGCCGGGCATCAGCGTGTTCGAGACGATGCCTCTCGACGCGTACACCACCGCGATGTGGTCCGACAGCATGTTGAGCGCCGCCTTGGAGATGTCGTACCCGCAGTCGCCCGCCCAGACGGTGACGGCGCACACGGAACTTATGTGGAGCATCGTGCCGCCACCCGCCGCGAGCAGATGAGGGATCGAGAACTTCGACACGAGAAACGGTCCTCTGGTGTTGATGGCCATGATCTCGTCGAAGCTCTCGATCGACCAATCGGCGACGTCGCGCCACTCGTTGGCGTCGACGCCCGCGTTGTTCACGACGATGTCGAGGCCCCCCAGTGCGTCGACCGTGCCCGTGACCACGCGCTCGGCCTGTTGCGCGTCCGAGACGTCACCAACGACGGGAACGGCTCGTCCGCCCGCGGCGTTGATCAGCCCGCAGGTCTGGTCCACACGCTCCACGTCGCGTCCACCAACCCCGACGGCCACGCCCTCGGCACCGAGTTTCACGGCGATCGCTTGGCCAATGCCACTCGACGCTCCGGTCACGAGTGCCCGTTTACCCTTCAGATTGTCCATTTCATTCCTCTCTTTACTGCTCGATAGCTGATTCGCGAACGTCGGGGGCGGGACCTGTAAATTCCGACGACGCCGTCGCCCTGCCTAAGCCTGACCGATCCGACTTCGCTGCGTGCCAAGTCCGTCGATGGTCAGTTGCGTGACGTCGCCCTCGCGAAGGTAAGGAACGTCGTCGTGGACGAGCGACACGCCCGCCGGCGTCCCCGTGTTAATGAGGTCCCCGGGCTCGAGCACCATGAACTGGCTCAGGTACCACACGATGTAGTCCACGCCGAAGATCATGTCGGCGGTCGTGCCGTTCTGACGCTCGACGCCGTTCACGCTGAGTCGCAGACCAAGATTCTGCGGGTCGACGATCTCGTCACGGGTGACGAGCCAAGGACCGAGTGGGTTGAACGTCTCGCAACTCTTGCCCTTGTCCCACTGTCCCCCGCGTTCCAGCTGGAACTCACGTTCGGACACGTCGTGCGAAAGGCAGTACCCGGCGATGAAGGCTCCGGCGGCCTCGGGACTCTCGAGGTAGCGCGCCCGCGCGCCGATGACGACGCCGAGTTCGACCTCCCAGTCGGTCTTCACCGAGCCTCTCGGGACGAGCACGTCGTCGTTCGGGCCCACCACGCAGTTCGGCGCCTTCATGAAGATGATCGGCTCATCGGGAATGGCACTTCCCGTCTCTCGCGCGTGGTCGCGGTAGTTGAGGCCAATGCAGACTATTTTCTCAGGCTTGGCGATCGGTGACCCGAAGCGCACGGGTACGTCCACGACCTCGTGCAACGCCTGTGCGTCCAACAGTCGTCGCACTTCATCAACGCCGCCTCCTCGCCAGAACGACGCGTCCACGTCGCCCAGCGACTCTGGCAGTCTCAGGATTTCGCCGTCGCGTCCCAGCACCGCCGCGCGTTCGTGGCCCAACTCACCAACTCGTACCAACTTCATCGCGAACCTTTCCACTTCGTCATGTTCCGGTGCATCTCACGCGGGCGTCACGGAACCGCTCACGCTCACCGCGATACTCCAGTGAAGCTCACTGCCCGGAGCGAGGGACCACGACTGCCCCGCTCGCTCGGCGACGTCGAGCGAATCATCCGAAGCGTTCGTCGGTTCGATGGCCGCGACCGGTCCCCGCGAGAGTGAGCAGTTGTCGAGCCAGACGCCGAGCCATGGGACCTCCGGCGCGCGCCACGACATCGTGAGCGATCCTCCGTCGGCGTCGACCAACGAGGCCGAGGCATCGCCACGCGCCGCGCGGGCGAAGAACTTCTTCCCTTGTCCTCGAGCCAGCGCCCCGACGACACTGACACCGCCCTCGGGCCACGTCGCCGGGGTGGACTCTCCGGTCTCGTGAAGTTCTCGCACGTCGGCAGCTTCACCGAGCACTACTCGAGTCGCGGCAGCGACCGAAAAGAGGGGATGCGTCGCCCAGAGGAGCGCGAGGCCACCGGCGCCTTGATTCTTCACGCGGTAGTCCAGGTGAAGGGTCCGAACACCCAAGGTCAACGTTCGTTCGAAGCAGAACGCGAGGACGTTGCCCACGACGCGCGTCGACACCGAATGACGGTCCTGGGCCGTCACGTCCCACGGTTTCCTCCATAGGTCCCCGTGGTCCGCCAAGGAGACGCCAGAGACGGGATCGTTACAGGGGGCGATCGTGGGCATCATCTCGTCCCAACCGCACATGTCGCCCTCATCGAACGAACCTCCGTCCTCGATTGGCCCGACGAGAGGGCGCGACGCTTGCTCCAACCACTCTCGGCGGCGCTCGACGTCCACGAGACTCGTGATCTTGCCGCCGCGCTCTGGCATCATCGACAGCGAGATTCCTTCCCCTACGAGGTTGGTCGTCATCGAATCGTTCCGTCTTGACGCACTACTTGACGGCGTCGTGGCTCTCAGGATCGAAGAAGTGCATTCGTTCCGGGTAGATCGTGAACAGCGCGTCGTCACCCACGCGAACGTCGGCGCGCGGCTCGACTCGCGCCACGCCCTCGCCCACGATGTCGATCGCGGTCATGGACAGCTCCTCACTGTCCTTGGCACTCTGGATGTCGCCGCTCACGCGCGTGGCGTCGATCGAGAAGTGAACCAGGAGTTCGGAACCCAACGCTTCGACCTCTTCCACCTGGGCCTTCATCACGCTGCCCGGCACGTGCTCGCCAGCGACGACGGGGAGGTCTTCGGCGCGAAGACCAACGATCACGCTTCGACCGCGAAACGCCGCAAGACCCGCACGACGTTGATAGACCGCGTCACCGATCGACAGCGACTGTGAGCCCAATCGCAGCACCGCACCGTCCTCACTGAGTGACGCTTCGAAGAGGTTCATGGCGGGAGAGCCAATAAAGGCGGCCACGAAGAGGTTCGTCGGATTGGCGTAGAGGACTTGGGGTTTGTCGCACTGCTGCAGCACCCCGAGACGCATCACCGCCACGCGGTCGCCCATCGTCATGGCTTCCGTCTGGTCGTGCGTGACGTAGAGGGTGGCGACACCAATGCGCCGTTGGATGCGGCGGACCTCGGTACGCATCTGGACGCGCAACTTGGCGTCCAGGTTCGACAGGGGCTCATCCATCAAAAAGACCTTGGGCTCGCGGACGATCGCTCGACCCATGGCGACGCGTTGGCGCTGACCACCCGAGAGCAGACCTGGCTTTTGATTCAGCAGATCGGTGAGACCGAGGATGTCGGCTGCGACAGCGACCTTCTTCTTTATCTCGACCTTCGGGATCTTACGCAGACTCAGTCCGAAGGCGATATTTTCAGCGACCGTCATGTGCGGGTACAGCGCGTAGTTCTGAAAGACCATGGCCACGTCGCGCTCTTTCGACGTCAGATTGTTCGCGATCTGATCGCCGATGCGCAGCGTTCCCGACGAGATCTCTTCGAGACCGGCCACCATTCGAAGCGCCGTCGTCTTACCGCACCCCGACGGCCCGACCATGACCATGAACTCGCCTTCGGCGACCGCGACGTCGAGTTCGTGCACCGCCTGGAACCCGTTGGGGTAGACCTTCGAGACCTTTTCTATCGAGATTGATGCCATCGCTACCTACTTCAACCCTGGTGTCGTCGGCGACGCGTGTTCCATCACGAGCGCCTTAGATCGTGACCTTACGACGCGCAACCTCTTCGTCGTTGAGGGTAATGCCGAGACCCGGTCCCTGCGGCAGGCGAAGGACGCCGTTCTGGGGAACGAACGGGGAGGTCAGTATCGTCCCGGAGCGCTTGGAGGACGTCACGGGAAATTCGATCAATCGTTCACCGGGCAGCGACGCGACGAACTGCATCGTGGCGGCGAGCAGCACGTCCGTCGAGAAGCAGTGCGGGATGACGACGGCACTCGCGCTGTACTCACGACACATCGCGGCGATGTCGCGACCAATGGTGAACCCACCGCAGCGCCCGAGGTCCGGCTGCAGGATGCTGACGCCGACGTCCGTGAGTTGGCGAAACGGCGCGACGTTCGAGTGCGCTTCACCGCAGGCGATTCGCACGCCCACGCTCTTCGTGAGTCGCTCGTACGAGCGCAGGTCGTCGGCCTCGAAGGGCTCTTCGAACCAGAAGAGTCCGAGGGACTCGCTGCGGCGACAGAACTCCTGGGCGGCGCGCAGCGTGTACGCCATACCGCCGTCGATCATCAGTTTGCGCTCGTTGCCCAGTACCGCGCGCGCTGCGCTGACGAGCTCGATGTCGCGACCGACGTCCTTGCCGAGTGGTCCCCAGCCGAACTTCAGCGCCGTGAAGCCTTCGTCGACCACGCGCGTCGCGATGGCCGTCACCTCGTCGGGCGTCTCGGGCATCACCTCGCTCGCGTAGATCTCGATCTCGTTCGACTCGACGCCACCGAGCAGCTGCGCGACCGACAGTCCGGCGACCTTGCCGAGGAGGTCCCACAGCGCCATGTCGATGGCGCTCATCGCGTGCAGCGCGGCGCCGTCACGGCCGTAGTGGTAGCCGCTCGCGAACATCTCGTCCCACAAGGGCCGCACTCGCAAGGGGTCCTTTCCGATGAGCACCTCCGCGAGTCCCCGCGACAGCGAGTGCGACGAGGGCATGGTGACGATCTCGCGCGCGACGTAGGGCGACGTGTCGCCCTCTCCCACGCCGACGATGCCTTCGTCGGTGTGGATCCGAACGACGAAGGCGTCCTGGGTCCCGTCGGCGCGCGACGTATCGATCTCGCCCGCTTGCAGGACGAGGGCCTCTACCTCGGTGATCTTCACTTCATGACCTCCCCTAGGTGCTCGCGAATGACGTCGCGAGCCTCCTCTACGGATTTTTCGAGTCTCTCGAGTGGAAAGCGTTGCGCGACGGCCGTGATGCTCACGGCGCCGTCCGGCACCGACTTCGACGTTAGGAACAGCGGGATCGCGAGGCAGTTGATGCCCGGCTCGTTCTCTTCTCGGTCAACGGCGTAGCCATCGTCGCGGATGGAGGCGAGCTCCTTGTGCAACTTCTTCGCCGTCGTGATCGTGTGATCGGTGTGGCGAACGAGGGGAGGTTCGTGAGTGTCGACGTAGTCGTCGACGCGCTGCTCGTCCTTCAACAGGTACGCGAGCAACGCCTTGCCTACGCCCGTGCAGTACGCGGGATTTCGTCCGCCGATCACCGACGTCATCTGGTAGCGCGACGTCGCGGGTTGCACTTTCGCGAGGTACACGACCTCGGACCGGTCCAAGATGGCGTAGTGCGTCGTCTCCCCGAAGCGCTCGGCGAGTGCGGCGAGCACGGGGCGGATGCGACCGACCTCGTCGAGCTCCTCGTAGTACGAGAAGGCCAGCTTCAAGAGGCCGTAGCCCAGGCGGTAGCGACTGTCCTTGTCCTGTTCGATGAGATCGGCCCGGCGAAGGGCGCCCAGTGCGCGGTGCACACTCGAGCGCGGTGAGTTCAAGAGTCTGGCCAGGTCGTTGAGGCCGATGCCGTCGGGAAAGCCCCCGAGCAGGTTGAGCGTGGCGAGGACGCGATCGGCACCGTTGAGCGCCTTCTCGTCGTCGACGAGGTCCGCGACGTGATCTTTTTTCACCATCATCTAGACCCTTCCCGCTCGTCCAAATCGCAACTATAGTCACTTCGTACCGATTGGGAACACTGTTCTAATAATTGAAACCGGTCTAGGAGGACGTATGGAAGCGCTCGTGTGGCTTGGAGGCGATCGTCTCGTAATCGAGGATCTCCCGAGTGAGATCCCCAACGCCGACGAGACCTTGTTCGAGGTCTCCCTCGCGGGAATCTGCGGCTCCGACCTGCACGCGTATCGCGGCGCCGGCGGCAAGCGAGTGCCACCGCTGGTCCTCGGGCACGAGGCCGTTGGACGGATCAAGGGTGACGACCGACTGTTCGTCGTCTTGCCCCTCCAGGGATGCGGCCACTGCGCGCGGTGCCTGAGTGGCCAAGAGAATCTCTGCAGCGATCGCTTGTTGCTCGGCCTCGATCGACCCGGCACGTTCGCACAGGAAGTCGTCGTGCCCACGTCGGCGCTCGTCGCGGTGCCCGAAGGTCTCTCCGCGGACGTCGCCGCGTTGACCGAGCCGCTCGCCACGTCGCTCGCTGCGTTCAAAGGTCTGGAACTCGGGCCCGACGTCAACGTCGCCGTCATCGGGTGTGGATCCATTGGACTCCTCGCGATCTACGCGGCGGCCCTCGCGGGATGTCACGTCGTCGCGGCCGACCCCCTCAAGGATCGACACGCCACCGCCCTCGAGCTCGGCGCCGACAGTGTCGTGTCGTCCGCGAGCTCGTTCGCTCCGGGTTCGGCGGACATCGTCGTCGACGCCGTGGGCTACGAAGCAACGTGGAGCGCGGGACTGACCACGGTTCGCGCCGGCGGTGACGTCGTCGTCGTTGGTCTCGGTCAGTTCACCGGCAACGTCGAGATCGGTGACCTCGTGCGTCGCGGCGTGAGCTTTCGCGGCAGCTACGCCTACACCCGAAAGGACTTCGAAGAGGCGCTCGCGATGTTGGCGAAGGCGCCGCCCTCGGTGGGCTGGCTCGACCGCCTGCCGTTGAGCGAAGGCGCCGCGGCGTTCGCGAGCCTCGCGGGACAGACGACCAACGCGGTGAAGATCCTCTTGCAACCCGCTGGCGTCACCGACTGATCAAAACGTCGCGGACAGTCCGCCGTCAATTCGGATGACCTGACCGGTCACGTACGAATTGTCCGACGAGCACAGCCATTCGACGAGACCGGCGATGTCGCCCGGGCTCCCCGCACGACCGACGGGTAGTTTCCCGCCGTCGACGTAGACCCGACGAAAGTCGTCCGTCGTCGTCTCGAGAACGCCGTCGACCATGGCCATCGCGGTGTTGATGAAGCCGGGCGCCACCGCGTTGCAGAGCACGCCGCGATCGGCGTACTCGAGCGCCAGCGTCCGCGTCGCTTGATTGAGTCCACCCTTCGCGACGTCGTAGGCGAGGCCGCCGCGCTCACCGAACTCGCCGTGGATGCTGGTCACGTTGACGACCCGACCGAAGCCACGTCGCGCCATCGACTCGGCCGCGCACACGCCGAGCAGGATCGGCGCGTCGAGGTCCACCGCCAGCACCCGTCGGTAGGCGTCGAGCGAGAATCGCGAAGGATCGATCCGCTCGTAGATGCCGGCCACGTTCACGAGAGCACTCGAGGGTCCGTGCTCTCGTTCGAGGTCGCTGAACCAACTGGCGATCACGCCCGTGTCCGCAAGGTCGAAGGTCTCGAGGGCGAAGCCTAACGATTCACTCGGAGCGACGCGATCGACGCCGACGACGGTGCGGCCGCCTTGGACGAAACGCTGCGCGACGGCGAGACCGATGCCGTTCGCGGCACCCGTGACGACGACGATCCCTTCGCTCACGCGAGGAGCTCCATGTCGAGAGGCCGACCAGGAATCTCGATGCCGCCGTGTTTGGTGACGACGTAGTTGTTCTCGACGCGAACGCCGTGGTCCCGGCCGTAGGCACCGGGCTCGATGGCGACGGTCATCCCCTCTTCGAGCTCCGTGTCGTCGAAAGGGGCGAGAAACGGCGCCTCGTAGCCCGAGAGGCCGATGCCGTGTCCCCCGTGATGCGTGAACGAGTCGTTCGGCGCGACGTCGTGAATGAGGTGTTCCATCTCGCGGTACACGTCCGAACACCGCCGCCCGGGTACGAGCCCGCGCGCAATCGTCTCCATCACGTTGACCATGCTGTCACGCAACGCCGCCTGCTCGAGGTTCTCTCCTCGAATGTGCGTCCACGTGATATCTGCGAAGTAGCCCGAGACGCCCATGACCAAGTCCACGATCAGCGTCTCGCCAGTTTGCACGACGCGCCGACCCGGAACGCTCACCGGCGCGCCGACACCCGCGCATGACGGTCCCCCGATCACGTCCGCGTTCATCTCAATCGGCGAGCCCCAGTGGCCCTCGGCACTCGCGCGCGCGAGCGAGTAGAGCTCGATCTCACTGGCGCCCCAGCTGAGCGCCTGGGAGACGGCGTGTTGGGCGACCCAGCACATCGCAACCCGACGAGCCATCTCGTCGAGCTCGACGGCACTCTTCACCATTCGCAGCTTCGCGATGGCTGGACCCACGTCGAAGGACGCCGAGGGGAGAAGACCACTGCCGCCCAGCCAGTCGCTCTCGACGTGCGCGACGCGCGCGTCGCTGAGTCCTTGGACCTGGCGAAAGGCGCTCGAGAGCGGGGTAAAGGGATCGCGCAGCAGTCCGTAGCCGACGTCGGTGTAGGCACGAAGTTTCACACGCGACTCATTGACGAACTCGCGAGCGAAACGAACCTCGTAACTCGGCACGAACAGTTCGGCCGAGCCGTCCGATCGCACGAGGACGCACGACAGCCCCGCGCCGTAGCGCGAGTATCCCGTGAGCCAGCGAACCCACGCGGCACCGGTGAGGACCAGCACGTCGTGCTCGGCGTCGTCGAGCCACTTGGTCACGCGTTCGAACGGCGTGCCGAGTGGCGTCATCGCGCCTCGAGCGTCTTCGAAACGGTGCACTGGCGAGTTCGCGGCGTCGGTCGTCAACATTCGTGCCAGCGCTTAACGGACGGCGCCAGAGAGCATGCCTCGGATGAACACGCGCGCCGTCACCGAGTACAAGAGCAGTGTCGGCAACGCGCCGAGCAACAGCCCCGCCATCAGCACGGGGATATCCGTCGTGAACTTGCCACTCAACTGGGCGAGGGTCGGCGTCACCATCTCGGTGTTGGGCGCGTGCAAGAGCACCAGGCTAATGAAGAGGTCGTTCCATATGTTGAGGAACGTCAAGATGCCCACGGTGATGATCGCGGGTTTGCCGATCGGCAGAATCACGCGGTAGTAGACCTTGAACCAGCTCGCGCCGTCGACGCGCGCCGCCTCCACTACCGAGTTGGGAATCGATCGAAAGTTGGCACGTAGTAGGTACGTCCCGTACGGGATGTTGATCGCGGTGTAGATGAGCATCGCGGGCACGAAGTTGTTGGCGAGCCCGCTACGGGCAACCTCGACGTAGAGCGGCAACAACACGACGATGCCCGGCATGAACATGATCATCAGCATCGTCCAGAACAAGACGTTGCCGAGCTTGACCGGCACTTTGGTGAACACGAACGCGGCGAGCGATGAGGCGAAGGTGGCCAAGATCACTGCGGGGATGACGACGATGAAGGAGTGCAGGATGCTCTGCAAGAACGGGATCTGCGAGAACAGTGCCCGGTAGCTGCTCAGGCTCCAGTGCGTGGGCAGGCCGAAGGGATTGACGTTGTAGGCCTGCGAGGTGCGCATGCTGTTGAGCGCCATGAAGAGCAGTGGGTACACCGTGGAGATGCCGATGAGGGTAAGGGCGGTGAAGACCAGTCCGCGTGAGATCCTTGACGTCATCGCTACGACCCCTGTTGGACTTCGCGGTTGGGGAACAGTTTGACCTGTGCGATGGTGAGCGTCAACACGATCAAGAAGAGCAGCAGGGCAATGGCCGCACCGTAGCCAAACTGACCGTTCTCGAAGGTCGTGATGTAGGTGTAGTAGTCGACGGTCGTCGTTGCGAAGCCCGGCCCACCGGCCGTGATGACAAAGACGAACGCGAACAGCGAGGTGAAGGTGTAGATCACGTTGATCACGCTTAAGAACTGCAGCGATCCCGAGATCATCGGGATGGTGATCGAACGAAGTCGTCGCCACCACGAGGCGCCGTCGATGGCGGCGGCGTCGTACAGTGCCGTGTCCACCGTCGTCATCGCGGAGAGGATCACGACCATGCCGAACCCGAACGACGCCCAGACGAGGGCGAGGATGACGACCCACCTCGCCGCCCAGGGGTTTCCCAGCCATGAGAAGTTCCCGAGTCCAAGGGGCCGCAGGATCTGGTCGACGGCCCCGCCAGGCAAGAAGAACGTGCTGAAGAGGACGCCGACGATCACGGGTGAGAGCACCATGGGAATGAAGAAGAGAAACCGGAACACCCTCCAGCCGAGGACCTTCTCGTACACGAGCACCGCCGTCACCAACGACGCCGCCAGAATCAACGGCACCGAGATGACGAAGATCAAGGAGTTGACGAGCACCTGGGAGATGATCGGGTTGTGGAAGATCAGTTCGAAATTGCGAAACCCGATGAACGTGCTGGTGACGCCGTCCCAGTTGGTGAAGCTGTGATAAATGGTCTCGCCTATCGGCAGCACCATGAGGCCGAGCACCAAGACGGCAGCCGGTAAGAGCGCGACGTAGGAGAAGGCGTTTCGACGCTTACGCGACAGCTCCGGCGGGGTCACCGCCGGAAGGTCGTGCTCGTCTACGACCTCGGGGTTACTCCTAGACCCCATGGACTGCCTCCTCAACACTTCCCGTCATTATCTCAATTCGACAGCGCAGCTCGCCCAGCCGCGTGGGATCAGCCCGTGGCGGCGGTGGCGAGGTAGCTCTTCATCTGCGACTGCATGCTTGAGGCGGCGCTCTGCGGGCTCAGCGCGCCGGAGAAGACGCCGTTGTTCGTCTGGTACCAGTACGAGTCGATGCTGCCCGGCATGATGTTGTCAAATGCCTCGTCCAACGCGTAGTGGTCCTTCGAGATGTAGGTGTCCAACTCGGTCAACAGGGGCTGGGCCGCCGCGAAGGCCGAAGTGGCCTTGAAGGACACGTTGTTCGGCAACTGGCCGAGCTCTTGCACCGAGAGGGTCTGCACTTGGATCGAAGTGAGGAACTTGATCAACTTCACGTCATCCTTCACGTTCTTCGACGTCTTGAAAATGACGTAGGAGTTGTTGGGTCCCCCGGAGAGCGACTTGGGGTACTTCGAGCCACTCAGCGCGGGCACGGGGAACAGTCCGACGTTCTTTCCGAGTCCCTTCGAGATCTGCGTGTCGTAGTACTGGCCCGTGATCGTCATCGCGGCTTGACCGGCGGCGAAGTTCGCGACACCCGTCGTGTACGTCAAGGTCGCCGCGTTGGAGTTCGTGAGGCCCTGCGCGAAGAGTGCGTGCCACGCCTCGTAGGGCTTGATGAGCTCATTGGTATCGAGAGACGCCTTACCCGTGTACATGTTGAGTACACCCTGGTTTCCACCGTAGAGCGACATGAGCGAGTCCATCGTCCAGGCGCCGAAGTACCCTTCCTTCTCCCCGAACTCGAAGGGGGTCACGCCCTTTGCCTTCAATTTCTTCGCGAGCGTCACTAGTGAGTTCCAGGTCGTCGGCAGGGCTCCGGTGATCCCGGCCTTCGCGAACAGCTTCTTGTTGTAGTACACGGTGTAGTAGTAGCCCGCTCCGTAGGGAACGGCGTAGATCGTGCTCCCGGGCTTGTAGTCCTTCGTGACGAACTGCCATCCAGTGAGTGAGTTGATGTAGGACGAGCCCAGGGCCTTGTTGAGGGGGTCGAGGAACTTCGCGTTCTGCAGGACCTGACCGCCGACGTAGAGCTGTCCGATGTCCGGTGTCGTGCCCGCGAGCTCTGAGGACTGCAACAGCGTGTTGAACGCGGTCGTCGAACCCATGGGCTCTTGGAGGATCTTCACGGTGATGTTGGGGTTCGCCTTCATGAAGAGGTTCACGCCCTTCGTGAGGAACGACTTCGACGCCGGCACGCCGACCGAGCCGGCCGCGAGCGGGTCATTCCAGATGGTGATGGTCGTCTTGGAGCTGGCACCGGCCGCGCTCGAGAGCAGTGCGGCGCCCGACGCCATCGCGAGCGCGAGTCCAATCGCGCCGATGCGATACGAGCGAGACGCCCCTCGCCCTTCCTTGTTGAAGCGAAACATACCGGCCCCCTAATTTGTGTCAGTTCTAATAATTGGAACTGAGTTCCATTTAACTTTTGGCACCTTATGGCAACCCGGTGCCCTTGTCAAGTACGGGGCAAGCCTTTTCACCGTGCCCACCGTCGACGCTGCACTATCCGCCCGACACTCACCTTCTCCCGATTCGCCCGTGTCGTCAGGAGCGGACGTGACTAAAACTACGTCGCGCGATTACCAGAGTGTCGTCGGGTCAACGCCAACTCACGTCAGCACGTCCGTGGATCGCTATGGACAACCAGCGAAGCCACCCTGCGTAAGAATCTCACCTTCAATGACGGTGAATGCAACAGACCGCGTCCGTTCCTAACACATTGAGCTCCGGCGAACTCGAAGGCGAGCGACGTGGTTGTCTATCGATCGAATAGTTTCACGGCGCCGCGCAAGGTGGCATCGTTGTTGTTCACGACGATTCGGTACGTCGCCTCCGAAAACAGCGTCAAATCGACACGTCGCGAATTGCCACCGCCGAGGTGCACCGTGTCCGCGGAGAACTCCTCAACGAAGCCGTTGACCGCTCGATGCAGCCGGCCGTTCCATCGCACTTCATCTTGGGACCGCGCGAACTCACCCAGCACGCGGTCGTACGATTGACCGTCGCAGTACAGTTCTGCTCCTACGTCACGGATCTTGATGACTTCCCCGTTGGCCAAGAGCGCGATGCCGAATCCCGTGCCGAGCGTGAAGACCAACTCGTTGCCGGCCCCCTCGCTACAGCCAAGCGCGGCGAGCGTGGCGTCGTTGACCACGCGAACATCCTGGTGACAGGCATTACGGATGGCCTGCTCCAGATTGATGTTTTGCCACTCGGCCAGGAGGAGCGGGTCGATTTCGGAGGTGAATCCTTTCGGACGCGAGAGATTGCCCGGCTCGATCACGAGGCCTTCACGCAGGTCGCCGGGGAACCCCACGCCGACGCGCGAACAACCACTGAGCGCAATCTGCTCGGTGATGAACTCGATCAGGCGACTTGGAGAACAGGGGTAGGGAGTCGCCACGCGAAGCACGTCATCGACCAAGTGGCCCTCGGCGTCGACCACGCCGAATTTGATCGTGGTCGCTCCGATGTCGACGGCCAAGATGGTCTCGCGCGTCGCGGTTCTCAATTCTGTCACTTGCGAAGTGTACTTACTCATTCAAGGTCATCGTTTCGACGTCGAGGCGAAAAGACGCACCACCTAGGATCGGGTACACACGTGGACTCAGAAACTTCACCCCCCTCCCCAACGCCTGCTACTGAAGTTACGTTTCGACCCTCCGCGTTCGCGAGCACGACCGGCATCTTCATCCTCATGGGGGCCGTGACCTCGCTCTTCGGACCGCTACTCGTGAGCTTCACTCACCGCTTTCACCTTTCGCTACCGAGCGCCGGCACAGCACTCAGCGTCTACTTCGTGGGCGCAACCCTCGGTGTCCTCCCCGGTTGGCTCGGACTCAAACGGCTCCAAGGTCGATTGGTCCTTTCGTCCTCGCTCGTCGTGATCGTCGCCGGCGCGCTCGGCGCCTCGATCTCTCACTCGTGGGTCATCTTCCTGACGAGCGTCTTTCTCATCGGTCTCGGTTTTGGCGCGCTCGACATCGGACTCAACACGCTGCTCGCTCGAACGGCGCTCAAAGGCAGGGCGCATCGACTGAGTGTGAGCAACGCCGGTTACGGCGTGGGTGCGGTGATCTGCCCGCTCGTCATCATCGGATTGAATCCCAACAACTTTCGATTCCTCTTCGCGGGCCTTGCGCTCATCGCGCTCATGCTGTCCCTCTCCAACGGCGGCGTGCACGCGCCACCTCTTCACACCGAAGCGCTGCAGTTCGAAATCACGAAGATGAAGGCACAGCGGCGACCAATCCTTCTCACCTTCATCATGGCCTACGTCGTCTACGTCGCCCTCGAGACAAGTGCCTCCGGTTGGATGGCGACCCAACTCCACGGCGTCGGATACTCCGAATCATCGGGAAGCCTCGTCACCGCCGGGTTCTGGACCGGCGTGGCGATTGGTCGCTTGCTCGGCGGTCCGCTCTACCATCGACTCTCCGAGAAGAAACTCGTCCTCGGTGGACTGGTGCTCGCCGTCGTCGTGTGCGCGACGGCTTTCTCGGACACGTTCGCGCCCTTCGCGTACCCACTACTTGGCCTCATCGTCGCGTCAATCTTTCCGATGGGATTGATCTGGTACACGATGCTCTGTCCCCACGACAGTGACGGGCTTTCGTTCCTCATCCTCTTCATGATGGTGGGCGGTGTCGCCGGGCCCGCCATCATCAGTCTCTTGGTCTCGCAGTTCGGTGTGCACGTCGTGCCGTTCACGCTGTCATCGTTCGCCGCGATCGACCTCGCGATCTTCCTCAGCGCCCTGAGATTCCGGCCGCTTGTCGTCGGAAGTCCGTCACGTACGACGCGATCGATCTGAGAAGGGCCGTCAAAGGGAACTTGACGCCGGCGTCACTCCTCTACGCGGAGGTACGTGAACGTGCCTGTTCAGATCTCTGTCTTCAGTACTGAATCAACATCGACAGCAGCGCCACGGCGACGAGCGCCAGGATCGTGTCGATAGAACGAACGAGTTGACGACCTTGTTCTGGAGACGCCACACCGTCGTGCGCGATCGTCTTCGCCACGGTGCGCTCTTGGGGCAACGTGCGCACTTCGAGGTGTCCGGCCGCGGCGAGGTAACACAAGAGCCCGACGCCAACCCAAGGTCTCGCGAGCGAAACGGTGCTCCCACCGCTCAAGGACATGATGAGTCCTGTCACCGGAAGTAGGTGTAAAAAACGGGCCGCCCAGTTTCGTCGCTCGGGAAAGCGCAGTGCCTGCGTCGAGGCGTCAGCACCGCGAGCGACACTGAGGGCGCCGTAGCGCATGGTCACGTACACGGCAATCGTGGCGACGGCCGCGGCGATATGCACCACGAAGTCGACGTCGTAGCCGACGGACGTGGCGATCATGAATCGATGAGGAGAGTTTCGGCCGCGCGATAGGGATCCGTTGCGCCGTTGAGAAGCGCCTCTATCTGCTCGTCGTAGGCGTCACCGCGCGCGAGCTCCGCGACGCGAGAACGAAGAAGCACGCTCACGACCTTGTCGAGCTCCACTCGCGTTCGTAGCCGGCGTGCCTCGTCCAGGAACTCCTTGTCCAGAAAGACACGGTGCGCGTCGATCGCGTCGAAGAGCTCCTCCGTCCCTTCGCTACTCGTCGCGTTCGTTTCCACGATCAGCGGGCGCCACGACCTCGTCCTTCCGAGATCGAGCATCTGTTCAAGATCCCTCTTCGTCTCCTTGACGCCCGGTCGATCGGCCTTATTGATGACGAAGACGTCAGCGACCTCTAAGAGGCCCGCCTTGTTGGCCTGCATCGAATCTCCCCACCCGGGATTCGTGACGACGATCGTCGTGTCGGCCGCCGAGGCGATCTCGACCTCCATTTGGCCAACACCGACGGTCTCCACGAACGCGAACGAGAAGTTCGCCGCGCCCAGTACGCGAAGTGCGTCGGGCACGGCGAGAGAGAGTCCTCCCAGATGCCCGCGCGTCGCCATGGAGCGGATGAACACGTGGTCGTTCGTCGCGTGGTCCTGCATGCGAATTCGATCACCCAAGATCGCCCCGCCCGTGAAGGGCGAACTGGGATCGACGCAGAGCACCGCGACTTGATCGAACGTCTCGGCGTCTCCGATCCGGCCGCGTGAGAGGGCCAGGGAGATGAGTCGATCGGTGAGCGTCGACTTCCCCGCGCCCGGTGGTCCCGTGAGGCCAACGACGTAGGGCGGGGGCGTCGCGTACGCGAGCGACACCGTCGCTCGGTGTTGCGCACCTCCTGACTCCACGTAGGTGATGAGTCGCGCCAGCGCGGTGCGCGAGCCCTGCTTCGCCTCGTCGAACAGTACGTCGGGTTCGCGAGCGATCACGCGAATCGGTCGATCGTGGCGCCGAGTGCACTCAAGCGACCAACGAAGTCGTCGTAGCCGCGGTCCATGTGTTCGAGACCGGTGACCGTCGTCTCGCCTTCGGCCACGAGGCCCGCGAGGATGAGCGCGGCGGCGGCGCGAATGTCACTCGCGCGCACCGAGGTGCCTTCCAGACGCTCCACGCCGCGAATCATGGCGTGGTGACCTTCGGTGGTGATATTGGCTCCGAGACGAACGAGTTCGTCGACGTAACGGAATCGTCCGACGAACAGGTTCTCGGTGACGACCGACACGCCTTCGGCAACGCTCAACATCGTGGTGAGCAGTGGCTTGTAGTCCGTCGCGACGCCGGGATAGGGCAACGTCGCCACGTCGACCGCTCTCAGTCGCTGGCGCGCGCGAACGGCGACCCCGGTGCCGCGTTCGTCGACGTCGGCGCCCATCGACTCAAGCTTTCGCAGCAACATCACCATGTGCTCTGGCTTCGCGTCGACGACGCGAACTTCGCCCCCGGTGATCAGGCCCGACGCAAGATACGTCGCCGTCACCACTCGGTCGGTGACGACCTCGTGGTACGCGGGTGTGAGTCGCGCGACGCCGTCGATGGTCAGCAGTGACGTGCCGAGCCCTTGGATCCGGGCGCCCATGGAGAGCAGTTGACGGCCAAGGTCCGCCACTTCGGGCTCGCGCGCGGCGTTGTCGATGATGGTGCGACCCTCGGCGAGGACGGCGGCCATCAAGAGGTTGTCGGTGGCGGTGTGACTCGGGTACTCGAGGGTGACGCGCGTCGCGTGCAAGCGCGGCGACGAGGTCGTGGCGTGAATGGACGTGCGGTCGTTCGCGAAGGTGGCACCCATCGCCGTGAGGCCCTCGGTGTGAAAGTTGATCGGTCGTTGGCCGAAGTCGTCGCCACCGGGTAGCGCCATGTTCGCCTCGCCGCATCGCGCGAGGAGGGGTCCCAGGACGACGATCGACGCGCGCATCGCTTCGAAGAGATGCGCCGGCGCGACGGGATGAAGGTCGTCTGCCTCGGGGACGACGACACGAAGTTCGTGCTCGGCGGGCTCTTCGACCCGACACCCGAGGGCCACGAGGAGTTCGCCCATCACCTTGACGTCGCTGATGCGCGGCACGTTGGTGAGGCGATGCTCGCCCGACGCGAGCAGACAGGCCGCCATTTCCTTGAGGACCGCGTTCTTCGCTCCGTAGGCCCGAACTTCGCCGTTGAGCGGACCGGCGGGCTTCACGACGAGAGAACTCACCCCTTAAGTATTGCCGGTGGTGGGGAATCGACAAAAGTCCCGTTTGGGGCCAAAAGGCACTGCCGAGTACGCTGACGCTGTGCAGCGTCCCATAAGGCCCGACCGCAACCTCGCCCTCGAGCTCATTCGCGTCACCGAGGCCGCGGCCGTCGCGGCCGCACGGTGGTCGGGGCGCGGGGACAAGAACGCCGCCGACGGCGCCGCCGTTGACGCCATGCGGTTCGTCCTCGGAGCGGTCGCCATGGACGGCATCGTCGTGATCGGCGAGGGTGAGAAGGACGAAGCACCCATGCTCTACAACGGCGAGCAGATCGGCGACGGTCGTCCGCCCGAAGTTGACGTCGCGGTCGACCCCGTTGACGGTACGACGCTCACGGCCATGGGTCGAAACGGCGCGCTATCGG
Source organism: Acidimicrobiales bacterium (assembly GCA_035949355.1). GTDB lineage: Bacteria > Actinomycetota > Acidimicrobiia > Acidimicrobiales > RAAP-2 > RAAP-2. Next base: position 21,185 of record DASZIH010000052.1, read on the forward strand.
TCATCGCGCTCTCCGAACGTGGCACGATGTTCAACCCCGGACCCTGTTTCTACATGAAGAAGGTCGCGGTCGGTCCACGTGGTCGCGGGGCGGTCGACATCAACGCGTCGGCGACGGACAATCTCACCGAACTCTCCAAGCGGCTGAAGAAGCCCGTGCAGGAACTCGGTGTCGTCATTTTGGATCGACCCCGTCACGACGACCTCGTCTTAGAAGTACGTGAAGCGGGGGCGCGCGTGATCTCGATCACCGACGGCGACGTCGCGGGCGCCATCGCCACGGGATGGCCCAACTCCGGCGCCGACGTTCTCTTCGGCATCGGCGGCACACCCGAAGGCGTCATCGCCGCCGCGGCACTGAAAGGTCTCGGTGGCGAGATTCAAGGAGTGCTGCACGCACAGACCCCGGAAGTCAGAAAGGAGGCGGAGGCGCTTGGTTATGATTTCACAAGAGTCCTCAAGACTGACGACCTCGTCGCGAGTGACAACTGCTTCTTCTCCGCAACGGCCATCACGGACGGCGACTTCTTGCGCGGTGTGCGTTTCTACGATTTCGGTGCCACCACCCAATCTCTCGTCGTTCGCTCGCGATCGGGCACCATCCGAACGATCGAAACGTTCCACCGACACGACAAGCTCCAAGAGTTCAATTCCGCTGGTCTCTAGCGAGACTGAGAGTCTTCTTCGCGTCCACTCGCCTGTTGCTATGCGCGAGTCACGGTCGTAGCCTCGAAAGTAGAGGCCGAAAGGCTTCCACGCTTCGGCGTCGATCACTGGGGGTACATGATGCGAGTCTCAAGACTTTTAGCGTCCAAGGGCCGCGACGTCGCAACTATCTCGAAGGAACGATCGGTTCGCGACGCGCTGGCACTCCTGAAGGAGCGCCGCATCGGGGCGCTCGTCGTAACCGGGGCGAAGCCCCCGCTGGTCGGCATCTTCTCTGAGCGTGACGCCGTGAGAGCGCTGGCGACGAGTGGGGCGAGCGCCTTGGATGAGAAGATCGAAGACCTCATGACGAAAGACGTCGTCGTCTGCACCGAGGCCACGCTGCTCAACGAGTTGATGACCATGATGACCGAGCGACGTATCCGTCACGTCCCCGTCGTCGAGAACGCGAAGCTGGTCGGGCTCATCTCGATCGGCGACGTGGTCAAAGCTCGCCTCGAAGAACTCGAGAACGACAAGAAGGACTTACTCGACTACGTGTCGGGTCGCTAGTTACGACGTCGCGGCGCGCAGACGCAGTTCGGCGCGTTCGAGGGCGGCGAGCGCGATGAGGTAGGCCACACTGTCTTCTTGATCACCCTTCGACGCGCTCGCGAGTTGCGATTCAGCCGACTCTTTCGCCGCTTGAGCGCGCGCGACGTCGATCTCGGTCGTGCGCTCCGCGACGCCGGCGAGCACGGTTGCGAGCGTCTCGCCCTCCGCAAGTCCTGGTCCCACTTGAAAGTAACCCGTGTGCACGGCGAACGCGATCTCGCCTTCGTTGGTTTCGACGCGAACGATGCTCGAGACGATGTCGCCCACCGTCTGGGTGTGCTGAGGCAGGATCGTGAAGTTGCCCTCGGACGAGCGCGCGATGAGGGCGTTCGCCTCCCCAGCCCAGAGGGCTCTTTCCGGTGACACGATCTCGACGGTGAGCGTCGCCATTAGCTCTTGGCCATCTCCGCGGCCTTCGCCTCGACGTCCGACGCCCCACCGACGTTGAGGAACGCCTGCTCGGGGAAGTTGTCGAGGTCGCCCTTCACGAGGTGCTCGAAGGACTCGATGGTCTCTTGCACCGGGACGTTGATGCCTTCGATGCCGGTGAAGACCTTGGAGACGAACATCGGCTGCGACAGGAAGCGCTGGATCTTGCGCGCGCGCGTCACCATGATGCGGTCCTCCTCGGACAGCTCGTCGAGACCGAGGATCGCGATGATGTCCTGGAGTTCCTTGTTGCGCTGAAGGATCGCCTGCACTTGACGGGCGACGGCGTAGTGACGGTCCCCCACGATCTCGGGCGCCAAGATGTTCGACGTCGAGGTGAGTGGGTCGACGGCCGGGTAAATACCGAGCGCGGCGATCTGACGACTCAACTCCGTCGTCGCGTCGAGGTGGGTGAAGGTCGTGAACGGCGCCGGGTCGGTGTAGTCGTCCGCGGGGACGTAGACGGCCTGCAGCGACGTGATGGAGTGGCCCCTCGTCGAGGTGATGCGCTCTTGCAACTCGCCCATCTCGTCGGCGAGCGTGGGCTGATATCCCACGGCCGACGGCATGCGTCCGAGCAACGTCGAGACCTCGGAACCGGCCTGCACGAATCGGAAGATGTTGTCGATGAACAACAACACGTCCTGGTTCTTCACGTCACGGAAGTACTCGGCCATGGTGAGGGCCGCGAGCGCGACGCGAAGGCGTACGCCCGGTGGTTCGTCCATCTGACCGTAGACGAGCGCCGTCTTTTCGATGACGCCGGACTCACGCATCTCGATCAGAAGGTCAGTGCCCTCGCGCGTACGTTCACCGACGCCGGCGAAAACCGACACGCCGTCATGCTGTTCAGCGACGCGTCGGATCATCTCCATGATCAACACCGTCTTGCCAACACCCGCTCCACCGAAGAGTCCAATCTTGCCACCCTGGACGTACGGGGCGAGGAGGTCGACGACCTTGATGCCGGTTTCGAACATCGTTGCGCGCGGTTCGAGCTGGTCGAAGGCGGGCGCGTCGCGGTGGATCTCCCAGTGGTCCTCGACGGCACCGATGTCGTCGGTGTCGAGCGACTCACCAATGACGTTGAAGACGTGACCGAGCACTGCGTCACCGACGGGCACCGAGATGCCTCGTCCACTCTGGCGCACCAGGGCACCGCGAACGAGGCCGTCGGTGGGCTTCATGCACACGCAGCGCACGCGACCTTCGCCGATCTGCTGGGCGACCTCGCCGGTGACGGTCAGGTGCTTGCCGTCGAGCTCGACGTCCATCTCGACGGCGTGGTT
>DASZIH010000053.1:0-12385 GCA_035949355.1 Acidimicrobiales bacterium
GCTGGTCGTCGGACCCGATTCGACGATCTTGCCCGCGTACATGACGAGGATCTCTTCACAGAAGTTCGCCACGACACCCAAGTCGTGGCTAATAAGCAACACCGCACTGTTGTGTTCGCGCGACATTGTCTCGAGTAGGTCGAGCACCTGTGCCTGGATGGTGACGTCGAGCGCTGTCGTCGGCTCGTCGGCAATGAGCAGACGTGGGTTGCAACTAATGGCAATTGCCAGTGCGACGCGCTGGCGCATGCCCCCGGACAGCACACTTGGAAATTGACGCATCGTGCGCTTGGGATTAGGAATACCTACCGCGTTCAAGAGTTCCACGGCCCGCTGGCGCGCGTCGGCGCGCGAGACGTGGCGATGGTGCCGGAGCATTTCGGTGATCTGCACGCCGATGCGAACGAGCGGATTGAGACTCGAGAGAGGGTCCTGCGTGATCATGGCAATGCTCGTGCCGCGCCACTTCTTCGCCGAGGTCACCGTGGCGAGTGTCAAGTCGTCACCCACGTGGATCTCTCCGGCGGTGATCGTGCCCGGAGCTGGAATCAACTGCATGATGGCGCGAGCGGTGAGTGACTTTCCCGATCCGGACTCCCCTACGAGTCCCACCCTCTGACCGGCCTTCACCGAGAAGGAGATGGAGCGGATGACTTCTCCACTTCCACTCCTGCTCAGGAAGGCAACGGACAGATTGTCGACTACCACGACGGCGTCGGTCAACAAAGCGGGCTCAACATGTTCTGTTGGCACGATTGACGCGCGAAGTAGTCATGACGGTGATCACTCGTTACTTGGAGGTGTTCTTCAACCAGTAGTGGTCAATGACGTAGTCCCAGATGGGGTTCTGGACGAAGTTGCCGATGTTGGAACCCGAGAGTCCCGTGCGAACGCCGAAGTACAGGGGTACGACGGGGTTGTCCGCGAGCAACTTCTTGTCCGCCGCGACGTAGTTCGTCGTGGCAGTCGCTGGGTTCGCGAGGCCCTTAGTCACGAGGCTGTCCACACCCTTGTTGCAGTAGAACGAGTAGTTCTGAGCACCAGGAATGTCCGCCGCGCAGGACGTGAGCGCGTTGAAGAAGTCACTCGCGTCGGGAAAGTCCGCGATCCAGAAGGTGAGCGTCATGGGCGCCTTGTTCGGGGTAGCGGCCAGCGTGAAGAACGTGCTCTGTTGAATCGGATGCACGTTGACCTTGATACCCACCGCAGCCAGCTGCTGCTGGAGTGCGGTGTCCAAGTTCGTCCACGGCTGCGTGTTCCAGCTGTACATGCTCGTAGAGAAGCCCTTCGGATAGCCGGCCTGCTTCAGGAGTGACTTCGCCTTCTTCACGTTGAGAGGATTCACGAGATTGGCCGTCGTGTAGCCGGTCACGCCTGGCGGAATGAATCCGGTCGCGGGCGTTCCCTGTCCGTTCACGTACTTCAAGAGCGACGTGCGGTTGATGGCGTACGAGACAGCCTCACGAACGAGAGGGTTGTTGAACGGCTTCATCTTCGTGTTGAGCGTCAAGTAGTACGTGTCGAGACCCTGCGACTGCACCAGTTCCTTCTTCATCGTGGGATTGTTCTTCACACTCAGGAACGATGAGTTCGGCAGTGCGTCGCCCATGAGGTCGAGCTGGCCCTTTTCGAGCTCGAGCAACTGCACTTGTGGGCTCACGCCCAACTTCTCATTCACGCCGTCGGTGTAAGGAAGCGTCGGGTCCCAGTAGTGCGGGTTGCGCTTCAGAACGATCGCCTGACCAGGAGTGTAGGAAACCAGTTCGTAGGGACCAGAGCCCAGTGGCTTCTGCGCCTGCTGCGCACCAGTGCCCGTGGGAATCACTGACGCGTGCGGCATCGCGAGCACGTAGACGAACGCCGCGTCAGGCTGGGTGAGGGTGATCTGGAGGGTGTCCGTCGACAGGGGCTTGATGCCCGAGACGTAGCCCGTAGGTGCGCTCGCGTACGCGGTGCAACCCGCGACGACGGTCCAGAATCCGACGACTGGTGACTTCGTCGCGGGATTGCAGATACGTGAGAACGTATAGGCGAAGTCCGCCGCGGTCACGGGCGTGCCGTCCGAGAACTCCATGCCCGGGCGAATCGCGATGGTGTAGACCAGCTTGTTCGCCGAGATCTTGGGCATGCTCGCCGCTGCTTGGGGGTACAACGTCGTGTTGCCCGGTTCGTAGTCGTAAAGGCGATTGAACATCATCTCCATGTTCACCCAGCACGTCGCGTCGTAACAGACTTGCGGGTCGAACGTCGTGGGATCTGACTGGAACGCGGTTTGCAGAACGCCCCCGCGCGTTGACTTTTGGCTTGACGCCGACGACGTCGCCGCACTCAGGCTTACGCCCATCGCGCCGACGAGGAATACTGCACTAAGACAGGCGATGGTTCTTTTCACACGCCCCTGGACAATTCTCATAGACTCCCCTTATTGTCGATTGTGTACAATCGACAATAGGTCTATCAGATATCCGGCGTCGATTCAATCGCAGGCCGACAGAATTTTGCGCCCGCGTGCTGCGCGTGAATTAATAGCCCGTGACCGGGTTGAAGAGGTTTCGCATCGCCAGTCCCTCTCGCCAACGGGAGAAGTTTTCGAGAAACAGTTCGACGAGCGATTCGTTCTCCGATTGCACGGTTGACGCCGAATGGGGCGAGATGATCACGTTGTCCAAATCCCACATCGGGTCATCTTTAGGCAGCGGCTCTACTTCGAAGACGTCGAGGCACGCGCCACCGATCGTGTGATTGGACAGCGCGTTGTAGAACGCTGCTTGGTCGACGAGTTGACCTCTCGAGACGTTGATGAGTATCGACTCCGCGTGCATCAAACTGAGCTGGCGTTCGCCGATCATTCCCTCGGTCTCTTTCGTCAGCGCGCTGCATAACACCAAGACGTCGACGTCTGGAAGAACCTCGTCTAACTTTGTTCGGTCAATTACCCTGGTGAGACCACCTATATCGTAACTCTGTCCGGCTCGTCCGAGACCGATGACGTCAACTCCAAGTGCGGAGAATTCACGCGCGACTTCGCGACCAACGCCACCAAGTCCAACCACGAGTGCTCGCATGCCCTTGAGTTGGCGCGTCGTGTAGCGCTGCCAATGGTGCTCGCGCTTGCGATCCATGAGGTGCGGCACTCCCTTGACGAAGTACAGAGCACCGAGGAGAGCGAACTCGGCCAGTGGTGCCGCGTGAATCCCTCCGGCCGTCGTGACCGTCAACGAGCTCTCGTCGAGTTTCGTTCTCTGCATGAAGGCGCCAATGCCCGCACTCGTTGCCTGGATCCATTTGAGATTCGGAGCGTTCACCGGCATCTTGGAGGGTTCGTTCCAGTCGAAGTCGAAGAACACGTCAGCGAGTGCCACCGTCGTGCGCCATTCGTCAAGCTGTTGTCGTGACAGGTCGCGAACGGGCGCAGAGTGATCGCAGGCGTATCGAGGAACCGGGAGAAGATCCGGACGGTAGTGAACGCGAATTTCGTCGGAGTACGACTCCATCCTCTTCACGAGTTCCGGCTCGAGGTACGAACCAATCACGATATTGACGGTCACTGCTTCCCTACCCTCTCTAGATGGCCACGATCGCGTCGATTTCGACGAGGAAACCGCGCAGCCCTACACGAACGGTCGTTCGAACCGGAAATGGCTCGGTGAAGAAGTCGCGGTAGATCGCCTCAAGTTCGTGAACGGCGTTGATGTCGTCGAGATACACGTTGACCCTCACCGCGTTCGCGAGCGACGTGCCTCCGGCGAGAGCCACTGCGGACAGGTTCTCCAGAACCTGACGTGCTTGCTCACGAAACGTTGCTGGCACTTCGCCCGTCAGTGGATCCTTCGGCACTTGGCCCGCAATGAAGAGTAGATCCCCGACAACTATTCCTTGAGAATAGGAGAACGCTGGACTCGGAGCGTCACTCGTGCGAACTTCACGTCGATTTGGTTGCGGCACGGAATGAAGTTAGCAGCCGCAACGCGATTGGAAAGTTCGGGCGAAGGCGTGAGCGAACACCAAGTGCGAACGTGAGTAAACATTCTGTAGCGAAACGTTCGTGCGCGCGGTGCAGTCGCGGCGAGAAACATGGACCTACGGACGATGTCGAGCGACGAATCAGTTCGACGGTTTCATCCGAGAAGCGACGTTGCGATCCGCGAGCGATCCGTCCTCCAAGTTCCTTCGGACACTCTCTTGGTCTTCGTCGGGGCGATTCTGGGAAAGTTTCGCCTTACCCTGAATCGAGATGACGTCGATCTCGATCCCGACGATCGCCGCTAGTTGCCGTTGCCGATATGTCTCGTCCACGTCGTCAACGCGCCACTCAGGGACGCGACCACGCTCGAACTGCTGTGTCACCGCCCGCACCTGACCCAACTTCCACTGCGCTTCTTCATTGAGGCGTACGCGACCACGAACTTCTGCCGCGACGTAGTTCCACGTCGGCACTACGTCAGGGTTTTGGAACCGACTCGGGTAGTACGACGGCGTGACGTACGCGCTTGCCGTCAAGAAGAGCGCGAGCACCTCGTCACCGGTCTTTACCTCTCTCCACCACGCGTTCGCTCTAGCGAGGTGTGACGTCAGTGTTCGTCGATCACCACTCACCACGATTGGAACGAACACGCTCATAAGTCCTCGCGGAGAAGCGATGACGAGATTGCCAGCACCCGCCTCTTCAACGATCTTCCAGGCGCCGTCGTCATCGACCGCGTGCTTGGGAGGTACGTACACGTGCCCATTGTGTCACGAAGCCTTCGATCGCCGAACACGGCGGCATCGGTTCGGATGCTTCAGTCGTCGAGTTCACGCAAGCGATTGGCCAGAAAAGCACGTTCGACCTCGTTCTCGGAGAGATCCAACGCCTCTTGGTACGCACTTCGAGCCTCCACACTTCGGCCGAGTTGGCGAAGGAAGTCCGCTCTCGTGCTGGCGAGATAGTTGTAGCCGAGAAGCTGATCGTCGTTGGTCAGTGTGGCCAGCGCCTCGAGTCCGGCTTCAGGTCCGTCAGCGATGCCCACGGCGACCGACCGGTTGAGGGCAACGACTGGTGAGGGCCACTCACGAAGCAGTACGTCGTAGAGGGCGACGATCTCTCGCCAGTCCGTCTCCTCCCACGACGGGGCCTCGGCGTGGATCGCGGCGACGGCCGCCATCAAGGCGAATCGACCCGCGGACTTCCTACCCAACGCCTCACGAACGAGTGACACGCCTTCGGCGATTGCGCTGCGATCCCACTCGTCACGGTTCTGTTCCGAAAGGAGTTGCAACCCTCCGTCGCTGTTCGTGCGGGTCAAGCGTCGAGCGTCGGTGAGGAGAATGAGCGCCAAGAGTCCCGCGACCTCGCCATTGTCGGGCAGGAGCTGTCGCAGTAGTCGAGCGAGATCGAGCGACCGCTCGACCAGGTCGCGGCGCATGAGGTCAGACCCCGACGGAGCGGTGTGGCCCGTTGTGAAGACGAGGTGAACTGCTGACAGGACGGCGTCGACGCGAGCGGGCAGTTCCTCGGCCGACGGCACCCGGTAGGGGATGTGCGTCGTCGTGATCTTCTTCTTGCCGCGCGTGATCCGTGCGGCCATCGTGGACTCGGTGACCAAGAACGCTCGAGCCACCTCTGGCGTCGTCAGTCCGCACAGCAGTCGTAACGAGAGCGCCACTTGCGTCTCGGCCGAGAGCGCAGGGTGACAGCACGTAAAGATCAGTCGAAGGCGCTCGTCGGCGACGTCGGGTACGTCGGAGTCGTTGGGCATCGTGGAGTCCGGCGGTTCGAGGAGCTTCGTCATCACCAGCCTCTGTGAGGTCGCGCGTCGAAGCGTGTCGATGGCGCGTCGACGAGCGACGGTGGTGAGCCAGGCGCCCGGCTTACGCGGGATCCCGCTCTTCGCCCACGCGGTCAGCGCTCGCGCGAACGCGTCTTGGACACACTCCTCGGCCACGTCGATGTCGCCGGTGACCCGAATCGTCGCAGCGAGTACGAACGCCCACTCGCTTCGGTACGCCTCGGAGACCGCGGTCTCGACATCGACGGGACGAGAATCGTTGATCAGTCGAAGACTCTGATCGGGCGCACTTCGACACCACCGTAGGGCGCTGGCACTTGACTCGCCACCGCAATGGCTTCGTCGAGGTCAGACGCCTCGATGAGGTAGTAGCCTCCGAGCGCCTCTTTGGTCTCGGCGAACGCACCGTCGGTGACGACGAGCTTTCCCGTGGCGTCGCGGCGAAGCGACGTGGCGCTCGCCGTTGGCTGGAGTGCGTTGCCTCCGCGAAGGGCTGACCCATTCGTCTCACCGAACACGCGGTGCTCGTCGGTCATCTTGACCATCATCTTTCCGGCGCCTTCTTGGTCCAAATTCTCCCACGCCGACTCGTCTGAGTAAATCAGGATTAGGTACTCTGACATGTCATTTCTCCTCTGTGAGGTCCGACTTTCGAACGTCATGGATACCGACGTACGGCAGGCGGCAAAATCGACAGTAATCGGATTCTTTCTTGCGGGGCTAGGAAGCTCTTCCCTTGAGGGCCCAGAGGCAGAACCACTCTCAGACCGAGCGGTGTGGCGTGCCCAGGAAATCTCCGCAGGGTCGAGTCGATGCCCGATCCGCCTTTACTCTTCGGGCGAGTTCCGCCGAGTCCGCGTTTAGCGGATCGCGTCAGCGGTGGCGATCAACTGGCGCGCCGCTCGCGCCTCGTCGACGCGCGACACCGGCGTGCTCTGCGGTGCGCGGCGTAACGAGTCGGGGTCAACCTGCGCTCGCTCGGCGATTCGTTCGAGTGCCTGAGCGAGTGACTCCAGTGTTTGGACGCTCTCGGTCTCCGTCGGCTCGAACATCAGGGCCTCTTCCACGATGAGCGGGAAGTACACCGTGGGCGAATGGAAGCCTTCTTCGAGGAGGGCTTTGGCCACGTCAAGCCCGCGCACCCCGTACTTGTTCTTGAGCGACGTCGCCGTGAGCGTGCATTCGTGCATGCACACCCGGTCGTACGCCGCGGGAAGGATGTCACGCAGGCGATGACGCAGCCAGTTCGCGTTCAAGACGGCGTGTTGCGCGACGCGGGTCAGACCGTCTCCCCCGTGAACGTCAATGTACGCGAGCGCCCTCGCGAGCACGAGTGCGTTGCCGTGCCAACCGTGCACGCGACCGATAGAACGAGTCGGCGCGACCCAATCGAAGTAGCCGTCGCCGACGCGCGTCGCGCGCGGACCGGGCAAGAACTCCACCAGGTGTGGCGCCACCGCCACCGGACCGGCGCCCGGTCCCCCACCACCGTGGGGCGTGGCGAACGTCTTGTGCAAGTTCATATGCACGATGTCAAAACCCATGTCGCCCGGACGGACCGCACCGAGGATCGCGTTCAAGTTAGCACCGTCGTAGTACAGCAGACCGCCCACGTCGTGCACGGCGTTCGCGATCTCCGTGATCTCTTCTTCGAAGAGTCCGACGGTGTTGGGATTGGTGAGCATGATGCCCGCGACGTCGGGTCCGAGCGCGGACTTGAGCGCCTCGAGATCGACGAGTCCGCGCTCGTTCGAGGGCACGGTCGTCACCTCGTAGCCGCCGAGGGTCACCGACGCCGGGTTCGTGCCATGCGCCGAATCCGGAATGAGGACGCGTCGACGATGATCTCCCTTCGCTTCGTGATAGGCGCGCATCAAGAGAAGACCCGTCAGCTCGCCCGCCGCGCCCGCGGCCGGCTGCAACGTCGCCGCACTCATGCCGGTGACGGCGCACAGTTTCTCTTCGAGTGTGACGAGGATTTCGAGCCAACCTTGGCTGAGTGACGCCGGCGCACCGGGGTGCACCGCGTTGAGGCCGGGGTCGCCCGCTATGGCGTCACAGAACTTGGGGTTGTACTTCATGGTGCACGATCCCAGTGGGTACATGCCGAGGTCGACCGAGAACTGACGATGCGAGAGCCGTGTGAAGTGCGCGACGAGGTCTCGCTCGGACACCTCGGCGATGGGCACGACCTCGGGATTGAGATGCGCCGCAGGGACCAGCTCGCTGAGAGCGGTCGCGGGCACGCCGGTCGTTCGAAGTTGGTAGGCCGAACGACTCGCGACCGACATCTCGAAGAGTGTGGGTTCGGTTTCGTGGCCCATCAGTGGGGCCGACGCGGCCCGTCCCCCGGGAAAGGGAGCGCCACTCATCGCGTCAACGCCTCTCGAAGGACGTTGACGTAGTGGTCGATCTCGTCCTTCGTCCGTCGCTCGGTGACGGTCACGAGCAGCACGTTGTCGATGTCGACGTCAACGGAAGGGTCCGGGCCGCCGCTTAAGGCACTCACGGAGAGTCCCGCCAGCACGTTGCTCTCGGCCATCGACGCGATCACTTGGTCGGCTGGTTTCGCTAGTCGCACGGCGAACTCGCGGAAGAACGGTTGGGACGAGAGGGCTTCGACGCCCTCGAGGGCGCGGAGTTGATCGTAGAGGTAATGCGCGCCCTGGGCGCAGCGCGTCGCCACCTCGCGAAGCCCGTACGTTCCGAGCCAGCCGAGTTGGATCGCGGCCGTCACGGCCATCAAGGTCTGATTCGTACAGACGTTCGACGTGGCCTTTTCGCGACGGATGTCTTGCTCGCGTGCGCGAAGGGTCGTGACGAACGCCCGACGGTCACTTGAATCAACCGTCTCGCCCACGATTCGCCCGGGCAAGCGGCGTACCTGTGCTGGTGTGCACGCGAAGAGTCCGAGGTACGGTCCACCAAAGGAGAGCGGCGTGCCAAAGGCCTGGCCTTCACCGACGAAGACGTCAGCGCCCCACTGGCCGGCGGTCTTCAACACGCCGGCGGCGACCGGGTCGGCACCGATGACGAAGAGCGCGTCGTTCTTCGTCGCCAGCTCCTTCGCAGCGCTCAAGTCCTCGAGGACCCCCAGGTAGTTCGGGTACGCGGCAACGATCGCCGCGGCTTCGCTGACGTCAACGCTCGACCAGTCCGTCACACCGTCACGAAGGGGGACTTCGACGATCTCGTGGCCAGTGCCGCGAGCGAACGTGCGCGCCACTTCGCGCCAGTGAGGATGGACGCCCGAGGAGATCACCATCTTCTGTCGACCCGTGGCGCCGTGCGCCATGTTGAGCGCCTCGACGAGTGCGGTCGCCGCGTCGTAGAGCGACGCGTTGGGAATCTCGAGCCCACTGAGTCGAGCTACCAGCGTCTGGTACTCGAAGATCGCCTGCAGGACGCCTTGGGCGACCTCGGGCTGGTACGGCGTGTAGGCGGTGACGAATTCCGATCGGTTCGACAGCACCTTGACGACGGCCGGTACTTCGTGGTCGTACGCGCCGCCGCCGGCGAAGCAGGTCATCGCGGTGGCCTTGGCCTTGTTGGCGCTCGTGTACCCCGCGAAGATCGCCGCCACGTCGGGCTCACTCAGACCGTCAGCGAGGTCGAGCCCGTTCGCGAGGCGAATGGCGTCGGGGATATGGGCGAAGAGATCGTCGAGGGAGTCCATACCGAGAAAGGTCAACATCGATTGGACGTCGTCGTCAGTGTGCGGGAGGTAGTCAGCCACCTCAGGCTCCCTTTTGGATGAACGGCAGGGCCGTGACCGACGCGGCGATCTCACGACCACGCAGCACGACGGTGACGTCCGTTCCTTCTTCGAGTTCGGGCGTGAGCAGTCCCATGCCAATTCCGTGTTCGAGCACGGGAGAGAAGTTACCCGACGTGAGGAGACCTACGTGCACCCCGTCCACGAAGACCTCGCCACCGTCTCGCAGTGGCTGACGACCAGGCGTCGTGACGCCCTTTAAGAGTCGCGTGACGCCGCGCTCGCGTTCACGTTCGACGGCAACGCGTCCCTTGAAGGTCTCTTTCTGCCAGCCCAGCACCCAGCCGAGTCCGGCCTCGAGCGTCGTCGACGACAACGAGAGCTCGTGCCCGTAGAGCGGCAGGGCCGCTTCGAGTCGAAGCGTGTCACGCGCGCCGAGGCCCGCGGGCGTCACGTCCGCCGCGACGAGCGCCCGAAAAATCTGCTCGGCCACTGCGTTCGGGGCCGCGATCTCGAGACCCGCCTCGCCCGTGTAGCCCGTGCCCGCGACGCGCACCTCTACGCCTTCGTAGTCGAACCGGTCGACGCGAAAACGTCCCACCTCAGCAAAGCGCGCGTCAACGGCGGCGACCTTGGTCCGGGCGTTCGGTCCCTGGACGGCGAGGACGCAGCGTTCGCCCGTGACGTCGCGCCCGGGCAGTGCCGACGTGACGCCCGACGTGTTCGACGCGTTCGGCATGACGTCGAACTCGTTCTCACTCACCCACCACACGATGATGTCGTCGACGACGAAGCCACTGTCGGTGAGGAGGTGCGTGTACTGGGCCCGACCCGGCGCGATCTTCTTGAGGTCGTTGGTCAACGTTGCTTGCAGCGCGTCGAACATCGAATCGCCGTCACAACGCACCGTGCCGAGGTGGCTCACGTCAAAGACCACGGCGTCACGACGACAGGCCAAGTGCTCGACGACCGTGCCCGTCTGGTACTGCAGGGGCATCTCCCAACCACCGAAGGGGACAATCTTTGCGCCGAGCTCGACGTGAAGGTCGTAGAGGAAGGGACGACGATCGCTCACGTGTTCTACGCCGCTCGTCCGTCGATGCCGCGCAGATCGTGATGACGAAGAAGCTCGTGGTAGTCACGTTGGTACACGACGAGCAGAGGTATCTCCGGATAGAGGTCGCGGAAGCGACGGACCTTCTTGTTCTTCTTCGTCACGAGTCGCTGTTCGAGGACCGTGAGTTCGATGAAGAGCCGTTGCGCGGGAAGGAAGAAGTCCGGACGAAAGCCGCGCGTGGGAACGCCCTGGTCGTTCCAGGCGAGGGGGAATTCGAGTGGTTCGTAGATCCACGGGTGTCCGTAGAGGGTCAGCAGCTGCGAGAAGAGCTTCTCGCTGGGGTGGGCGAAGGATTGTTCGAGGGTAGGTACCGCGCTCGGATGGCGACGACGGGCGTCGTCGCTCAGCGTCGAAGGAGTCACGCCGTGGCGGCCCCCTTCTCCGACGTAGCGACTTCTGCTTGACGCAACGTGGCCCGCAGTTCGGCGACCACCTTCGCGAGAGGGACGATGTTAAAGACACCTTGACCACCACGGAGGAGGTCGACGAGTTCGCCGTCGTCGTGCGCGAGCACGGACCCCGCGTCCGACAGCACAAGACTGCTTGACGCGAGATCGACGCCGAGCGAGCGACGGAGGCATTCGACGGCTTGGCGCGCACGAGCGAGCGAGACGCCCGAGCTGAGGAGCGACTTGATGACCTTCACCTCGAGGACGTCACCGTAGGAGTACGCACGCTTCGAACCACTGCCCGTGGCGGGCGTGATCGAGGGCGTGACCAATGACGTGCGCGCCCAGTAGTCCAACTGACGGTAGGTCACGCCCGTGAGGCGACACACCGTCGGTCCGCTATAGCCAAAAGTTGCAGTATCAGTCACTCGTTGTCCTCCCCGACCGAGGTCTGGCCATCCTAGCCCGACGGACTACACCGGTGTAGTTAGTTTGGGGCTACCCCGCGAAGAGGTCGGGCCGACCAAGGGCCGGGGACGACGCTTCGGCGTGAAGCCTCGTGGGGATGCGCCCCGCTCGGCGCGCCAAATACCCGGCCCGAACCGCTTCTTTGAGCGCTTCGGCCATCAAGACGGGCTCGAGGGCCCTGTTCATCGCGGAGGCCGCGAGTACCCCGTCACAGCCCAGCTCCATCGCGAGAGCGGCGTCCGAGGCGGTACCTACCCCGGCGTCAAGCAGGACCGGGACCTGCACCCGATCGGTGATCAAGGAGATGGCGTGGGGATTGAGGATCCCGAGCCCCGATCCGATAGGTGACCCCAGTGGCATCACCGCGACGCAGCCCAACTGTTCGAGTCGTTGGGCGACGATGAAGTCGTCCGAGGTGTAGGCCCAGACCTCGAAGCCCCGTCGAACGAGCTCCCGTGCGGCGACGAGGGTCTCCGTGGAGTCCGGCAAGAGCGTGAGGTCGTCGCCGATCACCTCGAGTTTTATAAGTGGTGTCGAAAAAGCTTCGCGCGCGAGTTCGGCGACCTTCACGGCCTCGTCGGCGCTGTAGCAACCGGCGGTGTTCGGAAGGAGCGTCACGTCGAGACGCTTCAAGAGGTCGTAGATCGAACCTTCGACGTTCGGATCAACTCGACGAAGGGCCACCGTCGCGATGGTCGACTCCGAGGCCAGTATCGACGCCTCGAGCACGTCCAGGGACCGAAAGCCTCCGGTCCCCACGACGAGTCGCGACGTCGAGTGAAACGAACCGACTTCGAAGACCTCTTGCACGCTCCCAGCGTACTAACCAACGTCGATAACTAGGGTTGGAGCGTGCAACCGATCACCGTTCTGTCGATCGCCGGATCGGACTCGGGCGGAGGTGCCGGCATCCAGGCCGACATCAGAA
>DASZIH010000054.1:0-24365 GCA_035949355.1 Acidimicrobiales bacterium
AAGGACCCCGCTGAACTCCTCCATCTGCGCGGCGTCAAAGTTCGACACGCCGACGTGGCGAATCTTGCCGTCGGCGATAAGTTTGGCGAGCTCTCCCGCCGTCTCGTCGAAGGGTGTCTTCGGGTCGGGCCAGTGGACCTGGTACAGGTCGATGTAGTCGGTGTCGAGTGCACGGAGACTGGACTCCACGCCCTCCTTGATCCACGAAGCGCTCGAGTCTCGTACGACACCACCGTTCTCCGGACGAAGTCCGCCCTTGGTGGCGAGCACGAGGTCCTCGCGCGCGAGGCCGCGCAGCGCGGAGGCGAGGAGCCTCTCCGAGGCGCCGAAGCCGTAGGCCTGAGCCGTGTCGAAGAAGTTCACTCCGCTCTCTGCCGCGCGGCGGATCGAGAGCGTGGCGGCGTCGGTGTCCGTGGCGCCCCAATCGCCTCCGAGTTGCCACGTACCGAACGCGACGCGCGAGACGAGCAGTTCAGACTTTCCTAATTTGATGTACTTCATGACTTCCTCCTTGTCGAGTTACTGCTGTTTCTCTTTTGCTGCGAATAGGTACTGCGTGCGCACCGTCTACTTGACGCCGCGCGTGGCGCTCACGACGCGCTGTTCGCGTACACGACCGAAAGGTCCTCGTCGCCGAGACCGTTCTCTACTGCGCGGTGCCAGGACTCGATGAAGCCGTTGGTGACCTTGAGGTCGACACCCGCGTCGCGCGCGGACGCCACCGCGAGGTCCGCGTCTTTTAGCGCGAGCTTGAGTGCGAAGCTCGGCGCGAAATCCGCCGCCAACATCTGTCGGGCCTTCGCGACCGCGTAGGGCGAGCCAATCGGCGCGTCCTCGAGGAGCTCGATGACCAGTTCGGGATCGAGGCCGAGCGCTTCGGTGAAGTGCAGCGTCTCGGAGATCGATTCGACGAGTCCGACGAGCCAGTTGTTCAAGACCAGCTTGGCCTTGCTCCCGGCGCCGGCTTCGCCGAGCCACATCGTTCGACGGCTCATCGCGTCGAGGATCGGGCCCACTTGATCGCGGATTCCTTGAGGGCCACCGGCGAGGACCAACAGCGTGCCCTCCTGCGCCGGACCGACGCTTCCAGACACCGGGGCGTCCACGTACACGACGCCGTGGTGGTCGGCCAACTCTCGAAGTTGCTCGGTCCACTCAACGCCAATGCTGCTCATCTGTAGCCAGACGGCGCCACGTCGAAGCGTGTCGAACGCCCCCTGCGGGCCACCCATGGCGGCCCCGACTAACGGGCCGTCGGGCAGCATCGTCACGATGACGTCCGCACCGGTCGCGGCGTCCGCCGGCGAGGTCGCGGCGATCGCCCCGAGCTCCACCAAGGGAGCGACGCGCTCGGGCGATCGATTCCACACGCGAAGGGCGAAGTTCGCCTTGAGTAGATGGGTCGCCATCGGTGCGCCCATCCGTCCTACTCCCACGAACGCGATCGTGGTCCTTGAAGGTGTGTCGATTGTCATCTGCTTTCCTTTCCTAGGGAGTCGAGTGAAGAAGCACTGACGCCGTCGCGACGTACGACGCGTCGCGCGTGCGCGTCGACACCAACGTGCGTCTTGCGTCGGGTCGAACGAGAGACGGCGCGAGGGGCGGGCTCGAGCGCTGGCGACGACGACGGTGCGACGAGCGCGTCCTCTCCGACGAGCGCCTCAACCTCGAGAGCCACGCCGTGGTGGCCAACGTTTGCAGCCACGGGCAACAACAGGGCGAGGAGCACCGCGAGGATCATGGCGCCACCCGCGAAGGCGAACGCGGCACGGTAGCCGGCGACGAGCGCGTCTTCAGCGGCGACGTGACCCAGACCGTGTGACAGTGCGGCGCTCGCCGCCACCGATGACATGAGCGCGAGGCCCAGCGCGCCACCGATCTGGCGCGTCGTGTTGATGAGGCCCGACGACACCCCCGCTTCGTGTGGCGACACGCCCGACGTCGCGGCGAGGGTCATCGGCACGAACGACAACCCCAGTCCGAAGCCGATGAGGATGACGGGACCGAGTACGTGAGCGAGGTAACTGGCGTCGGCACCGACCCTGGAGAGCCAGAAGAGTCCGATCGCGGCCAACGAAGGACCGAGGATCAATTGGCGGCGTACGCCCAGGTACTGGACCAGACGCGTACCGATGAGGGCCGCGATCAGTGTCGAGATCCCCGTCGGGGAGAACGCCATGCCGGTACGAAGGGCGCTGTAGCCGTCGACGTTCTGGAGGAACAGTGAGAGAAAGAAGTACGTTCCGAAGACGGCGGTCCCCACGGTGATGGCGATCGCGTTCGCCACCGCCACCGATCGAATCTTGAAGATCGCGAGAGGAATGAGCGGATCCTTCGCGAAACGCGCCTCGGTTATGAAGAACGCGACGAGGAGTACGACGCCGATAGCGAGCGCCGAGATGGTCCGTGCGGAACCCCACGGATAGGTGTTCGTTCCGACGATGCCGTAGACCAACACGGCGAGACCGATCGTGACGAGAGTGGCGCCCACGACGTCGAGCGAACGCTTGGCGTCCTCCTCGTCGCGCGAGCGATCCAGTCCTACCCACGCGGCCACGAAGAGCACGACGCCAATGGGAACGTTCACGATCAAGACCCAGCGCCAGTTGAGGACGCTCGTGAGGATCCCTCCCGCCAACACGCCCGCGGCCGCACCGCTCGCGGCGGTCGCGGACCACGCGCCCAGAGCCTTCCGTCGAGCTTCGAGGTCGGTGTAGGCCGTGACCAAAATGCTCAACGTCGCGGGCGCGAGGATTGCGCCACCGATTCCTTGCAGGGCGCGAGCTATGAGGAGCCAGGTCTCACTCTGCGCGAGTCCGCCGAGGAGACTGAACACCGTGAAGACCGACAGTCCGATCAAGAACACGCGCCGACGACCAAAGAGGTCGGCCGCGCGACCACCCAGCATCAAGAAGCCGGCGAAGGTCAGCGTGTATGCGTTGACGACCCACTGCTGACCCGAGGCCGACAGCCCGAGGCTGTCTCGCATCTGGGGAAGGGCGACGTTGACGATGACGACGTCGAGGACAACCATGAACTGCGCCACGCAACAGATCGCGAGTACCGCCCAGGACGGCACGCGCTCGGTGCGTGGGCGCTGGCTCTGCGAACGAGCAAGAAGTGATTCGCTCATTACAAGACCTCCAACGCACCACTGGTGAAGCGCACGACGCCGCGAACCGACCACACGATCGCTATCGCGACGAGGACTACGAAGACCAGCATTGCCTCTTTTGCGTCCACGTGCATCGTGGCGATCCCGAGACCGATCACCGGCACCGAGAGGCCGACGTAGGCACCGAGGAAGAACCCGGCCATGACTTCGGCCCGCGCTTGCAGGGGCGCGGTGGTACCGGCTGCGACCAGGGCACCTCGGAACACGAGACCCGCGCCGGCGCCGGTGACGACGCCGCCCAGGATGAAGATCAGCAAGCTCGGCACCCACATACCGACCGTGAAGAGCGCGAGTCCCGCCAACAGGATCGGCACGCTCCAACGGAGCATCCGCGTCGTGTCGAGTCGGCCAAGGGCGATCTGCGCGAGGGCGCCCGCGGCGAACGCCGAGAACGCGACAGCGCCGGCGACGGCGGGCGACGTTTCGTGCAACGTTCCCGCGAGGAAGCTGGGGACGAGTGAGTTGAAGACACCGTAGACAGCGAAGGCCGCGAGGCCGGCGAACGTGGCGGCGTAGAAGTGACGCCGGCCTTCGAGTGGGACGGCCACACGCTGGGGGCGCCAGGTCGGAGGTTCGTCGAGGATCGCCACCGTCTCAGGCGCCAACGTGATGGACAACGCCAACACCACCAACGCGGCGCCGACGACGACGTACGACAGACGAAGTGGAGAGGGCGCGTACTGCGCCATGAGTCCTCCGAGCAGCGGCCCGAAACCGATGCCACCGAGGTTGGCGGCGATGGCGATGACTTGAGGGCGCTTCGTCGACGTGCCGGGACGCGCCGACGAGTGAAGCTCGGCCAAGTACGCGGTCGCCGTCGCCGTCGTCATACCCACCGCGACGCCACAGACCACGCGCGCGACGATGAGGCCGATCAAGCTCGGAAAGAAGATGAACAGTAACGAGCTCGCCACGTTGACGAGCAACGCGAGGACGAGCATCTTTCTCCGTCCGACCCAGTCCGACACGTGGCCGACGAGAAAGAGACTGGCGATGACCCCGACGGCGTAGACCGCGTAGACGATCGTCACCATGATCCCGGAGAAGTGGTCGCGCTGCTGGTACAGCACGTAGAGCGGTGTGGGCACCGCCGAAAAGGCCATGTTCAAGAGGAAGGCCAGGGCGACCAACCAGAACGCGACCCGGTGTGGCCAGACGAAGCCAGGCGTCGGCTCTCCGGAGAGTTTTCGACCCGGATTCCCGCTTGCGTCAAGGGAAGCCAGTTGCGAATCAGACTTCAGTTGCTCTTCAGTGCTCACGGCGACTCCTGTTTTCCATGGTTTCTTATATGAAACGCTACGTATCGTATTATAACGACTACTATGGAGGACGTGACATCGCCTTCAGTTTCAGAGCCGACCAAACGTGGACGGCCTCGCAGCGAGGAAGTGGAACAGGCCATCCTGCAGGCCACGTCGACGTTGTTGGCCGAACGCGGATTCCAGGGCTTGACCATCGAGGACGTCGCGTCCCTCGCCAAGGTCGGAAAGACGTCCATCTATCGCCGATGGCCCTCCAAGGGAATCCTGGCGTTGGAGGCGTTCCTCACTGAGTTCATGCTCCTTCAGCCCCCCATCGATACGGGAAGTTTGAGCGGTGATCTGGACGAAGCGCTGTCCGCCTGGGTAGAGGCCATCGCGGGGACTCCTACCGGCCGGAGCCTCGTCGCACTCGTCGCGGAAGCGCAGACGGACCCCGAACTCGCGGTCGCGTGGAGCGAGCGCGTGGTGATGGCGGCGCGAAACCAACACCGCTCGATGATCGAGCGCGCGATTGACCGCGGAGAGATTCCAAAGGACTCCGACGTCGACGTCCTCATGGACATGCTGTACGGCCCGGCCTACCACCGTTTGCTCCAGGGTCACCTCCCCCTCACCGTGGGTTTCGCCCACCAAGTCGTCGCCGTCGTCGTCGCCGGCGCCAAAGCCGGAGGCGCGATCCCACCAACGAGTCACCCGGACTGACCTCGGCGTCACTGCTCGCGGTCGGAGCACCGACGCCGAGGTTTCGAGCCACGAGGTCTCCGCGCGCTGCGTAGCGTACGACCGAGAGGGAGTTCCATGGTTCGTTTCGTTGATCGTCGCGACGCCGGACGGCAGTTAGCAATGAAGTTGGTCCATCGGTCCGACGTCGACGGCGCAGTCGTGTACGGACTTCCTCGAGGCGGCGTGCCCGTTGCCTACGAAGTGGCCGTCTCGCTCGAGTTGCCGCTCGACGTACTCGTCGTGAGGAAGGTCGGCGTGCCCTCCCAACCAGAGTTGGCGATGGGCGCATTGGGTGAAGAGGGCGTCGTGGTGGTCGACCATGAAGTGATGACGATGACGCACGTCTCGCCCCAAGAGTTCGCGTCGGTCGAAGCGCGTGAGCGTCTCGAGCTCGAGCGCCGGGTGGGACTCTTTCGAGGTGCCGGGACGCTGAGGCCACTCGACGGCCTCAGCGTGATCATCGTCGACGACGGCATCGCGACGGGTTCGACCTGTCGAGCGGCGTGCCGCGTCGCTCGCGCCCGAGGCGCCGCGCACGTACTACTGACCGTCCCCGTGGCGTCGGCGAGGACACTGGAGAGTCTTCGCCGTGAGGTCGACGAGGTGTTCTCGCTCGTCGTGGTCGAGGGATCGTTTTCCGTTGGCCAGTGGTATCGACATTTCGACGAGACGTCCGACGAGGAAGTCGTCTCGTGTCTGAGTGAAGCGCGTCTACGTGGTCCCGAGTTCACGTAGCTGGGAGACGGACCTCAACCCCTCGGTACGCTGCCATCTATCTGACCGGGGCTCATTTGAGTAGCACTTTCTGTCGCGCCGCTAGTCGCGATTGAAGCGGTCGAGACGCCAGATTCCGGTCAACTCGTAATCGCAGAGTGACGACGTCAACGTGCACATCACGTCGAGAACGAGTTCAGAGGACGTCTCTGGCGGAACTTCAAGGAGGAGACCGCGATGACTGTGGTCTTGGCGGACCGGGAACGAGGCACCTTCAAGAAGCGAAGCGATGCGTTCGCGTCCGAGTCGTCCGCGCGCGTGCAACAGGCCGAGCGACGACGGTTGCGCCTCACCGTGTCGGGGAGGTGACGTCACAAATGACGCCACCGTGACGCCGTGATTCATCCAAAGGCCAAAAGTGCTGACCTTGAGCTCCTCCACGTCCTCTCGGACCTCGGGAACGACGTTGCACCAGCCTTTTCCCGATCCGATTGCTTCGATCTCTCTCACGGCGCGCGTTCTTTCCGTCGAGAACTCGAGTTGACTTCGCGTACTCACGCCGAACGGCTCACTACGCCCAGCCCAGCTCTTCGAGTCGAAAATCACTGATGCCAAAGTGATGCGCGACTTCGTGCAGCACGGTCTTTCGAATCTGAGCCTTCACCTCGTCTTCGTTGTTGCAATAGCGACAGATCGTCGTCTGATACAGAGTGATCCGGTCGGGCATCACCGCGCTGTAGCTCGTCGGACTTCGCTTGGTCAGGGGGACGCCCTCGTAGAGGCCAAAGAGATTGCCACCAGGAGCTTGATTTTCAACGATGATCGCCAGATTCTCTATCTGCGATGAGAGCTCTTCGGGTAACTCCTTAAGAGCTTCTTCCGCGAGCGCTTCAAAGCGCTCATTAGAGAGTTCGAACATCATCGAAGCGTACCGGTCGCTTGTCCGACGTCTGCGCGCGAGGATGATGCGACGTGAAACTCGAACGAGCAGTCGCGTCGAGCGATCAAAGGAGCTTGGACCGTCTCTTACTTTGAATGTATGGACAACTCTCTGTAACGAAAGCAGCCGGTCACGTGGTCGTTCACCAGCCCGGCAGCCTGCATGAACGCGTAACAGGTCGTCGGACCAACGAACTTGAAACCGCGCTTCTTCATGTCCTTGCTCATCGCTTCAGCCTCTGGACTCTTCGCCGGAATGTGGCTACCTTCGGACCATGTGTTCACGATCGGACGTCCGTCAACAAACTTCCAGAGGTAGGTGTCGAGCGAACCGAACTCCTTTTGCATCGTGAGGGTGGCCTTCGCGTTCGCGGTCGCGGCCACGATTTTTAGCCGGTTTCGAATTATTCCTTCGTCGAGCATCAGTCGCTCCAACTTCTTCTCGCTGTACCTCGAAACCTTTGCGATGTCGAAGCCGTCGAAGGCCTTCTCAAAGTTCTCGCGCTTGTATAAGACGGTGCGCCAGCTCAGTCCCGCCTGCATAGCGTCGAGCACCAGAAACTCGAAGAGCTTCTGATCGTCGTGAAGTGGAACACCCCACTCCGTGTCGTGATAGGCGACCATCAGCGGGTCACTTCCGGGCCAGGCGCAGCGCAGTTCGTTCATGAACGGTCATCGTAGGACCCGATTGTTACACCCGCTTCGTGCCTCGTCGAGCTGCGCAGGTGAGTCGCACTCACGGCAACCTCTACAACGAGTGCGTCGAACCGGCCTCAAACTTCGGAGGAGTCGGAAACAAACAGTTCAATCCGGTTCTTCCCATTCTTCTTTGCCGTGTACATCGCGGCGTCGGCGTTGGCCAGTCCCTGGGCGGCCCGAACTGAACCCGAGCCACTGATCCCCTTGGTAGATGGATGCGCCAGTCCAATGCTGACGGTGACGACGAAGTCAACACCGTTCACGACGAAGGGCTGCGCAATCGCTTGAACCACGCGGTTGGCGACCTCCAAACTGAAATCTCGACCTTGGATGGTGCTCGTCTCGGCTGCCGTCTCGCCACCAACGCCAACTCGATTCCACGGCTCCACGACCACGACGAACTCGTCGCCCCCAACGCGGGCGACCGTGTCCCCCTCGCGCACCGCGCCAAGGAGCCGTCGAGCCACTTCGATGAGCACGGCGTCGCCCGCCGCGTGACCGGCAGAGTCATTGACTTCTTTGAATCCATCCAAGTCGCAGTAAAGAATGGCAATCTCACTGTCATCGCGCGATGAGCGTACCAAGGCCGCTTCCAGTCGGTCGAGCAGCAAGGATCGATTGGGTAGGCCAGTGAGCGGGTCGTGCAGTGCGCCGTGAATGAGCTGCTCCTCCGCGTTGACGACGTCAGTGATGTCACGTAACACGCCGAGCACTTCAATCACTGATCCCGTGTCATCACGTCGGAACGGCACCACGTGTCGACTCATCCAGTGCCATTGGCCGTCGGCGTGTCGTAGCCGATAGCGCATTTCCAGGACCTGCCCGTCCTCGAGCCGTGTCGCTTCGTCATTCATCGCGAGCAGCGTTTCGTGATCGTCGGGATGCACGATCGTCTCTATCGCGCGAGTTCCCATTGACTCTGACGTACTGCTGGCTCGACCCAACAAGTCACGTTCCCGCGAACCGAAAACCATCGCACCAGTCCTCACGTTCGTTATGAAGGTGTAGTCCGGTGACGCGATGAGCACCGCGTTCATGAAGTTGTTGGCTTCGATGACTCGTGCTTCCGCGAGAATCTGTTCTGTCACGTCCGCCACCGCACCGACGAGTCGGACCAGCGCGCCGTTCTCAAAGACGCCATGGGCGCGCGAGTCGAACCAGCGAATCTCGCCGTCACTGGCACGATGGACACGGTAACGAAACTGCACGGGCTCGTTTCGCCGACACGACTCCATGGCTTCGTCGACAATGGCGCGATCATCAGCGTGCACGCGCGAAGCCGCCTGGGGGTAGCCCTCGTTGAAGTTCATTCGTTCGAGGCCGTGAAGCGCGAAGAGTCCTTCAGACCAGGTAATGACGTCGTGCGCTATGTCCCATTCCCACGATCCGGAATGTCCGATCAGCTCCGCGTCGTGCAGTCGACGGCGTTGCTCGATGAGATCCGTCTCGGACGTGCGGAGTGCCAATTCGGCGCGTCGAACTTCGGTGACTTCGAGCGCGAAACCTATGCCCGCGACGATGGGGTTGTCACTGACGGCGAGGGGCGCTATCCGATGGGAGAACGTCCGGCCACCAAACTCGACGTCCAGCGATACTTCATGGCCCTCGAGCGCGCGACGGTACGGCTGCTCGAGAACTGACGAGACCTCCGGGGGGAAAACCTCGAAAATGGTCTTCCCTTCAATCATCTCCTTGGTGAGTCCAACGATGGAAAGTCCCTGTCCACCGGCGCAGAGGTAGCGAAGTTCCTTGTCGAAGACAACGATGGCGCCTTCAGGAAAGCCCTGTACTACGGGATTCGTTCCGGCGCTACGCAACGCGTCGAGCGCGCGCTCGGTGGCTCCGGCGTCCTCCGTAGGCGTCAACGAATCAGACTCACGGCAACGTTTCCAGGACAGCGCCAAATTCGACAATTAATCCTGATCAACGGCGCAACGGTGCTCACAAATCGATTATAAATCGCCAGTGGCACGTTACGAAAACCTTTGGGTGCGCACTTCGTTGACGACGCGTCGAGGTCTCCAGACGAAGGCATGTAACGCAAACCGGTGCTGCTCATACTATGAAAACACGCAATGCCGAACGTCGGGTGAAGCAACGGCGTGATGACGACGTTTGACAAATGGTTGACCAATCAGTGTGATTGCGTGTGGTGTGTCGGCGTGACGGCGCCGAAGGTGATCGCAGCGAGAATTTTGAACTGAGACGATGACGAAGGAGATTGAAATGACCGACCAGTACCGAAAGAACCCGGAAGCGATAGCGCGTCTTACGCCACGCCAGTACGACGTCACCCAGGAGGCGGCCACCGAGCCGGCGTTCAACAATGAGTTCTGGGACTACAAGGAGGCCGGCCTCTACGTCGACGTAGTGTCGGGCGAACCACTCTTCGCCTCCACCAAGAAATTCGACAGCGGCTGTGGGTGGCCCAGTTTCACGGCACCACTCGAGCCGACCAACGTCGCCGAGAAGCAAGACCGCAGCCACGGCATGATCCGCACCGAGGTTCGCTCCACCCACGGAGATTCGCATCTCGGCCATCTCTTCAACGACGGACCCGTCGAGGACGGCGGACTTCGCTACTGCATCAATTCCGCGGCGTTACGATTCGTGCCGTACGAGGACCTCGAGAAGGAAGGTTACGGCGAGTACCTCTCGGCATTCGACGAGACTTCGAAGAAGGGATCAGAACAATGACCGCGAGCGAGAAGGCCATTCTGGCGGGTGGGTGCTTCTGGGGAATGCAGGACCTGATCCGAAAGCGCCCGGGCGTCCTGTCGACGCGCGTCGGGTACACCGGGGGCGACGTCGCCAACGCGACCTATCGCCACCACGGAAGTCACGCGGAGGCGATTGAAATCACCTTCGACCCTGAACAGACGTCCTATCGCGACCTCCTCGAGTTCTTCTTCCAGATACACGATCCCACGACGGTGAATCGCCAAGGAAATGACAAGGGCACGAGCTATCGCTCCGCGATTTTCTACCTCGACGACGGGCAGCGCCGTATCGCCGAGGACACGATCGCCGACGTGGAAGCCTCGGGACTGTGGCCGGGGAAGGTCGTCACCGAGGTCGCGCTCGCTGGACCGTTCTGGGAAGCCGAGCCCGAACATCAGGACTACCTTGAGCACTACCCGAACGGTTACACGTGCCACTTCCCCCGCGCCGGTTGGGTGCTGCCCCGTCGGAGCGACAACGCGGTGACGTGAGTCCCCGCTGACAAGAGCTCGTGAGTTCGCGAGCGGATGGATGTCAGGGGAGATGAAACGCGGGCCGGATCGCGAATACCGTTCGGAACGTTGAACTATTCGGTCTCCTGACGTCGGCTGTGAAAGGCTCGACTGCATGGCCACCACGTCGACGTTGCGACTCGCGCGATCGTCTCGACTCTCGAGTCGCTCTGATCGCGCGCGGAAATGGCAGGTCGTCATCGACGGAACGCTCGTCGGATCGATTCCCAATCAGCGAACGGTCGAATTTCCCGTGGAACCAGGTGAGCACCGCGTTCAGGTGAAATCGACGAAGTATCTTTACAGCCCCGAAGTGACGTTTGAGGCGTCAGCCGGAACGGTGACTCCATTCGTCTGCCATCCGCGGTCGCTTAGCCCTTTCATCGCGACACGATGGCTCGTGTGGCTGCTCATCTCCCTGGTTCAGCACGAACTCTGGATCGAACTCAAGTTCGATGACTCGAACGCGAGCGGCACCGACGTTACGCGGGCCGTCGCGGCGCGAAGCGCTTCGCAACGTGAGACTCAGTCGATCTCGACTCCCGTGCGCCCTCAAGTATCGTTCTCGCCGCGTCCAGTCGAGACGAACACTTCGGCGGCGGTGCGTCGGAGTGTAGATACGCGCCACGCGCTCGTCGTGAACAACCTGACCAAACGCTTCGGCGAGCGCACCGCCTTCTCGGACGTCTCCTTCGACGTCGGCTACGGAGAGGTTTTCGGATTCCTTGGACCTAACGGTGCGGGCAAGACCACAACGGTGCGCACCCTTGGTACCTTGATCGCCCCGACGTCGGGTTCAGCGACAGTGGCGGGAATACCCCTCAAACCTGAAAATGGGGTCGAGATCCGCCAGCACATCGCCATCATGCCTGAGTCGCCAGGGCTCTACCTTCGATTGACCGTGACCGAGAATCTGGAGTACTTCGCCGGCCTCTACGGACAGCGTCACGCCGCGCAGCGAATCAAAGACGCTCTCGAGGCCGTCAATCTCAGCGACCGCGCGTCTGATCTGTGCGGAGGCTTGTCCAAAGGCCTCCGACAGCGAGTGGGCTTAGCGAGAACGTTGCTCAGTGATCCAGCGATTCTGTTCCTCGACGAACCCACCTCGGGCCTCGACCCCGTCGCTTCCCTTGAGGTGCACAACTTGATCATCGGCTTGCGTGAGAAGGGTGTGACCATCTTCCTCACGACCCACCGCCTCGACGAAGCCGAAAAACTGTGCGACCGCGTCGCCTTCTTGAACACGACGCTTCGCAGCGTCGGTCGAACGGCGGAGTTGCGAGATCAGCTGTTCAAGCGATCACTCGTCGTGAAGACACTGGCGCCGCTCCGCGACCCCGAAACGTTATTCTCTCGCGTCCTCGCCGTCGAAGAGTGGCGAGCTGACGGTGCGAGCTCGTACGTGCTGACGGTCTCCGACCCGGACATCGCTGCGCCCGACGTCACGCGCAACCTCGTCGGCGACGGCGCCGACGTCCTCTTCATCGGTGAGTCGCAACATTCGCTCGAAGACGTGTACCTCGAACTCATCGACGACGACGTCGAGGCTCACCGACCATGACTCGCCTCGACGCCACGCGTGTCCGGGCCGTCGTCCGCAAGGAACTTCTGGACTACCGGCGCAAACGGTCCATCGTCGTCTCGATGGTGCTCTTGCCGATCCTCTTCCTCGTGGAGCCCGTCGTGTCGATCTTCGTCGCCAACCCGGTTGAGTCAAACGCTGCGCTTGACAACTACGTCATCTTGCCCCTCCTCTACATGCTCTTGATCGCGGTGGTCATGCCGAGCACCCTCGCCGCGTTCACCGTCGTGGGCGAGCGTGACCAAGGCACGCTCGAGCCACTCCTCACGACCCCGCTCCGCGAACAGGAGTTCATCATCGGCAAGGCTGCGGCCGTCGTGATCCCTTCGGTGATCCTCTCCTACCTGGTGTACGGACTCTTCCTCGGCGCCGTTGCGCTGTTCGCCCACGCGAGGATGGCTAACGCCGTATTCCACGATGGACCTACGCTCCTCGCGCTCTTCCTCTTCGCTCCACTCGTGGCGGGTTGGTCCGTCGTGGTCGGGATGGCGGTCTCCGTGCGAGCGAGCGAAGTCCGCGTCGCCCAACAGTTAGGGATGCTCGCGAGCTTTCCCATCATTGGCGTCGTCCTGCTACTCGCAATCGGCGTCATCCACCCAACGTTCCTCGTCTCGATCGAGTTCGCGGTCGGTCTGCTCGTGATCGACGTGGCCGCCCTGCGCGTCGTCTCTCGGATGTTCGATCGTGAGCGGCTCGTGACGGGGACGAAAGCGACGCGACGATAGGCGACGCGTGCGACCCGCACGCGTTCACGTGAGCGTCCGAACTCAAGAGCCGAGCCGCACGTGACGAGTCGCGTCAAACCCACCGTCACGAACGCAACTGTTAACCAGACCGACGTCGGGCGCCACGCATTGTGATGGCTCAAATATGCTAAAACGGAAAACGCACCCAACGCCCACTCGCAAACAGAGCGCCGAGAAGGCATCTCACGTACGTACTCCGTCGTGAGCAGACGGAAAGACTGATCCATGGAACTTCGAATATTCACCGAGCCCCAGCAGGGCGCGTCGTACGACCAGATTCTCGCGATGGCACTCGCCGCGGAAGAAGGCGGCTTCGGCGCGTTCTTCCGCTCCGATCACTATCTCAAGATGGGTGCCGTGAGTGGCCTTCCGGGTCCCACCGACGCGTGGATCACGCTGGCCGGACTCGCGCGTGATACGAAGCGAATCCGACTCGGCACACTGCTCACCGCGGCCACGTTCCGCTATCCGGGATCGCTCGCGATCGCGGTCGCCGAAGTCGACGCCATGAGCGGTGGCCGCGTGGAACTCGGACTCGGAGCAGGGTGGTTCGACGACGAGCACACCGCCTACGGCATCCCCTTCCCGTCCGTTGGCGAACGCTTCGAGAAGTTAGAGGAGCAACTCAACATCATCACCGGCCTCTGGGAGACCGAAGTCGGCTCGACCTACAGTTTCGCGGGCAAGCATTACAACCTGTCCGAAAGTCCGGCCCTGCCCAAGCCACTGCAGTCACCGCGTCCGCCGATCATCATCGGTGGCCACGGGCGAAAGATCACGCCCCGTCTCGCCGCCACGTTCGCCGATGAGTTCAACGTCCCCTTCGCCTCGTACGAGGTCACGAAATCCCAGTTCGCGCTCGTTGACGAAGCCTGTTCGGCGATGGGCCGAGACCCCGCGTCGATGGTGCGTTCCGCCGCACTGGTCGTTTGTTGCGGGCGCGACGAGAGCGAACTCACGCGCCGCGCCGCGAACATCGGACGCGACGTCAGCGAACTGGCCGAGAACGGCCTCGCCGGCACGCCCGAACAGGTCGCGGAGAAGATCCGTGCGTGGTCCGCGCTGGGGATCTCTCGGCTCTACTTGCAAATGCTCGACATCGATGACCTCGAGCACGTGGGTCTCATCGCGTCGGAAGTTCTACCAGCCGTCAAGTAGCGACGCCACGCTCGATCGTGGGGACGTACCGGGAACGATCAGCGCGCGCTGCGCCGTTGCTCGTCGGCACGACGCCGCGTCAGTCCTTTTCCAAGATCGCGACGTAGGGCTCGCTCGGACGTTCCCCGAGTACGAGTACTTGATGCCATCCGGTGCCGCGAAGGATCTCACGTAAGTCGCATCGTGAGACGAAGAGCCAAGGAAACCACGCGCCGACGTTGTACTCGTAGTGGTACCGGAACATCGCCTGTCCGGGCAGTCTCCCCTGCTCACGATTGCGGCGAAAGTACCCTCGATCGATGCCTGGAGCGCCGCCGCAGTAGGGGTTCGTGCTCTCGATGAAGAGGCGCGCCTCCGGTCTCGTCGAGAGCGCCCACTCCGTCAACACCTCGCGCACGCGCTCGGGCGTGCCGAAAATTCCTAGGTTGTTGCCGAACAGGACGATGCTCTCGAAAGAGCCAATTCTTCGCCCCAGTTTGTCGGTCGACGTGCACCAGACTTGTTTGACACCACGTCGCCTCGCCGCCTTCACCGCGAGTCGCGACGAGTCGAGTCCAACCACGTCGACGCCGCGCCGTTGCAGCTCCAACGCCACTCTTCCCGCGCCACAGCCCACGTCCAGCACGCGACCGCGCATATGGCGCACGGCCTGACGTTCAGCGAGAGGCCAGCCCCTGAAGCCAGCGAGGTACACCTCGGGTCCGGCCCCGGTCTCGGTGTAGCCGTCGTCGCGCTCGACGATCTCCGGCGTCGTTCCTC
This sequence comes from Acidimicrobiales bacterium, assembly GCA_035949355.1. Taxonomy (GTDB): domain Bacteria; phylum Actinomycetota; class Acidimicrobiia; order Acidimicrobiales; family RAAP-2; genus RAAP-2. The sequence continues at coordinate 14,991 of DASZIH010000054.1, forward strand.
CGTGAGCCCAGTCCAAGAGCGCGCGCCCAAACGCGTCGGATTGCGAAGTCACGCCACGACTCTATTGACTCGTGACCGTCACCATGGAGACGTCGGCTCGAAAGGCGCGAACCACGAGGGCGGACGTCCCATTCAGTTCAAGGAAGTTTCTTCAGCGCCTTCGAAACGACGCCTCGGAGTTGACTGACGTTGACGGGAGGTGGTCCTGCCTCCTCGACGCCCATAACGACGCCGCCCTTTCGAACGATGACGATGTCGTTCGCGATCTTCGTACCTTGAATAGTGAGTTTCACCGCGAACGCGGCGCTCGCGTCCCCGTAGGAAGGCATCGTCAATCTTCCGATGGTGCCCGTGACCTTCTGGCTGCCGCTCACGCCACGCACGCTCGTACAGTCCGAGAGCGTCGAGACGATCTTCTTGTACGCCGTTGTGGCGTTCGAGTAGGTCCCGAGCTTCTCTGAGATCAGTGGCAGATTGCCGTTGTAGACGAAGTTGACCGTTGCGTGCGACGTCTGTTTTGAACCTTTCGGTTCGAAGAGTCGCGCGAGGCAACCCGGCGCACTTCCGCCCGTTTGAACGTCGACACTCCAGCCACTTGGCATCTGGCCGACACTGAGCAGTTCGCTGGACAGTTTGGGCGGTGAGGCCATTGCCGAGGTGCTCGACAGCACCAGTGAACATCCGAGCGCCGTCATCAACACGGCTGACCTGACTTTTCGCTGCACTACTTCCTCGATGTTCGAAACGCGTGAACGTCCATCTTCGTCGTTCACGACCCGTGAGAACAAGTCAGGAACGAGGTGCCTATCGGGAGACCGTCGCGCCACCAAACGGAGCTGTCGTGTCCCCAATGATCCGTAGGTCCATTCTTCTTGTCCGTCACCGAGCAACGCGTGCTCTTTCTGGCGAAGTGACTGGCGCGCACCGGCGAACCTGACGATGAACGCCAATCCCCCTTGGTTAGACTTTTGAACATTACGAACAGGATTGAAACGCGGGCGAACCACGGCTCGCGCCACTCTCTAAGGCAGTCACGGAAGGTTGGTCGATGACGAATGCCGGCGACGCCTCGTCAAGGAACCCTTGGCGCACGGTGGCCTCGTCCCCGAGAACGAAGGCTCAGGCCAGCCTCTCGACACGGTCCGTGACGTCTCGATCGAAACCACGTCCTGCAACGAATTCGCTTATCAAAGCAGCGCCGGAGCCGAACGGCACGTCAGCACTTAATAGTCGCGACGTGCGCAAGACGGTCAGCCGTTTTTCCACTGACCACGTCGGTCCGCGTCTGCGCGAGCGGCGCGAGGCGCAGGGCGTGTCACTTCGACAGTTCGCGCGAGACTTGGAGGTCTCCGCCTCCTTTATCTCACAGCTCGAAACGGGCAAGGCGCGGCCCTCGGTGGCGACGCTCTACGCAATCTGTGAAGCACTCGACTTGTCCGTCGACGACCTCTTCTCGAGCGAGCCAGCGTTCGAACTAGACGCTCGCCCAAAAGCGGAGTCCCCGGCCGAGAATGGGGTAGGCCGACTTTCGAAGGGCGCGTCAAAGAGTGCCGCTCCTCGGCTGCGAGGACGTGCCTCGAAAACAAAGGACTCCGGCCCCTTGCCGCTCGTGCGACCGTCCCAGCGAAAGGTAATCGTCTTGGACTCGGGCGTGACCTGGGAGCGACTCACCCCGACGACGGGGGCCAAGTCGAGTTTTCTCTTTGTCCGCTACGAAGTCGGCGGCAGCTCCACGTCGGACGGGAAACTCCTCCGACACACCGGAACGGAGTACTGGTACGTGCTGCGCGGCGCCCTCGAGGTCGTCCTCGGATTTGAGACGTATCGAGTCAACGCCGGCGACGCCATCACGTTCGACTCGAGTACGCCGCATCGATTGGCCAACCCCGGTGATGAACCCGCAGAAGCGATCCGGTTCGACCAGGGCCGTGATCACCATTCGCCGGACTGACTAACCACACCGCCACGGTCGAAGACGGAGCACCGACCGTGCTGGACGTGACGCCCCTACCAGCGTTCAAGCGTGGGAGCGTCGCGCCGTCCGATCATCCATTCGACCAGGGCGGCGTGGTTCGCACGGCTCGGAAGTCTGTGCAGGGTACGCCGCAGCTCTTCTTCGACGTAGGCCTCGGGCCAGTCGGACGCGTCGTAGGAGGCGTCGAGGTCCACGTGATGGACTTCGACTTCTCGAAGACGGCGAAAGAGGATGTCCGACATCGTGCGAGACCCGACACCTACGAATGCTCGAAAGTCCCACGATTCGTCGTTCAGGCCGTTCCACGCGGCTTCGAGATCTCGACACGATCGGGCGACGTCCTCAAGGAGGACGTCGCGTTCGAGCGTGCTGCCCGCTTCGATGTCGCGCTCCCTCATCCCCTCTTCGGGGTACTGCCGTCGCGACTCGCCCACGCTCGCTCCTTCGAAGAGCCACGTGTGGCTGTCCGCGTTTCGAGCGAGGTGCGCGAGGACGTGCGCCCGAGTCCAGTCGGGCAGATGACTCGGCGCACGAAGATCGTCGTCGTTCAGTCGAGCGGCGCTAGCGAGAAGTCGCTCGTGTGACGCAACGCACACGGCGATGAGTTCCGTCGGACGCTCCATGCCACGAATCTAACGGAAACGCTGGGCGTCCCTCGGACCGTTCCGACGTCGCGCCACGTCGCGTCAAACGCACACCGATCACTGAATCAGCGCTTCTACATGGTCGCTTCTTGGTACCGTTACGCGAGACAAAAGAGAAGGACAGTATGCCTACGGACGAAACGCCCGCGCCCATCGTGTTTGAAACCGAACTCGCCGCGTTGCTCGAACAGGAGTACCCACGATTCAGTGAGGGCGAACGAACTCGCCGTCGCCGGGCGATCGAAGAGTTGATGGCCTCGAAGTCCGTGAGTCACCTCTTGATATACGGCATCGGCGGCCGCGGTGGCGCGGTGACCTGGCTGTCACAGTGGTTGGTCACCAACGAAGCGCAGCTCGTCGTGTCGGCGAACGAGCGCGACGCTCTCTTCATTCAGTACTTCAACCACGTGCCCCTCGCCACCAAGATCGCGAGTGACGCCACCGTGGCGTGGGGAGGAGCGTCGACGATCGCTTCGTCCATCGATGAGTTGCGCCGTCGTGGCGCGACCGAGGGCAGCGTCGGCGTCATTGGACCACTCCCCCTGGGCGCGGCCCGTGCGCTCGAAAGTGCCGTTGGTCCCGTGGTCGACCTCACCGCTGGCTACAACCGACTTCGACTCATCAAGTCGTCCGAAGAACTCGTCTGGTTCCGCTTGGGCGCGCGGCTCGCCGATCTCTCTATCGAAGCGCTCGCCAACCAACTTCGACCCGGTCTCAGCGAACGCGACCTCGTCGGTGTCGTCGAGGCGGCGTATCACTCCTACGGCGGGGTGAACGGTATCCACTACTTCGCAGTGAACGCCATGACCGACCCGCAGTACTGCGTCCCGCGCCAACATCCTTCCACTCGACTGGTGCGTCGAGGCGACGTACTTAGCACCGAGATCACGACCAACTTCTTCGACTACGGCGGGCAAGTACTGCGCACCTTCAGCGTGGGCGAGGAGCTTTCGCCCCTCTTTCGTGACCTCCACGACGTCGCCGACGCGGCCTTCGAATCGATTAGTCGATGTCTGGTGCCGGGCACGCACGTGTCAAAGCTCGTCGAGGCGGCGAACGTCATCGAAGAGGCCGGGTTCACCACGTACGACGACCTCGTCCACGGTTACGGCGGCGGCTACCTTGCGCCGATACTCGGTTCGTCGAGTCGGACCAACGAGCCAGTCCCCGACATGGTGTTGGAAGAAGGCATGATGCTCGTCGTGCAGCCCAACGTGGTCACCCTCGACCACCGGGCCGGCGTCCAGACTGGTGAGTGTCTCGTCGTCACGAGCGACGGTCCCTCGCGCCTGCACACGAGTTTCCAGGGCGCAAGACGCGTAGGCGACTAACGCGCGAAGGCCGGGTGCTTCTTGGACCACTTCTTGTCGCGGGCGTAGAGACCCGGGAGCTGCTCGGCTCGTGCGCGGTAGAGATCGGCGACGCCCGGAGACGGCTGAAATCTGAGACCGGGTGCTTGACCGACGACGTCGTTCAGTCGACGTCGCTTGAGCGCGACGGAGGCGAGAAGGGCGGCACCACGCAGTTGCGCCAAAAGTGGTTGGGGCACTTGCTCGACCTCACGCCCGAGGGTGTCCGAGTAGATCTGGCACCACAGGGTCGACTGTGCTCCACCGCCGAGGAGTCGGATCGGCGATAGTGGCTGGCCGGCGAACTTCTCCACGTACTTAAAAAGCCACGCACTGTTGGCGGCGACACCCTCCATGACGGCCCGAATGAGATCGGCGGTCGTCGTCGTCACCGAGAGATTGGTGAAGCCCGCGCGGATCCTCTTGTTGTCGATGGGTGAGCGCTCTCCAGCCAACCAGGGCGTGAAGAGAACGCCGTGAGCACCCGGCGGTGACGTCGCGGCGAGCGCCGTCATCTCCTCAAAAGCGAGGCGCGCTCCGTTCCCCGCGAGTACGCCCTGCAACCATTCGAGCGCCTTGGCTCCCGTGTCCTGGCTGTTGATGACAAGGTAGGAGTCATTCGAAAGTCCCGGCACGGCAGCGATGGAGTGATTGACGTCCGTCTTCTTCTTGGGCACCGGGCAACTGATCCACGACGTTGTCGACAACGCAAGGTGCGTGTCGTAGAAGTTGGTCGCGCCGGCGCCGATGGCCGCGGCGTGCAGATCCGGGATGCCCGAGATGACGACCGCGTCGGAGGCGATACCGAGCTCTTCAGCGACGCTCGGCGTTACGGTACCAACGATGGAGCCAAAGGGAAGGAGCGGCGGGAGATACGACGCGTCGAGACCCACCAGCGCGAGAAGCTGTGGATCGTACTCGTACGTCGTGAGATGACGGTTGTCGGTCACCCACGTAGCGAGACGTGACGCGTGCGTCGCCGACGCCAGTCCACTGAAGCGCATCGTGAGGTAGTCAACAGGCTCCATGAACCATCGCGAGGCCGCGACGACGTCAGGGTGGTCGTGCGTCAAAGTAAGTATCTGGCCGATCGGATCGGCCCCAGCCGTCGACGGGGCGCCTCCCGTCTTTTGCACGAAGCGAAGGACCTTGCGTGCGTTGTAGCCGAGGAACGGCCCACCGACGACTTTGCGCGCGTAGCGACCGCCTCGGGTGTCGAGCCACGTGAGACACGGACCCGTTGGAATCCCGTTGACGTCGACGGGCACCGTCGACGCGTAAAGACCCGTGACCGCGACCGCTCGTATCTGTTGTGGCTCAATCCGCGCCGAAGCAACGAGCCGCGTGGTGGCGTCACGGATAAGCGTCCACCATTCGTCCGCGTCCTGGGTCGCGGCCCCGTCGTCGCTGAAGTGCGTCGTCACGTGATGGACCTCGTGCGCGATGACGTCTCCGTCGAGCGTGACGAGACCGACCTTCGGGCCTCCCGTGCCCAAGTCGATGCTGAGACAGAGATCGATCTCGTCGCTCATTACGAGGGAATCGAGGACTGCTTGTCCATCATGTCGGCCATGAAGAACTTGATGATGGCGTCGGACTCTTCGCTGGGACCACCCTCGACGCCACCGTAGATCGCGCCCGACTTCGGCGCGTCGTCCTTGTGACTCGTGGCGTACTCGACCGCGTCGGCGAGGTCGTCGCGCCAACGCTCGACGACGCCCGGCTGCGTCTGGGGGCGCGTGACCGCCATGTGCAACGCGTTCGGGTACTGCTGACCGTTGAGCCTCCATCCACGCGTCCGAAGAAAATCGTTCACCAAGTAGATGTCGAACTCATCGGACGTGAACGAGAAGAGGAAGCTCGGTTTGCCCATCAGACGAAGCGACGGATGCTCACGCACCGCCGCCTGCATGGCGGCTGACGTTTCAAAGATCTGCTTGGCGTAGCGAAGGTAGCCGGCGTGACCGAGGTGCACCATGGCGGCCCACGTCGCGGCGAGAAGACCTCCCGAGCGAGAGCCGTCCATTCCCGGCGAGCAGTACTTTCCGCCCGACCAATCGGTGAGGTAGAAGTACTGGTCGTTTCGAAGCGCCTGGTCGGCGAAGCAGAGCACGCTGGTGCCCTTCAGCGCGTACCCGTATTTATGGGTGTCGGCGGAGATGGACGTGACCCCGGGCACTGAGAAGTCGAACGGTTCGATGTCGTAGCCGAGCTCGCGGCCGAAGGGCAGGATGAAACCACCGAGGCAGCCGTCCACGTGAAGACCGATCTGATGCTCCAAGGCCAGCGCCCCGAGTTCGCCTATGGGATCGACGGTGCCGTAGCCGTAATTGCACGCGGATCCGATGAGCGCGATTGTGTTGTCGTCGATGTTCGCTTTCACCCACTCGAGGTCGACTTGCGTCGTCGTCGGGTCCACCGGGGCGATCCTCATGTCCACGCCGAAGAGGTGTCCCGCCTTCGAGAACGCTGGATGCGCGGTCTCAGGTTTGATGATGTTGGGCCGACCGGTCGTCGGGTGATGTTCGCGGTACGCCAACACGGCGTGGGCAATCGATCCCGATCCCCCCGACGTGACGAGCCCGACGGGCGTGGTGTCCTTCAACGCGCCGGCCCCCAAGAGGTCGAGCGTCATCGCGATGATCTCAGCCTCGAACTTCGTCGCGCTCGGACACATGTCGCGCTGCAGGGAGTTGACGTACGAGAACTGCGAAAAGGCCAGATTCAAGAAGTCGTAGTGGTCGTGATCGCCGCAGTACATGGTGCCCGAACATTGACCGCCCTCCCACACCGGATTCTCAGCCAACGACATCGTCGACAACATCGAAAGGACGACTTCCTTATCTGTACCGTTCTCCGGGAGCGTCCGATTGACGCCGAACTGCTCCTCGTACGGGAACCCACTCATGTTGCTCTCCTCAGGTGTTTTCAAAAGAGTAAGCGAGGAGTCTGGTCCGCGCGTACTCCCAGCGCGAACAGGCACAGTGAACTTCTACGACTTCGAGAATTGGCGCAGTTCCTTCACGCGCGCAGTCTCAGTAATTGAGCAACACCCGTCACGATGATCCGTGGTCATCGGGAGTTCGAAATCGCTTTACGTGACTCAGCCTGAGTCGAGTACAGTCCGAATCGACGTCCCTAATGGGCCATTGAAGATTGAGGAGCGACTCAAATGTCCGACAGCCAACCACGCTACGGCGAACCTGGTGGTTCGCAGTTCCCAATTACGACAGCCCTCGCGTTTCCCGATCGGCAGATCGAGAAGAGCCTCGGAATGGTCTTCGGCGTCGTCGTTCGATCGATGGGAATGGCCAAGGGGATCACCGCGGGCTTCAAAGCGCTCGCCGGTGGCGAAGTCAAGCAGTACACGAGGCTCGTTGAAGACAGTCGACGCCACGCGCTCGACCGCATGATCGAGAACGCGCAGCTCCTCGGCGCGCACGGCGTCGTGTCCTTTCGCTTCGACTCGTCTGAGGTCGGACAGTCATTGACCGAGATCGTCGCGTACGGCACGGCGGTGACTCTCGGCAACCCTTCGTAGGCACTCCATGGGCGTCGTCTTCGGGATCATTGCGTTGGTGCTGATAGGTCTGTTGATCGCGAGTTTCTTCGTCCGTCGACACGGCGAGAGTGAGAAACCCCGTCCCGATTGGCGACGTACCGAGGAGGTCTTCAACGATCCTTCGACGAAACGCGTGGTGCGAGTATGGCTCGATCAGTCGGGCGAGCGACACTACGTGCCAGAGGGGTGATGACGATCCGGACGTGCCACGTATCACTTCCGAGGACTCATCCTCGCAGTGACGTACCGTCACGTCGACGTCACTGGAACGAGCGGCGCGCCTCTCACTAGTCTTTGAACGACGGGCTCGATCAATTGACGGCTGGCAGTGACGTGACGGCCACACCCCTAGGCGCCCGCCGGAAGAAGGTGGCGCGTGGACGTCAAGGAACTACTGAATCGGGCCGTTGAGAACATCTCCGTGAGTCGAGCGTTCGGCGCCGCGTACGAGAAGGACGGCGTGCTCATCATCCCGGTCGCCCTCGTCGCCGGTGGCGGCGGAGGCGGTGAAGGACCAACGACGACGACACATTTCGAAGGTGACGTCGACGAAACCGAGTCCGGCGACACCCGCGAAGACCGGGAGGACACGGGCTCGGGCGGCGGCTTCGGCGGTGTCGTCGTACCCGTCGGCGCCTACGTCGTGAAGGACGAGCAGGTCCGCTGGGTTCCCGCGGTCAACGTCACCGTGATCGTCATCGCCGTTCTCTTCGCGCTCCGGCTCCTCACGAGGACCAGAGTGAAGGTTCAACGACTGAAGCACGGCTGATCCGAGGCGCTGACGCCATCGAAATCAGGAAACGTCTGCCAGCGTTACGGCTGGTCCAACACGTCTTGGAGGTAGGCGTGAAAGCTCTCGTAGTCCCATGAACCGTCGTAGCGTTCGCCGTTGACGAAGAACGTCGGCGTGCCGTTCACGCCACTGCGGATCCCACTCTCGACGTCATCTTTCACTCGCTTTTGGACGACTCCGTCGTTCAGCGCGTTCGCAACTTGGCTGAGATCCGCTCCGACGTCTTCGACGTAGCGAAGGAGCGCGGGACCGGATAAGTCCCGCTGGTTTTCGAAGAGCACGTCGTGCATGGGCCAGAACTTGCCCTGCAGTCCGACTGCTTCGGCGGTCTCGGCCGCGAGTTCGGCCTGGGGGTGCACGTTGGTGAGCGGCATGTTGCGAAAGACCAGGCGCAGCGAGTCACCAAAGTCACTCTGCAATCTCTTCACGATGGGATACGCCTGCCCGCAGTAGGGACATTGGAAGTCGCCGTACTCGACGATGGTGATCGCCGCGTCGTCGGACCCCTCCACGTGATCGTCGGGTCCCACCGGAACGACAAGTTGGGCGCGGTTGCTGTTCACGAAAGTGCCTCCACCGCTCGTAGTGCTCCGTCCACGCCGGGACTAATCCCGATCGGAGAGACGTGACTCCACGCCACGTCATGCTCGGCGTTCAAGACGAAGAGCGCGCGCTCGGCGACACCGTCTTGGTCGCGGTAAACCCCGTAGGTTCGTGCGACCTCACCCTTGGGGTGAAAGTCGGCGAGTAGTGGGAAGTTCAGATGCCGATCGGCTTTGAAAGCGACGTGGGACCACACGCTGTCGACGGCGATGCCCACGAGTTGCGCGCCGCGATCGCTAAAGAGGGTGTTCGCTGACTCGAACATCGAGAGTTCGTCACTGCACACGGGGCTCCAGTCGGCCGGATAGAAGATGAGAACAACCGGACCTTCCAGTTCCGAGAGCGTCACTTGTTGCCCGGGCGCCGCCAGGAGCGAGAACTCCGGCGCTTGGGTACCCGGAGGAAGTGCGCTGGAGACGGAGGTGTGTGTCGACATGGCGAACTCCTTG
>DASZIH010000055.1:0-33852 GCA_035949355.1 Acidimicrobiales bacterium
GAGCGGTGCCAAGTCACCCGAACAGCCCAACGAGCCAAACTCGTGCACGATGGGCGTGATGTTCGCATTGAGCAGCGCCGCGTACGCGAGGGCCGTTGACGCGCGCACGCCTGCCACGCCGCTGCAGAGATTAGTGAGACGCGAGACCATCATCGCGCGCACGACTTCGCTTTCGACCTCATCACCGACGCCGGCCGCGTGTGATCGGATCAACGATCGCTGCAGGTCCTTTCGCGCGTCGGGTGAGATCGACGTCGTCGCGAGTGAACCAAAGCCCGTCGAAAGTCCGTAGATCGGCTCTCCGCTGTCGACGAGGGCGTCGATGGCGACGCGCTGGCGCGTCAGGCGCTCCACGACGTCATCACTGAGGACGACCGGTTCGTAGTGCCGTGCCACCGCAATCAACTGCGCGCGCGACATCGCTTCGAGTCCTACGACAACGCTCACGCCATTCTCCTTTGTACGCCCGCGAGCGCTTCGAGTACCAACAACGCGGCCAGACGGACCGTCCGTCGGTCGATGCTGTCTTGTTCCGCGTCAATCTCGGTGAAGTCGATCGCGACGACCGACCGCGACGACGTGACTTCACGCACGAACCGACGTAGCTCATCAGCGCTCAGACCTCCGGGCGCGGCGGCCGGGCAACCCGGGACGACCGACTGATCGGCCACGTCGAGGTCGATGTCCACGTAGACCTTGCGTCCATCGGCGCCCGCTATCTCGAGCGCGCGTCGAGCGATCACTGCGGGGTCCTCCTCGCGAAACGCGTCGCGTCCGATGATCGTCGTGCCCGCCGAGAGGGCGCGGCGCGCGTACGCGGCGGAGTTCGAGAAGTCCCCGAGACCGACCTGGACGACGCGAAGGGGATCGAGTCCCTCGTCGAGGAGTTGACGCACGGGTGAGCCGTTGGAGCGCCCTTCACGAATGTCCAAGTGCGCGTCGAGCGTGATGAGTCCGAAGTCGGCCAGCGACTCGCTGCCCAGGGCTCGCAGCGCGTGCCACGTCGCGGCGTTGTCGCCCCCGAGAACGACCGTCAGTTCGGTGTTGGCGTCGATCTGCGCGAGCGCAGTGGCGACGCGCGCGCTTCCCCCTTCCCCGTCAGGGTCGTCGACGTCGCCGTGATCGACGAGAGCCACTGACTCGGCGAGGTCGACACGGTCTTCGAACGACCACGTCGAGAAGCGGCGAAGCGCTTCGCGGATGGCCGCGGGTGTGCTCGACGCCGAACGCATCGATACCGACGTCGCGTACGTGGGGACACCGAGGAGCGCGACGTTCTGCAATCCGACGACGGGCTCCGCGTGCAGCAACGTGGCCGCGGAGGGCCACTTGGAGTCGTGCGTCGTTGCCACAGAGCCCATGTTACGCATGGGCGTTCACGCGACGATCCGCTGTGAGGCGCGTGAAGCCTCCTCATTCGATCTCTCTAGCGGTCGACGGTCCTCACGCCACTCTCGAAGGGCACCTCGGGCTCGACTTCGATGTACGTCGGCACGGGCGTCGCTTCGAGTTCGTGTCCCACGTCCTCGCCGTAGGAGGGCGTGGGTGTCGCGACGTACTCCCCCTCCGCCGTGCGCGAGACGATGTTGTGGGTCTTGCGCTTACCAACGCCGCGGTAGCCCTGCATCTCCTTGCAGATCTTGAAGGCGACCGGGTACGCGATGATCGGCAAGACAATCACGAGGATGCGCATCGCCCACAGCGTCGATTCGAGCGAGACGTGAAAGAAGTTGGCGATGACGTCGGTGGAACTCGCGATGTGCAGCATCGAGAGAAGGACCAACACGGCCACGCCCGCGGCGGTGCGCTTGGGTCGGTCGCTCGGTCGGTCCAAGAGGTGGTGGATCTCGTTGTCCTTCGTGAACTTACGTTCCAGCAGCGGCCAGAGGTAGGCGACGTTGAAGAGGATGCCGGGCAGGATGACCGCCGGGATGAAGACCTCGAGCGGGATCGTATGGCCGAAGGCCATGAACGACCAGGAGGGCCATATTCGCAGCGCTCCGTCGAGGAAACCCATGTACCAGTCCGGTTGCACGGCGTAGGAGATGCGCGCCGCGTCGTAGGGACCGAACTGCCAGATCGGGTTGATCTGCGCGAAAGCGCCCAAGAGCGCGGTGATGCCGCCCACGATGAAGAGAAAGCCCGTCGTCTTCGCGATGAACACGGGGTACATGGGCGAGCCCACGACGTTCTTCTCGGTTCGGCCGTTGCCCGGGAACTGCGTGTGCTTTTGTCGCACGAGCAAGAAGAGGTGCGCGCTGACGAGTCCGAGGATGAGCAGCGGCAAGAGCAGGACGTGCAGGATGAAGAAGCGCGGGATGGTCGCCGTGCCCGGGAAGTTCCCGCCGAAGACCCAGAAGGCCAGGTAGGAGCCGACGAAGGGGATCGACTCCATGATCGAGTACGCGATGCGGATACCGGTGCCCGAGACCAAGTCGTCGGGCAGCGAGTAGCCGAGGAATCCGTTGCCGATCGCGAGGATCAACAACGTGAGGCCGATCGTCCAGTTGAGTTCGCGGGGCTTGCGGAACGCGCCGGTGAAGAAGACGCGCGCCATGTGCACGACGATGGCGCCGACGAAGATGTCGCAGGCCCAGTGATGCATCTGACGCATCAAGAGTCCACCGCGCACGGTGAACGAGATGTTCATCGTCGAATTCCACGCCTCGGTCACGCGTTGGCCGTCCATGGGTTTGTACGGACCGTGGTAGATGACCGTCGCGACGCTCGGTACGAAATAGAACGTCAAGAAGATGCCCGTGACGAGAAGGATCACGAACGAGTAGAGCGCGATCTCGCCGAGCATGAAGGACCAGTGATCGGGGAAGATCTTGTCCATGAACGTGCGTCCGCCCTTGGCGACGCCCAGACGATCGTCGAGCTCGTTGAGGGTTTGGCCGATCTTGCCGTACGGGCCGGCGGCTTGGCGCTGCGCGCGCTTGTTGGTCGCGACGTCGCTCATACCTTGCTCCCCGTCACGCGGTGGCGCTCCCAGAATCCTGGTCCCACGGGCTGGTCGTAGTCGGCCTGCGAGCGAATGAAGCCGCTCGAGTCGATGTAGAGCGGCAACTGGGGCAGGGGGCGCGGGGCGGGACCGAACTGCGGGATGGCGCCGTTCGTCACGTCGAACATCGACTGGTGACAAGGACACACGAGCAGTTGCAACTGCTGTTCGTAGAGTCCCACCGGACAGCCCAGGTGCGTGCAGAGCTTGGAGTACGCGACGTACCCCATCGGTCCCCACGTCTCACGGCCCTTTTGGGTCGTGTAGTTCTGGTTGGAGATGCGAATGAGGACGGTCTGGTCGACGGCCTGGCCGCGGTCGGTGTCCTGCGCCCCTTCAGGAAAGACCGTCACGATCGAGCCAATGGAGAGGTCACCGACATTGATCCGTCGCCCGGTCTGATCGACCGCGTACGAACCTTTTTTCCAGTCGGTGTGAAACAGCGTGCCCTTCGGGAGTGGCCCGAGGCTGCGCAGTGCTGGGAATAGTGCGACGACCCCGAAGATGCCGAGTCCCCCACCAAGGAGACCGGCGAGTAGTTTCCGACGCTTGACGACGCCACCACCACGTTCGACGATGGCGGCCGCGAACGCTTCGCGGTCGGCGTCGGAGTTCGCGAGGACGTGACGTTCCTCGACGAAGGGACCTCGCGGCATGAGGTACTTGCCCCACGCGACGAGTCCCACGCCGAAGAGAAAGAGACCGCCGCCCAACGTCGCGCCGAGGGTCCACGGTTTCGCGTTGATCCAGTAGCACGCGCCGAAGGCCGCCACGAAGAGCGTCCCGAGCACGAACGTCAAGGCGATGACCCGTTCGACGGTCTGCGGGTTCTTCGACGCCGGCTGGAGGTGTGGGTCGTCCTCACTGAGACCGCTGAGGGCGACGGGCGTGCGGTGTTCGACGTCGCTCACGAGCGATCCCCAATCCAGTAGCAGACGAGTATCAACAGACCCAGCCCGAGTAGTAGTCCGACGAAGCCCTCCGCCACGGGACCGAGGCCGCCGAGACCGAAACCGCCGGGGTTGTTCGGGTGCTGGATCTCGGTGGTGACGTACTTCGTGATATCGGCGACCTGCTGGTCACTCAAGTTCCCGGTGAAGCGCGGCATGTTGGCCGGGCCCGTTCGGATGGCCTCAACGACCTGGAAGGCGGGGATGTTGCGAAGCGACGGCGAGAACGTGCTCGCCGCGAGCGCGTCACCGTCACCTTCGATGGTGTGACAGGCCGCGCAGTTCAACGCGAAGAGCGCCGCGCCGTCCGAGACGTTGGCGTTCTTCAGATGCGGCGTCGGGATGTCGGGGTAGCTCGGCGAGAGCGAGTTCACCCACGCGGCAATGGCCGTCGCCTGGGAGGGCGTGAGCGCCGGCTGACCACGCCTCGCCTGGACGGCAGCGACGTCCTTTGCGGGCATGCGACCAGAGTCAATCCAAAACGTGATCGTCGCCGGTCCGAGCCCGACGAGGTCGGGGTACGCGCCACTCGTACCGTTCGCGGGCACGCCGTTGGCCTGACTCCCGTGACACGACGCGCAGTTCTCCATGAAGAGTGCCCTGCCGAGCGAGTCCAGGGAGTTGGAGGGCGCCTTGTAGGTGATGTACTTATTGCCGTACTCGATGACGTTGCCGTTCTTGTCCTTCACGACGATCGTCGAGTTGGGCGTGCCGGCGTTCTTGCGCGTCGTCGGCGGTGGGTTGAGGTTGTTGGCGTTGGCGGATCCGACGAAGAGGAGGATGGGCGCGGCCGAGAGGAAGCCGGCCGCAACGATGAGCGGCACGCGCCGAAGGAAAGAGGTCGTCACGTCCACTACTTCAACAAGAAGAGGGCCGAGTAGAGCCCGATCCAGATGACGTCGACGAAGTGCCAGTAGTAGCTCACGCCTTGGAAGGTGGCGAGCTCACCCGGGTCTCCCTCACGCCCGCGCATGCGGTACAAGAGGAAGCTCATGGCCACGAGACCGAGGAACACGTGCAGTCCGTGCAGACCCGTCGTGATGAAGAAGACCGAACCGTAGGAGTTGGTGTACCAACGCGTCGTGAGGTGGGTCCACTCGTAGGCCTGGTTGCCAACGAAGAGTGCACCCATGATGATCGTCGCGATGACCCAGTTTCGAGCCGCGCCACGATGACGGTGCTCGATCAACCACACGGCTCGTTGCATCGTGAACGACGACGCGATGAGCACGATGGTGAAGATGCCCGACTGCAACACGTCGAGGTGCGTGCCGACGGGCGGCCACGCGGCGAGGTGCGCTCGGATGGTAAACAGGGCGGCGAAGAGTCCCGAGAAGAACATCAGCTCGGAACCGAGCCAAATCATCACGCCAATCGCCAACATCGGCGGCCGATCGTGAACAATCTTCTCTTGCTTCGCCAGGCTATTGGGGGAAACTGCCTGACTCACGCCTACATTTCTAGTAGAAATCAGAACCCCTCTGGGACGCTTCGGACGATTCCACCTATCGGAGCGTGGCGGGAAGTTCGTTGCACGCGACAATCGCGAGGCGCCTCGTCGGACGCGTTAGCGCCACGTAGAGCGTGCGTAGGCCACGAGGCGTGACGCCGCCCTCGCCTGCTGCGCCACGATTCGCAATCTGACCAGGCTCAACAACGACGACGGCGTCGAACTCGAGACCGTTCGCGCCCTCCGCCGCGAGCACGACGAGATCGGCCGAAAGTCCCTTGGATTCTTGGTCGCGCGGATCGACTGCTTCGAGTCCGCCTTCGCGTAGAAGTGAAACGATTTCGTCCACTCGTTTGCTCGTCACGATGACCGCGACACGCCCTGGCGCGACGGCGTCAATCTCCTGTTTCGTGAGACTGACCAGCTCGTCCTTGAACTCGCGCTCGCTCACTTCTCTCACGATGGGCAGCGCGCCCGCGCGTCGCACGGGACGAGGAGGCTCGAGGCCCGGGGTCGCGGCCAAGAGCGTCGCGGCTGCAAAATTGAGGACCTCTTCGGGTGTCCGGTAGCTCACCGTGAGATCGACGCGCGACGGCGCGCGTCGTGGCGCGAGGACGTCCAACAGCACGTCCCATGACGCTGACGACGAGGCGGTCGTCGCTTGGCCCATGTCACCGACGATCGTCATCGAACCGGTGAGATCGCGACGCTTCAAGACACGAAGTTCCATTGGCGAGAGGTCCTGTGCTTCGTCGACCACGATGTGCCCGTACGTGACGAATTCGGCTTCGTCGAGCTCCTGGGACTGGGCGACGATGAGTCGTTGTGCCTCGCGCAGCGCCGCCGCGCGGTGGTTACCGGAATAGGCGTCGAGGTCGACGCCGTCGAGCACGCCCGGATCGTTGGCCTTGGGCAGCGGTCGAGGGCGGCGGCGCGGTCCCACCAGGACTCTCGCCTCGTCGATCAACGCGGCGTCGGCTTTGGTCCAGGCGATGTCTTCCACCGCCGTGAACCTCGGACGGTACAGCAACGCGATCTCGTCGTCGCTTAAGACGCCCTTACCGGCGGCCTTCAATAACGCGGGCGCGCCGAGAAGGTCGTGCAGGAGCTCCTGGCCCGAGATGCGTGGCCAGATCCTCTGCAACGCCTCTTTGAACTGGGGGGTGTTGCGGATCACGTCGGCCAACTCGCCCGTCGCCCTGACCTCTTCGGAGTCGTCGTGCACGAAGCGGTCGCGGTACTCGTGCGCGAGACGCGTCGCGAGTTCACGTCCCACGGCCGAACGGCGTTGGTTGTGGTTGCCCGGACGCCGACGCGCGCGCTCCACGACCTCTTCGGTGTAGCGCGCGCGCAACACGACGATGGCGCGCCCGACAGGGATTTCGACGTCGGCGCGCAGTGCGCGCTCACGGGTACGAAGGGCTCGCGCCAGGACTTTCGCCATGCGCAGGTCGCCCTTTAGCTGGTCCACTTCTTCGGGATCGACCGCGCGGACGTCGACGTTCGTGACGAGCCCCGCGATCGTCGACAACGTGACGCCCGACTCGCCAAGCGAGGGCAACACGTTCTCGATGTAGTTGAGGAACAGCGGGTTCGGTCCGACGACGAGGACGCCCTGGCGCTCGAGGGTCGCGCGGTGCGTGAAGAGCAAATACGCCGCGCGGTGCAACGCGACGGCGGTCTTGCCGGTCCCGGGACCACCTTGGACGAGCAACACACCCGCCAAGGGACTGCGAATGATCTGGTCCTGCTCACCTTGGATGGTGGCGATGATGTCGCCCATGCGTCCCGTGCGCGCACGGCCGAGTGCGGCGAGCAGCGCGCCCGGTCCCCCGAGCGCCATGCCACCGTCGACGAGGCCCTCTTCAGTAGCGGAACGAACTTCGTCGTCGGGTAGGTCGAGTTCACCGTTGGCGTCGGCGAAGTACTCGTCTTCGACGCCGGAGACTTCATTGGCGCGGATGGCGACGTGACGTCGACGTGAGAGTCCGAGCGGCTCGACGCCCGTGGCGCGATAGAAGGCTTCGGCGACGGGAGCACGCCAGTCGATCACCAACGGGTTGAGCGCCTCGTCGGAGACCGCGAGACGCCCGACGTGATAGGTGTCACCGACGCCGTTGCCGTTGGCTTGGTAGTCGATGCGACCGAAGAAAAGTGACTGGTCACCAATAGCGAGCTGGTCGAGACGATGCAGGGCCGTGCCCATGACGACGTCGCGTTCGACGAGGTCACCGGCCCCGCGCATGTTGGCCACGGCCGCGCTGTCACGAAGTGAGCGCGCGCCTTGGCGCATGTGATCGAGTGCCTTTAAGGCGAGATCGAGGAACTCTTGTTCCTCGGCTATCTCACGCTCATGCGCCATTGACGACCTCTCTCCCATTCCCAAAATCGGGAAGAATCAAGTCTAGAGGAAGTGCGAGGGACCTTCGCAAGCCAATGAACGAAGGTACTCGCCTAGATTGGAGGAGGCTAAAGGAGCGTCGTGAAAGAGCCAGTTTTCCTACGGGCCTGTCGTGGCGAGGCCGTTGACCACGTGCCGGTGTGGTTCATGCGCCAGGCCGGTCGGTCCCTCCCTGAGTACCGCCAACTCCGCGCCACGGGCTCGATTCTTCAGGCCATCGCCGATCCCGAACTGGCGTGTGAAGTCACGATGCAGCCGGTACGCCGCTACGGCGTCGACGCGGCCATCCTCTTTTCCGACATTGTCGTCCCCTATCACGCGATCGGCTTCGGGGTCGACGTCGTGCCTGGTCGTGGTCCTGTTATCGCCGAACCATTCGCCAACAAGGACGATTTGGGGCGACTTCGTGATTTGACCGAGGCGGACGTCCGTCACGTCACCAAAACCGTGGACCTCGTGGTCGAACAACTCAAAGAGTCCAACACGCCGCTCATTGGCTTCGCCGGCGCTCCCTTCACCGTGGCGAGCTATCTCGTCGAGGGCGCGCCCACGAGAGAGTTCGCCGTCATCAAGACCATGATGCACGCCGAACCCGCGCTCTTCGATCAGCTGCTCGATCGGCTCGTCGAGATCACGATCAGTTTTCTTCGCGCACAGATCAACCACGGTGTACGCGCCGTACAGCTCTTCGACTCATGGGCCGGATCACTGACGCGCGAAGAGTACGCACGCTTTGCGCTGCCCGCCACGCAGCGTGTCCTCGAGGGCGTCGCCGACCTCGACGTCCCGACGATTCTCTTCGGTGTGGGCACGGGCGAACTCCTGGGTCTCATGAGCACTGCCGGAAGTTCCGTCGTCGGCATCGATTGGCACGTCGATCTCAACGAAGGTCGACGACGCGTGGGCGACAAACCCGTGCAGGGAAATCTCGATCCCGCGCGCTGTCTCGGTGGCGATGAACTGGCGATTGAAGCGGCGCGCGAAGTGTTGGCGAAGGCGGGCACCGAGCCAGGTCATATCTTCAACCTGGGACACGGGGTCCTGCCGACGACGGACCCGAGCGCCCTTGAGGCAGTGGTGCGCGTCGTGCACGACGAGGGAAGAGCGGGCGTTCGATGAAGACCGGGGTTCTCGTCATGGCCCACGGCACCCCGTCGTCGCCCGAGGGCATCGAGCCGTTCTACACGCGTATTCGACGGGGTTCTCCTCCGACGCCAGAACTTCTCGCCGATCTCACCCGCCGCTACCTCGCCATCGGCGGCACGTCACCGCTCACCGAGCGCACCGCCGCCCAGGTCGCCGGCATCGCCGCGGCGCTCGACGCCGAAGCGCCGGGCGCCTTCGACGTTCGCTACGGTTCGAAGTTCGAGCCACCACTCCTCGAAGAGGCGGCCCAGTCGTTTCGCGATGAAGGGTTCACGAAGGTCGTGGGCATCGTGCTCGCGCCACACTCCTCGTCGATGTCCACCGAGCAGTACATGAGTCGCGCGCGAGCCACGCTCGGCGACGACGTCGAGTTCATCGCGGTCGGTGCCTGGTACGACGCGCCAGGATTCTTGAACCTGATCGCCGAGCGCGTCAACGACGCGCTGGCGACGATACCGGCGTCTCGTCACGCGAGCACCGAGGTCATCTTCAGCGCGCATTCGCTTCCCGAGAAGGTCGTCACGCTCGGTGACACCTACCCCGAACAGCTGAAGGAGAGCGCCGTCCTCGCCGCCGAGATCGCGGGTGTTCAGTCTTCCGACGTAGCGTGGCAGTCCGCCGGGCGCACGGCCGATCCTTGGCTCGGACCCGACATCTTGGTGGCCCTGCGCGACAAACGCGCCAAGGGCTTCACGGACGTCGTGTCGTGTCCCATCGGCTTCGTCTCTGATCATCTGGAAGTGCTCTTCGACATCGACATCGAAGCCCAGAGCGTCGCGAGTGAGGTGGGACTCAATCTCGTTCGAACGAAATCACTGAACGACGATCCCGCGTTCATGCGCGTCCTCGCGGGCGTGATCGCCACGGCCGCCGGTACGTGAGTCGCGCCTCCGTCGTCGTGGTCGGCGGAGGGATCAGCGGTCTCGCGGCGGCGTGGGAACTCTCGGGTGGTGAGGCAGGCCCGAACGACGCGACCCCTCGCGTCGAAGTCATCGAAGCCAGCGACCGTTTTGGAGGATCGCTCGCCACGACCGACTTCGCCGGACGCACGGTCGATCTCGGCCCCGACGGGTTCCTGGCGCGTCGTCCAGAGGCCGTCCAGCTGATCAAGGAGTTGGGACTTGACGGCAACCTCGAAGCAATGGACGCGAGCGGCGCGTGGTTGTGGTCGCGCGGCGCGTTGCACGAACTTCCAAAGGGCCTCGTCCTCGGCGTACCGACGGACCTGCAAGCGATTCTTCACTTCAAGGGACTGACGTGGAAGGCGCGGCTCGCGGCACGACGTGACGTTCTACTACCCAAGCGACTGTTCATCGAAGACGACGCGACTATTGGCGAGATCGTGCACACGAAACTCGGTCGTGAACTGAGTTACCAACTCATCGAGCCCATGGTCGGCGGCATCCAAGCGGGACGCATCGACCAACTCTCGGCGAAGTCCGTCTTTCCCGCACTCTTCGACGCGGCGAAAAAGGGCGGCTCTCTCATGAAGGCGCTTCGTTCACCGACTGCGGAGACTCCGAGTACTCCAGAGACGACGGGCCCGATCTTCTATTCACTGAACGACGGCGTCGGGTCACTTCCCCTCGAACTCGCCACGCGACTTCACGATCGTGGCGTGGTTCTACGCCACGGCGTCAGCGTGAACGCGCTTCGCCGCACGCCGGTTGGTGACTATCCCTGGGAAGTGGACACGTACACGACGACGACGCCCGCGAACGCCGTCGTGCTCGCGACGCCCGCGCCGGTGGTCGGCGCGCTGATCGGATCGCTCGATCCAGCCATCGATGAACTTCGTCAGATTGAAAGTGCCGGAGCGGCCATGGTCACCTTTGCCGTGACGAACGATGAGATCACACTGCCGCCACACGGAACGGGCGTCCTCGTGCCGCTCAAGACCTCCTGGTCCGGTGAAGGCTCCATGATGGTGACGGCCGTTACGTTCCTCGATCGAAAATGGCCCCGACTTCGACGAGCAGGCGACGTCGTGCTGCGAGCGCACGTCGGGAGAAGTGATGACGCTCGGTGGTCCGAATTAACTGACGAAGAGCTGACGAACCGCGTGCGAAAGGAACTCGAGGTCCTCCTACCCCACTTCGGTCAACCCGCACACTCTCTCGTGCAACGTTGGCCGCTGGGACTCCCGCAGTACGTGGCCGGGCACGATCTTCGCGTTCAGCGCGCTCGTGCTGCCAGTGCCAAGTTCTCCGTCGCGCTCGCTGGCAACGCCTACGACGGTGTGGGTATTCCCGCGAGCATTGGATCCGGGCGTCAAGCGGCGCGCGTGGTATTCGACATGATGAACCACTAGTCGACTGAAACGCTCGGGTGACTCGACTGAAGTATCGACGCTGCTCTTGGCGACGTGAGAACGCTCACGTCAAAGGTTGGTACTTCCCGGCTCTCTGCGCTTTCGCCGCCGAGACTTGTTGCAGCGCCGCACGCGCAATCTTTTCTGACGCCATGGGCGGGAAGGGCCACACGGCACTCACGTTGATCTCGCAGAGGACGTACGTGTCATTTCCCGTGGCGTCCTTTGGCCCGTAGAGGAAGTCGGCGTCCCAGACGACGGGAAGCGACTCGCGATCAAGTCCGAGGAGGCTCATCATTTGCGGCACCCACTCGAGTTCGGCTTTGGTCCGCAGCGCCTTGTAGGCGGGATCATCCGGACCTTCCATCACCGAAGATCGTGCTGGGACTGGCGCCTCATTAGGGTCCTGGTCCAACAGTCCTCTCGGCCACTGACGTGCGAAACCCACGACCTCATCGTGAGTGAAGTAGCAACGAAGCATTCCCTCCGACAGTCGATCCAGGTACTCCTGATCGACGAGGCAACCAGACCACGAAAAGTACTCTTCGCATGAGTCCATGAAGGATCCAAGCGAGATCAGCGCCGACGAGCCGTCGCTCGACTGCGCACTTTGGACTCGCACGATCTCGTTGGGGCTGACCGTGCGGTCCGAGTCGACGAGCTCCACCTTCCACACCCCGTTGCCCCCATTACCGCGCGCCTGTTTGACAACGAGTCGGCCTCGCGCGGCGAGACGAACTGGGAAGCGCTCCTTGAAGTCCGCGAGCGAACCGTAGAGTGCGGTGTCGCTCCCCCAACCAAGTTCGCGAGTACGAAAGATCACTTCTTTCGTCCCAAGTTTCAAGATCGTGTCGGGGTGAGCGGAGATGAAGACGCCTTGCACGGATGCTTCGCGAAGAAGGACGTCGAGTGCGGAGCGGTTGGCGCCGTCCTGGATCGGATTCACCCATACCAACACGCCGTCGCAACCGAGGATTTCCTCTCGGACGTCGCCGATCTCGTCGTCGGCGAACGCTACCGGGACGGCGACGACGTTGAGTTCGTGGAACGCTTCGAAGAGTCGAGCGAGCTTTCGATCATCGGGTGGCATTGGCGAGTCGTCGGAACGATCACCGCGCCAAAGGATGCCCACGCGCACGGGTTCGTTGAGATTTGAGTTCATGGAAGTGGTCTCCTTGAGGCGCATGGCCATGAAATTAGGTGGATAGTGCCATGGTACGGAGATTGTCGAGCAGTCGCGGACCCGAAGTATCCGGAGTATACGAAGTGCCTACACGCGAGTCTCGCGCGCATCACGACGTCGCCAGTGTGCCCCCATTCGATTGGCGGGGTGAAAGTGTCTAAAGTCGTGTGGCTACGACGAAATTCTCCAAATGTTCGCCAAAGGAAGTGCGCGCTATTGATCAAGACCACAAGACTTCGGCTCGTACCGATTCGCGCGGAGGTCCTCACGTCCTTGATCAAAGGTGACGTCCAGGCGGCCGGGGAACTGCAGGGATTCACTTTTTCGAGCGCGTTTCTTGATTCGGTCAATGAGGCCTTTTTGACGATCCAACTCAAGAGCATCGAGAGCACCCCTTCGGGCGAGGACTGGGGTGTGCGCGCAATTGTTCTCGAAGCAGGCGGCGAAGTGATCGGACACTGCGGATTCCACGGACCTCCAGAAGCTGTCGGGAGGGCCGAGGTCGGCTACACGATCTTTCCTGAGTATCGGAACCACGGCTACGCGTCTGAAGCCGTTACTGGCCTCATCAACGTGGCGCGCGAGAATGGGTCGAAGATCGTCTACGCAGCCGTTTCCCCCGAGAATTCGCCGTCGATTCGGGTACTTGAGAAGGTCGGCTTTCTCCGCACGGGCGCTCAAGAAAACAACGGGGGCGCCGAAGAGTACGTGTTCGAGATGAACCTGTAGCGCGAGCGTCAACACCTCACGGAGCGGTGTCGTGCCGGAGGTCGCCGTGTAGGGTCGGCCGTAGATTCGTCTTTTCGCGGAGGTCCGCCGTGCGCGATCGACTCAAACTCTCGTTGAGAGCCACACGAACTGGAGTCGCTCTCGCCGCACTCCTCGTGGTCCTCATCGTGGGGATCGTTCGCGGATCCACGGTCCCGCGTGCCAGCGAGCCGCTCAACTCGTCGCCGATATTCTGCACGTCCACGTCCGAGATTTCGTCGTGCCCTGCGGTCATCGCCGTCTCGAAGACCACCACCTCGCAACGTCAGGTGTCGAGGTTTCTCATCGATCTGTGGAATGACAACGCGAGTGGAGGACCTCCTCTCCATGGACGGTTCGGGCTGCTGCGGTGCGACAACCCGGGACCGTCCCCGTTCCGGGTCACGTGCGTCATCTCGTCGGACGTGACACTTCAGGAGATCTCGTCACTCAAAGGCGTCTTCACGTCATCGCGACTCTTTCGGTCCGTCCGTCTCACGACGGCCCACCTCTCCATATGAGCCGGACGTCCTCCTCCGATCGAGACCAGGCACGTCGTGGCCCACTCGAGACGAAACTGGACTCATCCCAGATGTGGAAGTAGTCTGGCGTGGTGAGCGTCACCCCGACCGAGTTGCTTCGTGAACACGGCATCCAGGTCACAGCTCAGCGACTGGCCGTGCTGCGCGCGGTGTCCGCACAGCCCCACATCTCGGCCGAAGACGTGACCATCGTCGCCGGTACCGATATCGGCGCCATCTCTCGACAAGCCGTCTACGACGCCCTCGGCGTCCTCGTAGCGAAGGGCCTCATCCGCCGCATTCAGCCCGTCGGATCGCCCGCCCGCTACGAGGACCGCGTCGACGACAACCACCATCACCTCATCTGTCGCGACTGTGGTCGTCTCGTCGACGTCGACTGCGCCGTTGGCGCGGCGCCGTGTCTCACCGCGTCGGACGACAACGGCTACGAGATCGATGAAGCCGACGTCGCGTACTGGGGTCGCTGCCCTCAGTGCCAAGCGAACGAACTCACGACGAACGGCGTCGCGTCGCGTACGGTTGATCGCCGGAGCCCGCGCAGAACTTCCCTCCGAACAGAACCATCCCCTCAAACAAGACCCGAAAGCGACGGTACCCATGACCGACATTGACCCAACGATCCAAGAAGGTTCCGAGAGCAGCGAGAGCCAGTGCCCGATGGCCGGCACGTTCACGCAGTTGGGAGGAAGCCTTCCGAATGAGAAGTGGTGGCCGAATCAGTTGAACCTCAGGATCCTCAACGGCAACTCGCCCGCAGCCAACCCCTTGGGCGAGGATTTCAACTACGCGGAGGAGTTCAAGTCGCTCGACCTCGGGGCCCTGAAGAAGGACGTCATGGCACTCATGACCGACTCTCAACCGTGGTGGCCGGCCGACTTTGGTCACTACGGACCACTGTTCATCCGTATGGCGTGGCACAGTGCGGGCACGTATCGCGTCAGCGACGGCCGCGGCGGCGCCGGTTCGGGCGCGCAGCGATTCGCGCCGCTCAACTCGTGGCCCGACAACGTCAACCTCGACAAGGCGCGCCGACTGCTCTGGCCCATAAAGGAGAAGTACGGACAGAAGATCTCGTGGGCGGACCTGTTCGTCTTCACCGGGAACTGTGCCCTCGAGTCCATGGGCTTCAAGACCTTTGGTTTCGCCGGCGGACGCGTCGACATCTGGGAGCCAGAGGACGACGTCAACTGGGGACCCGAGACCACCTGGCTCGGTGACGAGCGCTACAGCGGCGACCGCGAACTGGCTGACCCGCTTGGTGCCGTGCAGATGGGCCTCATCTACGTGAACCCCGAAGGTCCCAACGGCAACCCCGACCCCCTTCGCGCCGCGATTGACATCCGAGAGACCTTCAAGCGAATGGCGATGGACGACGTGGAGACGGTCGCGCTGATCGCCGGCGGCCACACTTTCGGCAAGACCCACGGCGCCGCCGATCCCCTCCCCTACGTCGGGCGCGAACCTGAGGCGGCGGGCATCGAGGACCAGGGTCTCGGCTGGAAGAGCAGCTACGGCACGGGCTCGGGCGATGACGCGATCGGCAGTGGCCTCGAGGGCATCTGGACCGATACCCCCGTCACGTGGGACAACTCCTTCTTCGACATCCTCTTCGGATTCGAGTGGGAGCTCTTCAAGAGTCCGGCCGGCGCGTCCCAGTGGAGGCCCAAGGACGGCGGCGGGGCGAACACCGTGCCGGACCCGCAGGACGCGTCGAAGAAGCACGCGCCCACGATGCTGACGACCGACCTCGCGCTGCGCGTCGACCCGGCCTACGAGGTGATCTCGAGGCGATTCCACGAGAATCCCCAGGAGTTCGCCGACGCGTTCGCGAAGGCGTGGTTCAAGTTGACCCACCGCGACATGGGGCCGCGTTCGCGTTACCTCGGTCCGTGGGTGCCCGCCGAGCCTCAGTTGTGGCAGGACCCAGTCCCCGACGCCACGCACGCCTTGGTTGGCGACCGTGAGATCGCGGAACTCAAAGCGGCACTGCTCGCGTCAGGCCTGTCCATTGCGCAGTTGGTCTCAACCGCCTGGGCTTCGGCGTCGACGTTTCGCGGCACCGACAAGCGTGGCGGCGCCAACGGCGGACGAATTCGACTCGCGCCGCAAAAGGACTGGGCCGTCAACGATCCCGCCGAGCTCGCGAACGTGTTGCGCACGCTCGAAGGGATCCAGAAGACCTTCAACGACGCGCACGCGGGCGGCGTCTCGGTCTCACTGGCGGACCTCATCGTGCTCGGCGGCAGCGCGGCCATTGAACAGGCCGCGAAGATCGCGGGGCGCGAGCTAGAAGTCCCCTTCTTCCCCGGGCGCACGGACGCCGACCAGGAGCACACCGACGTCGAAGCCTTCGCCGTACTCGAACCCACGACGGACGGGTTCCGCAACTACGTCGGACACGACCAACATCGATCCGCCGAGGACCTGTTGCTGGAGAAGGCCCGTCTGTTGACTTTGACCGCTCCCGAGATGACGGTGCTCGTCGGAGGACTTCGCGCACTGGACGCGAACTTCCAGTCGTCCGAACTCGGCGTGTTCACCAATCGACCCGGGACGTTGACCAACGACTTCTTCGTGAACCTGCTCGACATGCACACCGAGTGGAAGTCGATGTCGCCCGCCGAGGACTTCTTCGAAGGACGCGACCGCGAGACCGGCGGACTCAAGTGGCTCGCGAGTCGCGCGGACCTCGTCTTCGGATCGAACGCGCAGCTTCGCGCGATCGCCGAGGTCTACGCGACCGAGGACTCGCAGCAGAAGTTCGAGCGCGACTTCGTGGCTGCGTGGGTCAAGGTCATGAACCTCGACCGGTTCGACCTCGCCTGATCTTCATGGCTGCCCCTACGTCGAACTGATCGTTCGACGTAGGGGCAGCGACTAGAGGTAGTAACCCGAGTGGATGTAGATGCACGGCACGCCCTCGCTGACGTACATTGCGTGGTACTTCGGGTCGTCATCGAGCGCGAGTCGCACGTCGAAGCCGTCGGTAATCAGTTCGTGCAGCGTCTCGCGCTTGAAGCGGTCGACGCCCGAGTAGTCGCCGTACTCGCGCATGACGAGGAGATCCCAGCGAAGCTTGTAGTGCTCGAGCCACGCCACCGTCGGGGCTTGGACCCTTCGTGGTCGGCCCGTCACGAGGATGACCGCCAGCGTCGAGTCGAGCAGCTCGAGGAGTCGCTCGATCTCCTCGATGATGGGGTCATCACCGACGGCGTCGAAGAAGCTACGCCAGTCCCCCCAGTCGAGGTAGCGCTGACGTCCAGCGGCGTCGGCCAGCACACCGTCTATATCGAATATCACCGCCCGACCGGGGGTGAGAGGCGTCTCGCGCCAGTGCCAGTTGTCGTGAGGGCTTTCAGGAGTCATAGGAGTTTTGGGTCTCGCGGCGTGGGCCACAGGTGATGTCTGCGAGACTAGACCTCGTGGCAGGGACTGAACGACGTACCATTCCGATTCCCTACGGTCATCACGTTTACGTGGTCAGCGACCTCTCACTGTCTCCCACGACGGACGTCAGCAGCCGACCCGTCAATGAGTTTCTGAACCTCCTGGGCGACATCGACGACCCGGCGGTCGTCGTGATCGCCGGCAACCTTTTTCACCCCGATTCGACCTCGGATCTGGCGAAGTTCATCGACGCGACGCTGATGGCACTGCCCGAAGTGCGCCGCGAGTTCGAGGCGTTCTGCGCGAATCCCACCCACCGGCTCTTCGTGCTGCCGGGCTGTGACGACCACGAGCTGCTCGACAACGTCCGCGCGCAAGCGTTGCTCCTCGAACTCGGGGCCGTCGTCGCGAGCGACCTGATGCTGCACGTCGCGACGGCCAACGGCGTGCGCGACCTCGCCGTCGCGGCCGGTACCTACGACCTCGACGTGACGCCCGTCGACCGCGTCGACTGCTCGGACGCCGACCGACTCGAAGACCCTCAGGCGTTGGAGCGATTCGTGTCGTCGAGGGTGCTGTACCGACGTCTCGGCGCGTGGGTCTGGTTCCCGATCATCGCGCTCGCCGTGCTCGATCTCTGGGCCGTCGGTCGGGCGGTCATCGGACATTTCACCGACCACCACTACAGCTTGCACCTCATGCACTCGACGACGTTCTGGAGCAACTTGTTCTTCGAGCTGGTCCTCATCGCGCTCATCGAGACGTCGATCGCGGCCGTCGCTGGACGCGTCGTGCGACGGCGCTTCGACCGCAGCGCCCGCGGAGATCACGGCGACCACAGCGACACCCTGAGCGATCCGCTTATGACGACCAAAGTGGGCGACGTGAGCGCACTCGAGTTCGCTCGCCGAGTGACCGAGCGTGGCGGCGCGGGGGCGATCGTCGGCGGCGCGCCGCGACCGGCCTTGGCCTTTCTCGACCACGGTGTCTGCGCGACGCCCGGGCCGTCGAGGACGGTACTCGCGGAGCGGCACGGTCGTTTCGGGCTTCCGCCGGTGTTCAGCTCCTTCGATCGGCTCGGCGTCGTCGAGATCGAAGCGGCGAGCACGGTTCAAGTCCGCCTCTTCGCGGGCGAATCGCCGCGACGGCGCGGTTCGCTCCTCGAACGCCTGGTGGCGGGAACCGCCACGCAGCCCGCGCCCTCGACGGCGACGACGACGGTCGCCTCCTGGCCCAGCGGTAGTCCCTTCCCGGTCAGCGTCGAACGGCTACGAGATCAACGCCGCCAGCGGGTGATCCGCCGACTCGCCGCGTATCTCATCTTTCTCGACGGACTGGTCAACGTCGCGGTGACAACCGTGCGTCCGCTACGCAGTCACTTGCACCTGGTGTTGTCATTCCTGCCACTCGAAGTCGCGAAGGAGGCGGCCGCCCTCACGGCCGTCGCCGGGATCGCGATGATCATGTTGGCTCGGGGACTTCGTCGCGGCCAGCGTCGGTCGTGGTTCCTCTCGGTCTCGTTACTCGCGATCACGATCGTCGCGCACGCTCTTCGCGGCGGCACGATCGTGTCACTCTTGATCGCGGCCGGCATCTTGCTCCTCTTGGTCGTGCAACGTCGATTCTTTGGCGCCACCACGGATCGGTCGAGCGCCGCCAACGCCTTGCCGAGACTCGGTCTCGTCGGATTCGTCGCGGTGGCGGGCTCGACGCTCGGCATCGAAGCCACGGGACGCCATCACCACCTTCCAAAACTCGCCGTCATCGTCATGGCGTGTATCGAGCGACTCGCAGGACAGACCGACATCAAGTTGCCCGACCGCGTTGGCGATTTCGTGACGCCCACACTGCTCGCCATCGGCATCTCTCTCGTCGTGTCAGCTCTCTACTTCCTCACCCGTCCTGTCGTCGATCGACGACTCTCCTCCTCCGCCGGTTCCACCGAGCGTCGCCTCGCGGACCTTCGCGCGAGGGACATCGTGCGACGTCACGGCCGTGGGACGCTCGACTACTTCGCCCTGCGTGACGACAAGCAGTTCTTCTTGTTCCGAGACTCACTCGTCGCCTACGCCGTCTACGGTGGCGTGGCCCTCATCTCGCCCGATCCGATCGGACCGAAGGCCGAGCGCACCGAAGTGCTGAGCGCCTTTCGTGACTTCGCTGAATCTCGTGGCTGGACTATTGGCATCATCGCCGCCGGAGAAGAGTGGCTGCCGATCTATCACGCCGCCGGGATGCACTACCTCTACATCGGTGACGAGGCCATCGTGGACTGCCAGCACTTCACCCTCGCGGGTCAGAAGATGAAGGGTCTTCGTCAAGCCTGCACCCGTCTCGTTCGTCACGGTTACACCGTCGAGTTCTTCGACCCCGCGAAGATCGAACCTTCGAGGGTCTCGGAGATCGTCGAGCTCATCTCGATGCTGCGTCGCGGCGGCGGCGAACGGGGCTTCTCGATGATGCTCGGTCGACTCTTCGACCCGAAGGACAAGGGCCTTTTGCTCACCGTCGTCTACGATCCGAACGGCAAGCCCGTTGCCGTCTGTCAGTTCGTTCCGTCGCCGGCAATTCACGGCTACTCGCTCGACCTCATGCGACGCGACCCCGGCGAGCACCCCAATGGTCTGGTCGACTACGCGTTGTGCTCGACGATCGAGCACCTTCGTGAACAAGGAGCGCAGGGCCTCAGCCTCAACTTCGCGGCCTTCCGCTCGGTACTTGAAGGTGAACGTGGCGAAGGAACCTTCACGCGCGTGGAACGTTGGGCCCTAAAACGACTCTCGGGCATCTTGCCGATCGAGTCACTGTGGTCGTTCAACTCGAAGTATCAACCAACCTGGTTGCCACGCCACGTCGTCTATCCGGCAGCTGAAAGTTTCGTGCCGGTCGTGGCGGCGATCCTGCGCGCCGAGAACCTTACGGAGTTACCGGTCCTCGGGAGGTTCCTCGTCAACGACCCGTCCAATCGCCCGGCCACGATTGTCCCCGAAGAAGTACTTGCCGCTGCCAGGGAAGTAGACAAAGCGGCTTCGCGCTAAGCAATTTGATCCCCTCGGGACCTACTTGCTGCATGCCGCCCCTATTACGGCGACTCACCGAAGTTGAAATCAAGGATAGGAACTCGGCCTCGAATCAGTGAACACGCTTCGCGATGGCTTGCGCAAGTAACGTCGCCGCGCTCTCTTCAAAGGTGAAGAAGAGAGAAGGTTCGACGAGTTCGAGCTCCATGATGGCCCAATGGTCGTCGATCATCACGAGGTCGACGCGCGCGTAGAGAAGGTGATTGAATCCCTTCGCGTTGAGTACCGTCTCGGCGTAGTGAATGGCGTCGGGTTCTCCATCGATCTCTGACATCTGGTCGCGGCGAAAGAGTTGGCTGCGGTCGAGTTCCTTGACGTTCAACATCGGACCCTTACTGAGTGCGTGGGAGTACACGCCGTCAATGAAGATCAGCGCACGCTCACCGATGGAGTCCACGGAGTCGATGTAGGGCTGGATGATGACGTCGCGGCCCGCGGCGTGTAGGGCCTTCACGTGGGCCAGCGCGGCGTCGTGTTCGTCGGCGCGGTAGCGCGCGGCGTCCATCGATCCCGCTCCGACGCAGGGCTTCACGACGAAGTCGTGATCGAAGAAGCGCGGTTTCTTTCCTACGTTGCAGAAGTGAGACGGGATGATCTTCAGACCATGGGCCTCGAGGTCAGCCAAGTAGTGCTTGTCGGTCGAGTACTCGACCACCCCGTACGGGTTGGCGAGGTGCTTGACGCCCTTCGCCCAGGCGAGGAACTCACTGCGACGCCGCGAGTAGTCCCAGGTCGAGCGAAGGACCACGAGGTCGTAGCGGTCCCACATGACCGACGGGTCGTCCCAGACGGCGACGTCGGCGTGCACACCCACCTCGGTGAGCGCGTCCATGAGGAACGGATTGTCGGGGTCCTGGGCCCCGAGACACGTAGCGATCGCGACGCGGTTCACGGCAGGAAGAGCATCGTGGCGTGCTGGCACCAGGTCGCGAGCGGCCCGGGCCAGACACCGAAGAGGACCGCCGCGATGACGCCCACCGCGATGACCTTGCCGGTGAAGAGCGGCACGTGCACGCGCGTGCCCTCGACGTCGTCGTCGGCGTAGAGGGTGAGGGTCCAGCGAAGGTAGAAGAAGGCCGCGATGGCGGCCGACAGGATCGCGACCAGCGCGAGCGCGGCACCGCCGGAATCGATGGTCGCGGCGAGCACCGAGTACTTGGCGTAGAAGCCGACGGTGAGCGGCGCGCCGAGTTGGCTCAACAACAGCACGGCCAACGCGCCACCCAGCCAGGGTTGGCGTCGAGCCAAGCCGCGGTAGTGGTCGATCGAGTGAAGGTCGTCACCCGTGCCGCCGATGAGCGTCACGATCGCGAAGGTCGCCACGACAACCGGCGCGTAGGTCAACACGTAGAAGAGCGTCGAGGCGACGCCACGGGCGCTCCCCGACCAGACACCGAGCAACATGAAGCCGGCCTGGTTGATCGAGGAGTACGCGAGCAGTCGTTTGACGTTGCGCTGTACCAACGCGACGCTGGCCCCGACGACGCAGGTGAGGACGATCAGGACGAAGAGGATCGGCCGCCAGGTGTCGAGCTGGGTGCCAAGGGCGGAGATGAGGACCCTGAGCAGTGCCGCGAAGGCGCCCACCTTGACGATGGAGGCCATGACGCCGGTGACCGGCGTGGGCGCGCCCTCGTACACGTCGGGCGACCACGCGTGAAAGGGCACGGCCGCGACCTTGAAGGCGAAGCCGATGAGGAGCAACGCTCCCCCGGCGTAGAGGAGACCGGGACGAAGGACGACGTTGGCACCGAGGAAGTACGAGATCGACGACAGGTTCGTCGAACCCGTGGCGCCGTAGACCAACGCCGCGCCGTAGATGAAGATCGCCGAGGCGAAGCCGCCGAGGAGGAAGTACTTCAGCGACGCTTCGGCCGACGTGGCGCGGTGACGGTCGAAGCCCACCAACACGTAGAGACCAATGGAGAGGATCTCGAGACCGAGGAAGATGACGATCAGGTCGTTGGCTTGGACCATCAAGAGCGCGCCCGCGCTCGACGCGAGCGCGAGGATGTGAAAGTCCGCGCCCGCGACGCGTTCGCGCTTCGCCCAGTCGTGCGCGACGAGGGCCGAGAGCAGCAGACTCACGGCGATGACGACGTTACCGACGACGGAGAAGCCGTCGAGGACGATGGCGTGCGCGACGGTGGTCGTCGAGCCGTGGTGCGCGACGTACGACCACTGGAAGAACGCGTAGACCAACGTCGCGATCGCGGTCGCGACCGTGACACCCGTCGCCCAGTTGATGGTGACCTTCGTGTTCACGAGCGCACTCATGAGCAGCAGCGCCAGCGACGCCCCGAAGAAGGTCAGGACGGGCAGCAGCGCCAAGTAGTGGATGCTCGGCACGACGAGCGTGGTGGCCGCGAGGAGGTTCACTTGTTCACTCCCGCGGGCGCGACGTGATGGATCAGCTGTTGCACGGAGGGCGAGATCCGATCGAGGACGGGCTTGGGAAAGACACCGAGCGCGAGGATCAAGACGACGACGGGCACGAGGACCCAACGCTCTTTGGCGTTCAGGTCAGTGATCGACGCGTTGGCGCCTTCGGCGCGACCGTGAAAGACGCGCTGGTAGGCCCAGAGCAGGTACGCGGCAGCGGCGAGGACACCGGTCGTGGCGACGGCGCCCCACCAGACGTGCGTGCCGAAGGTGCCGATCAGGATCAAGTACTCGCTCACGAAGCCCGACAGTCCCGGCAGGCCGATTGAGGCCATCATCACGATCGTGAACAGCGCCGCCATCACGGGCGCGGGTCCTTGGAGGCCCGTCAAGTCCTTGATCTGGTACGAACCACGTCGTTGTTCGATGAAACCGATGATGAGGAAGAAACCAATCGTGATGACGCCGTGGTTGAACATCAACAACACGGCGCCCACCATGGCGATCTTCGATCCCGTCATGACGCCGAGCGTGATGAAGCCCAACTGGGCCACCGACGAGTACGCCACGAGTCGCTTGAGGTCGGGCGTCGCGCACGCGATGAGTGAGCCGTACAGGATGCCGATGACGGCCAAGGTCAAGACGATGGGGCGCATGGTCGGCAGCGCCAGGGGAAAGAGGCCGACGGCGAAGCGCAGCAAACCGTACGATCCGAGCTTCGCGAGCAGTGCCGAGAGCTCGATCGAGCCTCCGGTCGGTGCCTCCGCGTACGTGATCGGCGACCACGTGTGAAAGGGCCAGATCGGCGACTTGACGGCGAAGGCGATCGCGAAGGCGATAAAGAGCCACACGGCCGTGCCATGGGTCATGTGCACCGTCGTGAGCGTGCTGTAGGAGAAGGTCAGCGCCGTGTTGCCCGTCTGGTGCTGGTACGAGAAGCCCAGGTACAAGATGCCGACGAGCAGGAACGCGGAACCGGTGAAGGTGTAGATGAAGAACTTGAGCGCGGCCTTCGCGCGCTGCGCCCCACCCCAGCCGGCGATGATGAAGTAGCTCGGTACGAGGGTCAACTCGAAGAAGATGAAGAACTCGAGGACGTCGTGGCTGAGGAAGCTCGCCATCGTGAACGACGTCAACGCCAGGAGCCAACCGACGAAGGCCGCTTCGCGGCGCTTGTCGCGCGAGCCGAGGAGTGCCAGCAGCAACACCAAGGCCGTCAACACGACCATCAGCAGCGAGATGCCGTCGACGGCGACGTCGTAGGCGAGGCCGAAGGGCGCGGAGACCACGT
The DNA here is from genome assembly GCA_035949355.1 of Acidimicrobiales bacterium. GTDB lineage: Bacteria > Actinomycetota > Acidimicrobiia > Acidimicrobiales > RAAP-2 > RAAP-2. Next base: position 23,875 of record DASZIH010000055.1, read on the forward strand.
GGCGCGTGGCGAAGTCGAAGGTCTGCGCGTTCTTCACGTGCGGGTTGTAGAGGAAGGCGACGATGAGGGCCAAGGCCATCTCGACGACCGCGGTCCCGACGGCGACCGCGTAGGCCATGCCCTCGATCTTTCGTACGAGGGCGGCACCGAGCGCCCCGGCGAGGGGCACGACGATGAGCAAGAGGAGATAGATCGACGAATGCATCGTTAGTGAACCCTTGCCACGAGATAGACGATGATCACGGCGACACCGAGCACCATCGCGAGCGCGTACTGACGCACGAAGCCCGACTGGACCTTGCGCAGTCCCTCGGCGCTGCGCCGCGTGGCGACCGCGACGCCCGTCACCGCGCCGTCGAGCACCTTGGGTTCGATCACGTCGTCGCTGTACTGCGCGGCGCGCGTGAGCGGACGACCGATGACGTCGTCGTAGAAGTCGTCCCAGTGCCAGACGTGCTCGAAGAACGACGACTCAAAGCGCGGCGACTCCGAGACCCCGCGCCAGATGGAGAAGGCCGCCAGGAGTCCGAGGACGGCCGCGACCACGTCGACGAGTGCGAGACCCCACTGGGCCACCGTGCTCGACGACGCGACCGCCGGTACGAAACCGAACGTCGGATCGAGGAAGCCCGCGAGTGAACTCGAGTGCGCCCAGGGAAGATTGAGCAGTCCGCCGAGCACCGAGAGGACGGCGAGCACGACGAGGGGCAGCGTCATCACCCACGGCGACTCATGGGGATCGTGGCCCTTCGTTACCTCGCGAAAGCGCTCGGTCCCGCGAAACGTCAGGACGAAGAGACGGCTCATGTAGTACGCGGTGAGGATCGCCGTCAAGACGCCGAGCACCCAGAGCGGCTTGTTGTGTTCGTAGACCTTGGTGAGGACGTCGCCCTTGGCGAAGAAACCGGAGAAGGGCGGAATGCCCGAGATGGAGAGCCACGCGACGAGGAACGCCGGGAACGTGAGTGGCAGATACTTCTGCAGTCCACCCATCTTTCGAAGGTCCTGCTCGCCGTTGAGCGAGTGGATCACCGAACCGGCACCGAGGAACAACAGCGCCTTGTAGAAGGCGTGGGCCACCATCAAGAAGATGGCGGCCGAGTAGGCGCCGACGCCCACAGCCAAGACCATGTAGCCGATCTGCGAGACCGTCGAAAAGGCGAGCACCTTCTTGATGTCCTTCTGCGCGGTGGCGATGGTCGCGGCCACGAAGGCGGTGGCGCCGCCGATGATGGCGATCGTCGCGCGCCCGTCGGGTGACATCGTGAGGACTGGCGACATGCGCAGGAGTAGGTACACGCCGGCGGTCACCATGGTCGCGGCGTGGATCAGTGCCGACACCGGGGTCGGACCTTCCATGGCGTCGGGCAACCAGTTGAAGAGCGGGATCTGCGCACTCTTGCCGGTCGCGGCGAGCAGCAGCGCCAACACGGTCAGCGTCGCTACCGTCGGCGAGAACGTGCCCGCGACGTGAAACACGTTGAGGTAGGTCAACGTGTGCGCGTGACCGAAGATCAAGAACATCGCGAGAAGGAGACCGACGTCGCCGACACGGTTGTAGAGGAAGGCCTTCTTCCCGGCGGAGGCCGCCGAGTCCTTGGTGAAGTAGTAGCTCACGAGCCAGTAGGAGCAGACCCCGACGCCCTCCCAGCCCACGAAGGTGAGCACGAGGTTGTTCGCGAGCACGAGGACGAGCATGGAGAAGACGAAGAGGTTGAGGTACAAGAAGAACTTGCGAAAATCCTTCTCTCCGTGCATGTAGCCAATGGAGTAGAGGTGGATCAGCGCCGAGATCCCCGTGACGAAGAGACACATCGTGATCGAGAGCGGGTCGACCAGCAGCGCCGCCGGCACGTGCAACGTGCCCACCGGGATCCAATTGAAGAGGCGGACCGTCACTTCGCGGTTCGAGTGGTGCAAGAGGAGGATGAACACGACGACGCTCAAGACGAAGCTCAGCGCCACGGCACCCGTCGCGATGATGCCCACGTAGCGCTCTTTGAGGCCCGCGCCGTTCATGAGTACCGCGAGGAAGCCCACGAGAGGCAGCAAGAGAATCAGTGTTGCGACCTGCGCCATCTCAGCCCTTCAGCTCAGAGAGTTCGTCGACGGACGTCGACGAGCGTCGTCGAAAGACCGCGACCACGATGCCGAGGCCCACGGTCACTTCCGCCGCGGCGACGACCATGACGAAGAAGACGCTGGCCTGGCCCGAGATGTCCGAGAGCGTCCGCGAGAACGTCACGAAGGTGAGGTTCACCGCGTTCAGCATCAACTCCACGCACATGAACATGATGAGGGCGCTGCGGCGCGTGAGCAGACCGAAGGCGCCGATGCCGAACAGTAAAGCGGCGAGGACGAGGTACCACGCGGCGGGAACGTTCACGCGTTCACCTCCTCTTCGGACGTCGCGCGCTCGCGGCGCGCGAGCAACACGGCACCGACGACGGCGATGATCAACAGCGCGGCGGTGGCCTCGAAGGCGAAGAGGTACGTCGTGAAGACGGCGGTCCCGAGCTGTTTCACGTTGCCGCTGCCGGTCGCGAGCTTCCCCGACACCGACGTCGCGCCCGTCACCCAGTGCGAGGTCGCCATCAAGGTGATGAGGCCCGCGACGGTGATGACGACACCCGCCGCGGCGAAGGCGCGTTGACCGACGAGCGGCTCGACGCTCACGTGCATGTTGCGGTCGACGCCGAGGAACATGATGACGAAGAGGAAGAGGACGACGATGGCTCCCGCGTAGACGATGATCTGCACCGCGGCCAAGAAGTCCGCCGACTGGGCGACGAAGGCGATGGCGACGCCGAAGAGGGTCATGATGAGACAGATCGCGGCGTGGACGGGATTCTTCACCGAGATGACGCCCACGGCGCCGACGAGAATCAAGAGCGCCGCCGTGACGAAGACCAGGATCGCCGGTACGGCGTAGGTCACGGCCACCATCAGCGAGTCCCCCCGAAGCGCTTGGGCATCTTCGCTCGTGCCATCGTCAGCATCCCCTGGACACCGCGCTGGTCCTCGTTGACGTCCACGGGCTGGAGGTGACGGAAGAACGCGCGGCGAAGTTGCTTCGACCCGGTGGCTTCATCGTCGCGATTGGTTGACTGTCCCGCTTCGGGCGCGCGCACCCCGTTACCGAGGTCGCCGGTCCACTGCGCGACGCCTTCGTAGGAGGCGTCGCCCGAAGGAGAGGTGGCGCGCATCCAGCCACCGGTCATCTCGGCCTCGCCCTCGCGCCAGTCTTCCCAGGGCAGGTGCTTCGGGAACCCCTGGTCGTCGACGACGAGTTCGGCCTTGGTGTAGATAGCGTCCGCGCGGTTGGTGAAGGAGAACTCGAACATCTTGGTCTCGGTGATGGCTTGGGTCGGACAGGCCTCCACGCAGAGGTCACAGTGGATGCAGCGCAAGTAGTTGATCTCGTAGACGTAGCCGTAGCGCTCGCCGGGGCTGACCGGGTGATCGGGCGGATTGTCGAGACCACGCACGTAGATGCAGTTCACGGGACAGGCGCCGGCGCAGAGCTCGCAGCCGATGCACTTCTCCATGCCGTCCTCGTAGCGATTGAGGACGTGACGACCGTGCTGGCGCGGCTGCTTCGGGCGCTTCGCCTCGGGGTAACTGACCGTGACCGGAGGACGAGCCAGGTGCTGGAAGGTGAGCTTGAAGCCACCGAAGAAATCAAGAGGTCCCGCCATTACTCCTCCTCTCGCTCACTCCACGACCGCAGTACCTCGGGAGGCAGTGGTCGTTGGCCGACGATAGGAAGGATGGCGTCGCTGCCGATCTCTCGGGTCTGGCCGAGGACGAAGGCCCGTCCCAACACGATCGACGCCAGCATCACCATCGCGGCCATGATGAAACCGTAGGCCGGACGAAGGAGGAAGCCCGCGACGATGAGCATCCACCCGAGACTGAGCGGGATGAGGCGCTTCCAGCCGAGGTCCATGACCTGGTCGTAGCGAAAGCGCGGCAGGGCCGCACGGAACCAGATGTAACAGAAGCAGAAGATGGTCGTCTTCACGACGAACCAGACGATCGGGAAGACCCAGCGCAGGTGCGAGACGGGCGGGACCCAGCCCGCCGGTCCCCCGAAGAAGAGCGTCACGATGATCGCCGACATCGTGATCGTGTTCATGAACTCCGCCATGTAGAACAGCGCGAAACGAATGGATGAGTACTCGGTGTTGAAGCCCCCGACGAGCTCGCTGTCCGCTTCGACGACGTCGAAGGGTGGTCGTCCGAGCTCGGCGGTGATGGCCATCCAGAAGATGATGAAGGGGACGACGCCAAGGCGAATGACGTTCCAATGCCAGATCCAGTGTCCCTGGGAGGTGACGATGTCGTGGGTGGAGAGCGACCCCGTCACCAGCACGACGGTGACGATGGTGATGCCGAGCGCCGCCTCGTAGCTGATCATCTGCGCGCTGGCGCGGACCGACGACATCAACGGGTACTTCGAGCCCGACGCCCAGCCCGCGAGCATGACGCCGTAGACGGAGATGCCTGACATCGCGAGCAGGAGCAGGATGCCCATCGGCGGGTTGGCGATCTGGAGCATCACGACGTGACCGGCGATGTGCAAGGTCCCGCCCACGGGCACGATCGCGAAGGTGATGATCGCGGGCACCAGCGCCAGGTAGGGCGCGAGCTTGAAGACGAACTTGTCGGCCTCGGCCGGGATCAGGTCTTCCTTGAAGAACAGCTTGATCCCGTCGGCCAACGTCTGCAGGATGCCAAAGGGTCCCCAGCGTTGCGGTCCGATGCGGCTCTGCATGTCCGAGATCGCCTTGCGCTCGAACCAGATCATGAGGGTCACGGACCCCATGAGGGCACCGAAGCCCACGAGCATCTTGATGACGACGATGACGAGCACGACGCCCCAACCGTCCACGCCGTGGACGAAGAGCGGATCGACGGTCGCGAGCGCGTTCACTCGGTCTCCAGGCGAACTTGCGTGATGGCACTCGTGGGGTCGACGAGGGTGCGTGACGCGACGTCCTCGCCCTTTTCGTCCAGTGAGGCGAAGGCCACGTTGATCGTCCCACGCGGCGTGTCGTCACTCAGGGCGACGGGCAGATTCAAGGTCACCGTCGGACTGGAGACTTCCACGTCGTCGCCGGTCGCCAGACCGAGTCGGTCGAGGTCGAAGTGGTTGAGGTGCGCGGTCGACCTGGCGACGAGGTTCGCGAGCGCGGGCGAACCCTGCACCGCGACACCGTGGTCGTAGAGACGACGAGAGACGTTGAGCACCAACGAGTAGGCGTCGTACGCGGGAACGTCGACGCCGCGGCCCGCCGAGATCTCGGACAGCGTGGCACTGCTCGGTGCCGCCGACGCGACGACGCTCTCTTCCTCGATGGCCCCGGAGAACTCCGCGAGCCCGGCCGTGTTCGTCGAACGGATACCGGGAAAGGCCATCGGGTCGAGCGGTCGACGCTCGACGCGCGACGACGCGCGACCAACGACGGCGCCTTCGTCGGAGACGTCGTTCAAGACGCTGAGGGCCGGATAGCCGACCGTCTCTTCGATGACTTTGGCGCACTGCATCTCTGAGGAAAGTCCGAGACTCTGGCCGCACTCTTCGGCCAGTTCACTCGCGATCGCGACGTCGGACCAGGCCGAGCCGGGCGCGACGATCTTCGCGGTCACGGCCGTGACGCGACCTTCGATGTTGGTGACCGTGCCGTGGCGCTCGTGCTGTACCGCGGCGGGCAGCACGACGTCGGCGTAGCTGAGGGTCTTGCCGCCGTGACCCGAGACGACGACGACCCCGGCGGCGTCGAGCGCGGCGCTCGCGCCTTCGACGTCAAGGACGTTGCCGAGCAGACAGCCCAGCAGCAGGACCGCCTTCTGTTCGCCACTTCGAAGGGCGTCGAGTTGTTCGAGGGTACTTCGACCGTCGTCGCTCGCGTACCCGCGGCCCGCACGAAGTCGTGGACCAAGGCCCATGTCGAGCGCGCCCATGACGTTCGCGCGACGTAGTGCCGGCAGGAACGTCGCCGACGTGAACGTCTCCGCGAGAATTCGAATCGCGCGCTCCATGACGCCCGCGTCTTCCGCGAAATTCGGGCGTCCGACGATGAAGACGACGCCCTCGCCACTCTCGCCCAGCAGTCGGCGCGTCTCGTCGAGTTCCGCGTCGGTGACGTTCGAACCCTTCAGCATGTGGCCGTCACTCCGGGTGAGGGCTTCAGCGATGAGGTGGGCCTCGCCGGGGCGTACCGGCATCGACACGCGCGCGAGCGAGTGCAACCCACTCGAGGCGAAGGCGAACTCGATGAGCGCGTTCTCGCGCTTGATGAAGTTCTCTCGGAGGCGAAGGAAGAGGACCGGAAGCTCTTCACGGAGGTCGCCCGTGAGGGTGACGACGACGCGCGCGTTGGCGGCTTCGTCGATGGTGGCCTTCGGCAGCGACTGCAGCAGCGCGCCGTCGAGTCCGTCGCCGTACTGCGCGTCGAGGTGGTCGCTCGCGAGCACGCCGCGAACGAAGCGCTCCCAGGCGAACGCGCCTTCGTTGGTGAGAGCGGCGCCACCGATGGCGCCGACGCCGTTGGGACTCTTCGCGGCGTCTTGCAAGATGGTCGCGGCGCGCGCGAGCGCGTCGCCCCACGTCGTCGCCACGAGTTCGCCGTTGACGCGAATGAGTGGTTCACGAAGTCGTGTCGAGGCGAGGAGTGGGTCGAGGGACTCTTCGTTCCCGTCGATGGAATCCAGCGTGAAGCGTCCCTTGTCGCAGAGCCAGCCGTGGTTGACGGGCTCGCTGTCGACGCCGAGCACGCGCGTCAGGCGGTTTCCCGAGGACTGCACGGCGACGCGACATCCGACGGCGCACGTCGTGCAGGTGCTCTCGACTTGTTCGAGGTCCCACGGCCGCGCCGTAAAGCGGTAGGGCTTGGCGGTCAGCGCGCCCACAGGACAGATCTGTACGGTGTTGCCCGAGAAGGTCGAATCGAAGGGCTCCGTTGGCGACGGCGCCACTTCCATCTGGTCGCCGCGGCCGGAGAAGGCGATCTCGGTGTCGCCCGAGACTTCAGCGCTGAAGCGTGTGCACCGGGCGCACTGGATGCAGCGCTCGCGGTCGAGGAGCACCAGCTCGCCGATTTCGATGGGCTTGACGAAGTGACGCTTCTCCTCGATGAAGCGCGTCTCGCCCGAGCCGTGCGCGAGGGTCTGGTCTTGGAGAGGGCATTCGCCACCCTTGTCACAGACGGGACAGTCGAGCGGGTGGTTCGCGAGGAGGAACTCCAAGACGCCGTCTTGAGCCTTCTTCACTTTCTCTGAGTCGGTGACGACCGTCATGCCGTCTTGGACCTTTATGTAGCAGGCGGGCTGCAACGTCGCGCCCCGTGGCCCCTCGACTTCGACGAGGCACATCCGGCACATGCCGACGGGTTCCATGCGCGGGTGGTAACAGAACCGCGGCACGTAGTGGCCTGCGCGCTCAGCCGCTTCGATGAGCAACTCACCGGGCGCCGCCTCGAGGCTTCGACCGTTGACGGAGATAGTCACGCTGGACTTGACGTCAGTCAAAGGGACATCCTCCCTTTTCGACGTGTTGGATGAACTCGTTACGGAACATCGAGATGGCTCCCGTGATCGACGAAGGAATCGAGGGACCGAGGGGACAGATGGTCGTCTGCTGCGGCGGCCACCCGCCGCCGGGCGCGATGTTGTCGCAGAGATCGAGCATGAGGTCGAGGTCTTCGAGTCGACCGCCGCCGTGCTCCATTCGGTACATGACGCGCTCGAGCCATCCCGAACCCTCACGACACGGCGTGCACTGACCACAGGACTCGCGAGAGAAGAACTTCGTGATGCGCCACGCGGCGCGAACGACGCAGGTGGTGTCGTCGAAGACGACGACGGAACCGGAGCCAAGCATCGAGCCCTTCTCCCCCACTTCGTCCTGTCCGAGGGGCGTGTCCAACATGTCGGGTCCGAACCACGGCGCGGAGACGCCACCGGGGATGAAGGCCTTGATCGTGTGGCCGTCGAGGAGGCCGCCGCCGAGCGCGGGGTCGTAGATCAGGTCGCGGAACGTGTTCTTCACCATCTCCACTTCGTAGACGCCGGGGTTCTTCACCCGGCCCGCGAGCGCGAAGAGCCGCGTGCCCTTGGAGCGACCAGCGCCCAGGGCCGCGAAGGCCTCGCCACCGTTCAAGACGATCCAGGGGATGTTGGCCATCGTCTCGACGTTGTTGACGACGGTGGGCTCGTTGTAGAGGCCGTTCACCGCGGGAAAGAACGGTGGCTTGATCCGTGGGAAGCCGCGCTTGCCTTCAAGCGCTTCCAAGAGCGCCGTCTCGTCGCCGCAGATGTACGCGCCGGCGCCAGGGTGCACGACGATGTCGAGCGAGAAGTTCGATCCGAAGATCTTGGATCCCAGCGCGCCGTACTCGTAGGCGTCGTTGACGGCCTGTTGGACGCGCTCGAGGCCGAGCGCGAACTCGCCGCGCACGAAGAAGAAGACTTGGCTGACCTGCAGCGCGTACGCAGAGATGATGATGCCCTCGACGATGCCGTTGGGGTCTTTTTCGAGGAGGAGGTGATCCTTGAAGGTCGCCGGCTCTGATTCGTCGCCGTTCACGACCAGATAGGAAACCGGTGCCTTTCGCAGCATCGACCACTTGCGGCCGGCCGGGAAGCCCGCGCCGCCACGGCCGAGCAGTGACGCTTCGTCGACTTCGAGCGCGACGGCCTCGGGGAACATCGTGAGGGCTTTGCGCAGACCCTCGTAGCCGCCGGTCGCGAGGAAGCGCGACTGCGTGTACGAGTCGTCGTAGTCGGTGCGCGCGGTGACGATGCGGGGAGCTTCGAGCGTGGCCACTACTTCTTCTCCTCGGCGCGCTGGTCGCGCGCGGCCTTCGCCTCTTGGCGTTGCGACGCGATCTCACTCTTCGGCGCGTGCAGTCCGCCCGCACGTCGAACCCGTAGGAGGGTCCCGTGCGTGGGGATGTCGTGGTCGCGTCGTCCGTCGCGAAGTTCCCCGACGAGCGTGTCGAAGGCCTCTGACGTCGTCGTTCGAACGAAGCGGTGGTTCACCTGCACGCAGGGCGCGAAGTTGCAGTCGGCGAGGCACTCGGTCTCTTCCAAGGTGAAGAGGCCGTCGTCCGAGGTCGAACCCACGGCGCAGCCGAGCGTGGCGCTCGCGTGCTCGAGTAGTTCCAGTCCCCCGGAGAGAAGGCACGCGATGTTGGTGCAGACCCCGACGACGTACTTGCCGACGGGCTCGAGGTGGAACATGTCGTAGAAGGCGGCGGTGCCACGGACGTCGGCCGTCGTCGTGCCGGTAAGTTCCGCCACCTCGGCGATGCCCTCGGGACTGACGTAGCCGTCTTGTTCTTGCGCGAGGTGCAACAACGGCAACATCGCCGAGCGCGGACGCGGGTAGAGCGCGACGAGCTCTTCGGCGCGTTGGCGCAGGTCGACGCGCAAGTGACTCATCGGTCCACCTCACCCATGATCGGGTCCACCGACGAGATGACGGTGATCGCGTCCGAGATCGATCCCCCGCGCATGAGCAGCGGCACCGCTTGCATGTTGACGAAACTCGGCGCGCGGACGTGGATGCGGTACGGCTTCGGTCCGCCGTCGGCGACGATGTAGCAACCGAGCTCGCCGCGCGGCGACTCGATGGCGCTGTAGACCTCGCCGGCGGGCACGTGGAATCCCTCGGTGAAGAGCTTGAAGTGGTGGATCAACGCCTCCATCGACTCGTCGATGCGCGCGCGCGGCGGTGGCGTCACCTTGGGGTCTTGGCTGCGGTAGTCGCCCTTGGGCATCTTGTCGATGCACTGGCGCACGATGCGCACCGATTCGCGGATCTCGTTGAGCCGAATGGCGTACCGGTCGAAGTTGTCGCCGTAGGTGCCCACAATGACGTCGAAGTCCACGCGGTCGTAGGCGAGGTAGGGCATGGTTCGCCGCAGGTCCCAGGGCACGCCCGTCGAGCGCAGGAGCGGTCCGGTGAGTCCC
>DASZIH010000056.1:0-30654 GCA_035949355.1 Acidimicrobiales bacterium
CGAAGAGACCGTCGACTTCGAAGCGAACTACGACAACTCCACGCAACAGCCCGTCGTGCTGCCGTCGAGGTTCCCGAACCTCCTCGTCAACGGATCACAGGGCATCGCCGTGGGTATGGCGACGAAGATCCCTCCTCACAACCTGGGTGAAGTCATCGACGCGACGCTGTATCTGTTGGCGAACGCGCAAGCGACGCCCGACGACCTCATGAAGTTCGTCAAGGGCCCCGACTTTCCTACGAGAGCGCAGATCCTCGGCCGACAGGGCATCCTCGACGCGTACCGCACGGGCCGGGGTTCGATCAAGCTGCGCGCCGTCGCCGAGATCGAAGAGACCGGTAAGGACACCCGTATCGTCGTCACCGAGTTCCCCTACGAGGTGTCACCGGAGTCCATCGAAGAGAAGATCTCGGACCTCGTGAAGAACGGCGACCTCGAAGGGATCGCCGCGGTGCAGAACGACTCCGCGGGTCGCCAGGCTCGCCTCGTCATCCGGCTGAAGCGCGACGCCAACGCCAACGTGGTCTTGAACAAGCTCTACAAGAACACCTCGCTGCAGACCACCTTCGCCGTGAACATGCTCGCGCTCGTCGACGGCGTGCCGCGCACGCTGAACCTGACGCAAGCCCTGACGCACTACATCGCCCACCAGGTCGACGTGGTGACGAGGCGCACCCAGTTCCGTCTGCGCAAGGCCGAAGCCCGTGCGCACATCGTGGAGGGCCTCCTGCGGGCCATCGACATGTTGGATCAGGTCATCGCCGCGATTCGCGGATCCGACGACCGTGGTGCCGCGAGGATCGCGCTCATGGCCGCGCCCTTCTCCTTCAGCGAGGAGCAGGCGAATCACATCTTGGACATGACCCTCGGGCGCCTCACGCGACTCGGTCGCAGCGAGCTCGAAGACGAGATGGCGAAGCTTCGAGAGACCATCGCCGAACTCCAGTCGATCTTGGCGAGCGACACGAAGCTGCGTGCCGTCATCGCCGACGAGATGACGGCGCTGCGCAACAAGTACGCCGAAGAGCGCGTCACCCAGATCGTGAACGATCCCGGTGAGCTCGGCGTCGAAGACCTCATCCAAGACGAGGAGATCGTGCTCACGATGACGCGCGCCGGCTACGTGAAGTCGGTCGCCACGGACGCCTTTCGAACGCAGGGCCGCGGTGGGCGAGGCGTGCAGGGGGCGAAGCTGAGAGACGAGGATTTCGTCGACCAGATCATCCACACGACGACCCTCGCGCACCTCTTGTTGTTCTCCAACCGCGGACGCGTCTTTCGCCTCCGCGGACACGAGATCCCGATGAAGGAGCGCACCGCGAAGGGGACGGCCATCGTCAACCTCTTGAATCTTCAGCCGAACGAGTCGATCCAGGCGATCGTGACGACTGACGACTTTCCGAAGGACAAGTTCCTGATGTTCGCGACCGCGAACGGCACGGTGAAGAAGACGGCCTTCAGTGAGTACGACAAGTCACGTCGCGAGGGATGGATCGCCATCAACCTGCGCGACGGTGACGAGGTCGTACGCGTCGTCGCGACGAGTGGTGAGGACGACCTCATGATGGTCACCTACCGCGGCATGGCGATCCGTTTCAACGAGGTCGAGGTCCGTGAGATGGGCCGTGACGCCACGGGCGTGCGCGGCATCAAACTGAAGGCCGACGACCGGGCCATCTCGCTCGACGTCGTGCGTGACGACGCCGACCTCTTCGTCGTCACCGACACCGGATTCGGCAAGCGAGTGAAGACGGAGCGGTTCAATCGCCAAGGTCGCGGGGGACAGGGAGTTCGCGCGATCAAGCTGACCGCGGCGCGCGGCTTCGTCGTGGCCGCCTTCATGGTGCACCTGGACGACGAGGTCCTGCTCGCTTCAAGTGGTGGGGTCCTCATTCGCACCCCCGTGCGCGAGGTCTCCTCGCAGGGTCGCGACGCCACTGGGGTGCGCGTGATGAACCTCGACGAGGGTCACGCCGTGGCTGCCGTCGCGGTCGTGCCCAGCGAGCAAGAGGACTAAGCGGCTCGGCGCTCCCACGCGCGGCGCAACACGTCGGCGATCTTGTCGACGCCTTGGGCGCCCAGCACCATGAACTTGTTGTCGATGAGTATCGCCGGCACGCCCGTGACGCCGAGGTCCTGCGCGGCGCTCTCGTCAGCGCGTACGTCCATTGAGAAGGCGTCGGTCGCCCACAGTGACGACACGTCGGTGACCCCCACGTCGCTCGCCAGTCGACTCAAGGTGTCGTGGTCGCTCACGAGGAGACCCTCGGAGAAGTACGCGGCGAAGAGTCGCTCGCTCATCTCGTCGCCGAGGCCCTGGGTGGTGGCGAGCGCGATGAGCCGATGGGCGTCGAAGGTGTTCGTGGGTCGGGCGCTCGCCATCGACCACGTCATGCCGAGCTCGTGGGCCTGGGACTCCAGGCGAAGGTGGAGGGTCTCAGCCTGCTCGACGGGCATGGCGTACTTGTCGGCGACGAGTTGGGCGAGCGACGTGTCGAGGGTGAGCGGCGTGTGGGGATCGAGTTCGAAGGCGTGGTGGTTCACCACGACGTCGTCGCGATGCTCGAACGACTCGATCGCGAGGGCCAATTGGCGCGAGCCGAGATAGCAGAAAGGACAGACGACGTCACTCCAGATATCGATCGAAAACCTTGCAGCCACTGCTAAATCGTTGCACAGTTTCGCGGATGAGTCAGAATGGTGGGTATGGGAACCCGTGAAGTGAGATCTGGCGAAGCGCACGCGCGCGACTCGACGGCCTCTCAACGCTCGGCGGGCCCCCACAGCACCGAGCCATTAGGTCGCTAAATGCTCATCGTTCGAGATTTAGGGATAGAGATTGGCCCTCGCCGTCTGCTCGACCCCGTGTCCTTCGTCGTTGGTAACGGGGAGAAGGTCGGGTTGGTCGGGCGCAACGGCGCGGGCAAGTCGACGCTGCTGTCGGTGCTCCTCGGGTACCACCCCGAGCACCTTCGCGTCACCGGCAGCGTCTCGACGCAGGGCTCGCTCGCGCACCTGCCCCAAGAGCCCGTGCCCGGCGGACTCGGCGTCGAGCCCATCGGACTCTCGCACGTGCTGTCGGCGCGAGGCATCGACAGTCTCGACGCCGACATGCAACACGCGCGCCACGCCTTGGCGGCCGACCCCACGGAAGAGACCATCGCGCGCTTCACGTCGCTCGAAGAGGAGTTCCGCGAACGCGGCGGCTACGAAGCCGAGTCCGAGGTCGCGCGACTGGCCGACGGGCTCGGACTGAAGGAGGACCTCCTCCTCGAGGACCTGAGTTCGCTCTCGGGGGGCCAGCGCCGTCGCGTCGACCTCATGCGCGTGCTCTACGAACAGCCCGAGACCATGGTCCTCGACGAACCGACGAACCACCTTGACAAGGCGGCCAAACGCTGGCTCTTCGACGAGCTCGAGCAGTTCCGCGGCACCGTGCTCGTGATCAGCCACGACCTGCCCTTGCTGGACCGCTCCATCGACCGGGTGCTGGCGCTGCGCGACGGTCAACTTCGCGAGTACCGAGGGAACTACACCAAGTTCTTGCAACTCGAAGAGGAACGTCGACTCTCCGAGGAGAAGGTCGCCGCGCACCAGGACGCGAAGATCGACCAGTTCTCACAACTCGCCGACTCCATGCGCGGACAGACCGCGAAGCGCGCTCGACTGGCCAAGGTGCTGGACCGACGCGTCGAGAAGCTGAAGGACAACCGCATCGAAGTGACGAAGAAGGAGAAGAAGGTCGTGTTCCGACTGCCCGCTCCTCCGCGCAGCGGTGACGTGCCGATGACCGTCGAGCACGTGGCCGTTCGCTACGGCGCCCTCGAGGTGTTGCGCGACGTCAATTTCATCACCCGTCGCGGCGACCGCATCGTCATCGTCGGCAAGAACGGTGCGGGCAAGTCGTCGATGCTGCGGTGTCTCGCCGGTACGCAAGAAGCTCAGGACGGCGTCGTCAAGTTCGGCGCCAACGTCATCGTCGGCTACTTCGCCCAGGAGAACGAACAGCTGGACTTCACGAAGACGGTCCTCGGCAACCTCGACAACTCGACCGTCGAGTCCGACGTCCAACGCCGCTCCATGCTGGGCGCCTTCGGCCTCAAGGGATCCGCCGCGCACCAGATGCCCGCGACACTTTCGGGTGGAGAGCGGGCGAAGCTGGCCCTCGCGATCCTGGCGTCGTCGAAGGCCAATCTCTTGCTCCTCGACGAACCGACGAACAACCTGGACCCCGCGAGTGTCGACGCCTTGGGCGAGATGATGCGTCAGTGGAAGGGCACGATCGTGGCGGTGAGCCACGAGAGGGGCTTCGTCGAGGCGCTCGAGCCCACCCACGCCGTCTTGTTGCCCGAGGAGTACTTCGACATCTGGGACGATCAGTACATGGACCTGATCGAGCAGCGCTAGGTCTCTAGTTGAGGTGACGCTCCGAGGCCCAGTGCGACAACTGGTGGCGGTTCGAGAGCTGTAGTTTTCGCAGCACCGACGACACGTGACTCTCGACGGTCTTCGACGAGATCTCGAGTTCGGTCGCGATGTCGCGGTAGGAGTAGCCGCGGGCGATGAGACGGAGCACTTGACGCTCGCGCGGCGTGAGCAGGTCGAGGTCGGGGTCCACGTCACCCGCTTCGAGGCTCTTGCCCTCGAGGGAGAACGCGTCGAGGACGAAGCCGGCGAGCCGCGGGGAGAAGACGGCGTCGCCCGCCGCGACGCGATAGATCGCGTCGAGCAGATCTGGTCCCGAGATGTTCTTCGTCACGTAGCCCCGAGCGCCCGCGCGGATGAGGCTGATCACGTCTTCGGAGGAGTCCGACACCGAAAGGGCGAGAAAGCGCACGTCGGGGCATTTGTGACTGACCGCGTTCAGTACCGCGAGCCCGCCGCCGCCGGGCATGTGGACGTCGAGCAATACCACGTCCGGCGTGCGTTCGACGATCATCTCGATGGCGGCGTCCACTTCGTCGGCTTCGCCCACGATGTCGAGCGAGCCGGAGAGCTCACTGCGGATCCCTGTACGGATCAACTCGTGGTCGTCGACGAGAAAGACGCGCGGCTGACCGGCAGCCATTACGTGGCCCGGGGAAGGCTGAGTTGCACTTCGGTGCCGACATTAGGCGTGCTCTTCAAGGTGGATGACCCACCGTGTTGACACATGCGTTGACGAATCGACAGCGCGATGCCCTGACGGTCGTGGGGGATCGTCTCCACGTCGAATCCCTTGCCCTTGTCGCGCACGAAGAGCGACACGGTGGTCGGTTCGACCTCGGCGTAGATCGACACGAGGGGCGCCTCGGACCAGCGTGCCGCGTTGATCGCCGCCTCGCGCCCGGCGGCGACGAGGGCGAGGACGTCCGCGTCCGCGGCGCAGTCACCCACGACCACGAGTTCGACCTTCACCCCGTAGTCGCTCTCGATCTCGCTCTCCATGGCGTGAAGGTGTGACGCGTACGTGCCGACCTCGTCGTCGGCGACGTGATGATCGGGATCGAAGAGCCACTGGCGAAGTTCGCGCTCTTGGTTTCGCGCGAGTCGAACGACGGCACTCTCGTCACCGGCGGCGCGCTCGATGAGCGTGAGTGTCTGAAGGACGGAGTCGTGCAGGTGCGCGGCGACGTTGGCACGCTCCTCGACGCGTACGCGCGCGCGACGTTCACCGGAAAGCTCGCTGAGCGTCGCGAGCCACCACGGCGCGAGGAGGATTAACATGCCCGCGATCAGGATGATCGTGCCAAAGAGTACGGGCGTCGTTCCGCCCCAGACGCCGTGCAGTCGTGAAAGGGTTCGTAGACCCAAGAGCACGAGGACGGTGCCCAACAGCACGCGCAACAGCAAGTTCTTCTTCGTCGGTGAGGCAGGAACGCGAATGAGTGGCGCCGAGCGCACCAACTCTTCTAGGTGCACGTGCTCGACGGGCGTCGCACCACGCCAGACCCCGATCAACGCGGCCAGGCTCAGCAGGAACGGCCACGTGTAGATCCCGAGACTGGGAATGCCGAGGCGGTCGAGGACGATGATGAAACCCACGACCAGGATGAGGCCGAACAGAGCTCGGTGAAGTTCGCGGCGGCGGCCGAGCAGTCGATGCGCGATGGACTGCGTTTCATTCGAGCGCGGCAACGTAAGCCAGAGCAACATGTACAAAAGGAGTCCGACACCCGACGCGAGCGCGAGCAGCGAGAAGATGATCCGAATCGTGCGTTCGTTGACGCCGAGGCGAATGGCGAGGCCACCACAGACGCCGCCGAGGATCGCGTTGTCGACGCCGCGTCGAAAGGGCCGATGCGGCGAGCCGATGACGGCGCGAGGGGGTGATTCAATACTCACGTCGCTCCTCTCGTCAAGTGAATCGTGAATCTTTCCCCCCAATTCTTCCACGGGTGTGGCGCGATTGCTCTCAGGGATAACCCTGAGCCCGTACGGCCTCCGTAGGGCGCACTTGGGGTTCGCCCTGATAGTCGAGGCGGCTCGCGGAACTTACATTGGGTGACATGGACGAACCTCTGAACACCGATCACGACGACGCGACGTCGGACACGATAACTGACGCCAAGGAGTCGACGACGCTGCATCGCAGCACCACGAAGAAGGTCTTCGGTGGGGTTGCCGGCGGCATCAGCGAGCGCTTCGACGTCGACGCCAACATCGTTCGCGTCGTCTTCGTCGTGCTGGCCTTCGCGTACGGACTCGGCGCCGCGATCTACCTCGCGATGTGGGCCCTCATTCCGCGTTCGACGAGTGGCGGCGACGTCGTCGCGACCGAAGAGGAGCTGGATCCCTCCCGGGTGCGGTGGCTGCGTTACGCGTTGCCCCTCGGCGTGCTCGTACTCGCCGTCGTCATCATCTCGGCGTTCCACCACGTGATCCGACTCGGCGCGGGTCTCTCAGTCGTGTGGCTGATCTTCCTCGTCGTGATCGCCGTCGTCGCGCTGCGCGTACCGGCGCGCCGTCTCACCTTTCGACGCCTCCTCGCGCTCGCGTTCCTGGGATTCTTGAGCTTCCTCATCCTCATCTCGGGCTCGTTCCTCATCGCCGTGGCCGTCATCGGTGTGCCCTTGAAGGGCGGCAGCGGTATGAAGGAGTGGCACCCCGCGACGGTCGCCGAGGTGCAGCACGTGTATCGCGGTGCCTTCGGTGTCTCCACGATCGACCTTCGCAACGTCCCCTTCACGCCCGGAACCTGGTCCATCACCGCGACCCAGAGTGTGGGCGAACTCATCGTCTACGTGCCGTCGAACGTGACCATCGATCTGCGCACGCACGTGGGGATCGGCAACGTGCAGGAATTTCAGGCTCTTTCGACGCCGAGTTCAACGACGAAGCGGGCGAAGACCGTGCACCTCGATCTCAACCTTCAAGTCGGTATCGGCAACATCCAAATCTCTCGAAACGGCTACGGTCGGGTTTATTACATCGAACCGCCGCAACCTTCGACGCCGTCGGCTCCCTAGTAGTTGATGACGCCGTGTGAACTTGCGGGGCCACTGACCTTTACGTACGTGGGATCGACGGCGAGTTCGTTCCACGTTCCACTTGACGTTGAACCGTCAGCCGTGATCTCGGTCCCGGTGTAGTCGTACACCGGAAGAAGCCAGAGCGAGCCGTCGGTGAGCTGATAGGTCGCAAGTGAGAGCGCGTCAGCGTTGAGCGTCACGTTGACGACGGGTGGGCCCACCAGGGTCGTCGGCGTGGTGTCCGTGGTGCCGGGCTGGACTCCAGAACCTGATCCGGGCATCCCTGTCGTTGGCGTGGTGCTAGGAAAGCGGCTCTGCTGTTCGGCGTTGAGTGCGCTCACTCCCGCAGCGAGGCTTTGCAAGGGGTCGTTCGTCGTGGTACCAACGCTGAACGCCGGACCAGACGCACTCACGACGCCGTTGTTCGCGTCCACCGAGAAACTCAGGGACTGATCGGTGGCGACGCCGCCGACGTCGACGCTGTACGTCACGTCCTCGGTGCTGGTCGTGCTCGACGTGCCGGTGTCGCTGCTGGAGGTCGTCGTGCCGAAACTCGGCGCCGACAACGTGTAGCCGTAGCCCAGTTTCTTCAAGTAGCTCTGCACGTCACCGGCGAGTGTCGTCTGACTGGGCACGTCCGCGCTCGAAGCGTTCGTGGACGTCGCGCTGGTGTACGTCCATTGGGGCACGCCGACGTTCGAGTAGTCGAGGGTCGCGCCCGACGAGTCCGTTACCAACCAGTCAGAACTTCCGCTCGCGTTCACGGGAGAACCGCTGACGCCGAAGATGGACGCGACGCGAGACGCTTCACTCGCGGCACTGCTCGGGATTTGTAGTTCGTAGGAGAGATTCGTGGGTGTCGTCGCGGTGAGTCCCGGTCCCGCGGTGAAGTTGAACCTGGCGTAGATCTGCATGGCGCCTGACGCCGCCGCGCCGAAGGCCTTGGGCGCCGTCGTCCCGACGGCGTTTTGAATGGCGAGCACGGGCAGGCTCGAGCCTCCCTGCACCAGGGCCACGGTGGCCGCCCCCACTAAAGCGCCGGTGACGAGGGTGCCGGCGAGCTTGAGCTCGATCCGGCGCCACAGGCCGATCTTCCTCGTAACGGGTTGCTCCGTGATGCGAGAAATGAGGGCGTCGAGATCTCGGTGTTGGTACGAAGTGCCGGCCACGGGATCGAGTGTGGCCAGACGATCTTCAAAGTCACTCACGGGTACTCCTTCGTCTTCCTACCTTGTTTCTGTCGCGCGTCACGTGAAACTTTCAGTGGACTTCCGCGGCACTGAGCAGCTCGCGGAATCGGTGTTGCGCGCGAGACAGTCGCACGGCCGCAGCGTTGGTGCTAATGACGAGATACGCGCCGAGGGCGTGCGTGTCGAGTCCGTCCCACGCGTTCAACAACAACACTTCTCGATCGTCGTCACTCAACGCGGCGAGCGCGTCACGCACGCTGGTGTCGGCGATGACGTGCTCCTCGGCCGAGGCCTCGTCGGCCACGGGAGGGAGCGTGGCCTCGAAGGCGGAGCGACGATTCTTCGAGCGGCGAGCGTTTCTGAGCACGTTCCTCGCCACGCCGAGCATCCAGGGAAGCTCGGCGTCAGAGGGGACACTGTCGAGCCGTCGCCACACCACGATGAACGTCTCTTCGACGAGATCGTCGAGGTCCGTCGCGGTGAGCGGGTACAGACGCCGGCGCAGGTAGTTGCCCACGGCCGAGGAGTGCTCGCGCACGAGCCGAGCGAAGCGATCCTCGTCTTGAGAGCCCATAACCTTCTTCTGTCCGAACGAACCCGATTCTTACCGACGAATAACCCTGTTCGTCAGGCGGTGCGCTGGCGGCTCAGGCGCCGGGCATTGGCGCCCAGGGACCGAGACCCCGAACCTTCGTGGGCGAGACGTGAATGACAAAACCTTCGGGAGGGTTGGGCATGGGCGGAAAGACCGTCCCCGGTCCGACGTAGCGCTGCGCCAAGTTCTGCAGGAGGGCAGGCGCACCACCTTCTTCGACGCGCGCCCGGCCTTCGATGATGAGGTGGTGTTGCATACCCCACTGGTTTCCTTCGGCTTCGATAGAAAGCGAGACCCTGTCGTCGCGCGCGATGTTGGCGAGCTTTTGATCGCGCGTAAGCTTTCCGATTACGACGTCGTCGCCGTCGAGGCCGACCCACACGATGGTCGTGTGTGGTCGACCGTCCTTCGCGATCGTGGTGAAGTGCGCCAGTCGTCCGGATTCGACGACGGCACGCACCTCGGGGCTGAGGGTCACGATGTCCATGGCATCTCCTGCGTCTCGACGCGACGTTCACGGAAGTCAACGCGCTGAGCACTCGCCATGATACGAAACGACGTCGCCGGATATCCGGCCAGTCATTTTTGGAGGATTCGAGCCTCGTCGGCGCTGGTCAGCCACGTTGCGGGCCACTCTCGTTCGCCCCACCACGTCGTCACGTCGTCGATGCTGTCGGTGAGCGGGCGAAGGTCGAGACCATTCGACTGCGCGAGAGCACTGTCGATAGCGAGGACGGTCTCGCTCGTCGGGCCCGTCCAGAGCGGGAACTTCTCTTCGAGGCGCAACTCGGCGACGTCCTCGGCACTCACTTCTTGCAAGGTCGTACCCGCCGGGGCGAGGTGCGACGCGATCTGGTCGACCATGTCGAAGTAGTGATCGCACGGCACGGGCCCGGCGACGTGATACGCCCCTTGGAGGTTCGCGTCGGCGACACGCACGACGAAGTTGGCGAGGTCGCGCGCGTCGACGTACTGCATGTTGTTGTCGCGAGGGCCCGGCACGGCGACGACACCGCCGCGGCGAACGCGTTCGACCCAATAGGGAAAGCGCAGTGTCGCGTCGAACGAGCCGATGACGAACGTAGGGCGAACCATGGTCGAGCTCTCGCCGAAGTACCGCAGCCCCGCCCGCTCACTCGCAGCTTTCAACGGACCGTACGTCTCGCCGGTGATGGGCGCGTCGTGATCGGCCTTGTCGTCGCTCCACAGCGTGATCGCGCTTTCTGTCGCGCCCTCGAACGGTGGGTCCTCGTACGCAGAGATCGACGAGATCTGGATGTAGTGCCCGCCACGGTCTTCGAGCGCGTTCGCCAGGCGCTCGACGTCGCTCGGACGGTAGGCGATCGCGTCGATCGTGGCGTCGAAGGTGCGCGCCGCCAACACCGAGAGATCGCCTTGGCGATCGCCGACGAGTCGTTCAATCTTCTCCGGCAAGTCGTTGGGCGTGACACCGCGATTCAACACGGTGACGTCGTGGCCCTGATGCCACGCCGACCACGAGATCGCGCGTCCCACGAACGACGTACCACCAACGATCAATAACCTCACGACGACTCCTCTCGGTTCACGCCCCCACGCTAGGGTCCGAAGGCGTCGCGCACGAACACGAGCACGTCACGGGCGACGTCGAGGCTTTCGGGGTCGATCTTCGTAGCCAATTCGCCGTCGAGTTCGTGGATGACGGCGATGACGGCACGCCCGTAATCGCGACCGGACGCGGTGAGTTGCACGTTCCTCCGTCGCGAATCGTTCTCGTCGACGCTCACGCGGGCGAAGCCGCGCTCGACGAGTCCGGACACGACCTTGCGCGCCGCCTGACGAGACACGCCGAGGGATGACGTGAACGCGCCGAGGGGGAGCGAGGCGCGAACGAGCACGCGAAGGGCGAGGGCGTCGCTGCGTCGATAGTCGTTGTAGCCGAGATGAGCGAGGCGTCCCGACATCGCACGAACCCAGCTCTCGCGAGCCAGCGCGAGGAGGTCACCGAAGAGTGGCGCAGCGCGAGATGGTGTCGTCACCGGGCCAGCGTACCAAGTAGGCAACTGAGTTGCATAATTGGAAGAGTTGTGTCACGATGGCGACACGTCGTTGCGATCGGGGAGGCATGGTGGCGACAAAACCTGTTGGTGTTGCTGGTGATCGCGATCGCTCTCGAGGGGTCCGCGTGATCAGCGTCACCGTGCTCGCGCTGTCGTTGCTCACCGTCGCGCACTCCTCGCCGTCCGTGGCGGCAACGCCGCTGGTGAAAGGTTGTGGATCGACGACGGCGAGTTCGTCCACGCTGACGTTGAACGTGGACGGTCACAGTCGAACCGTCATCGTCCACCTTCCCACGAGCTACACGAGCAAGACCAAGATCGCGCTCGTCCTCAACCTCCACGGAAGTGGCAGCACGGCCCACGCGCAAGAGAAGTTCACCGGCATGGACGACACGGCGGACGCCGATGACTTCATCGTGGCCTACCCGCAAGGTCTCATACCTGACGGCGCCGGATTCGATTGGAACGTTCCCGGTGTCGCGCTCTTCGGGGGACGTGCCGTGCCGGCCGGCTCGGCGAATGACGTCAAGTTCCTCACGTCGCTCGTCGGTATCCTCGAGCGCGACTACTGCGTCAATCCGAAGGAGGTGTACGCGACAGGATTCTCCGGTGGCGCGCGTGAGGCGAGTCAGCTCGCCTGCGACGAGTCGTCGGTCTTCGCCGCGGTCGCGCCGGTGAGTGGACTGCGACGTCCCTCGCCGTGTCCCACGGCGCGGGCCGTTCCGATCATCTCCTTCCACGGTTCAGTCGACGACGTCGATCCCTTCGCCGGACACGGCCAAACGTACTGGACCTACTCGGTGACGACGGCGGCCAAAGATTGGGCCCGACAAGACAAGTGCGCAACGAAGCCAGCGACGTCGACTCCCGTTTCAACCGTGACGCTCACGACGTTCAGTCGATGCGAAGGTAACGCCACCGTTGAGTTGTACGAAGTCGCGGGCGACGGCCACGAGTGGCCCGGCGGTCCCACCCTTCCAACTAAGTACACGGCGTTCCTCGGCCCGCAGTCGAACGCCGTGAGCGCGAACGCCCTCATATGGTCGTTCTTTGAGGCGCACCCTCTCGCCTAATCGCGTGAGACGACTGCGACGTCAGGTCTAGAGGAAACCGAATCGACCGAGCGGCCAGATTCGAAGGAACGCTTTTCCGATGATGCTGGAGCGCGGGACGTCGCCCCAGTAGCGGCTGTCACACGAGGCCGGCTCGTTGTCGCCCATCATGAAGTAGTCGTTCTTCGGGACGGTGACGTTGCCGATCGGTCGCCCCAAGGGCTCGTTGTGCGTCCACGGTTGCGCCAGCGATTTTCCGTTGACGTAGATGGTGTTGCCCTTCGAGGTGAGGTGGTCACCCGGAAGTCCGATAACCCTCTTGACGAGGTCGGCGACGTTGTCGCCGCACTCATTGACGACCGCCGCGGGCGCCTTGAAGACCAGGATGTCACCTCGATGGATCGTCCCAAGTTCCACGCTCAACTTAGAGACCAGGATTCGATCGCCAATCTTCAGCGTTGGCTCCATCGAGCCTGATGGAATGTAGAAAGTCTGGAAGACGTAGGTGCGGATTAAGAGGGACACGAGCACGGCGATGGCGACGACGATGAGCCACTCGATGAGTGAGCGAGACCGAGTCCTCGTTCTTTTCACCGGAACCTCTTCCACGTCAAGGGGTTCGAGGAGAGTCACCTCTTCAACTCTACTTTCGCTGACGTTGACTTTATTTTCGGCCCTGATCACGTCCAATAACCTCGCGAAGAACGAGACGTGACGTTTGAGTTCATTTCGCGTCGCGTCGTCATTGGTCGCGTTCTCGAAGCGCGTGACGACGTCCGCCACGCCGAGCAGATCGCGCGCGATGAGCCACCAGTTCGGTCAGTACGAGGGTAAGAATGGACTACGAATTCATGTCGTCCCTTCTAGAGTGACGCACTGTTTCGGAGTCAAGGGTGATGGGTCGTGATTGCTGAGCGAGCGCCAACGCTGGCCGGGCGCTTTTGGGAAGCGCTCGAGCCGATTCACGCCGTCGTGTACTTCGCTCCGGAGTCCGTCGACGCCGCGAGCCGTGTCGGATTGAGTGACTACTGGATGAGCTACTTCGCGGGACGCTTCGCTCCACTCGGCGCAGTGTCCGCGGCGCCCGTCGTCGCGATGGCGTACGGTTTCGCGCCCAGCATGGTGGCGCGCTCGATCCCGGAGGCGTGGACGCTCGCCGAACCTTCGGCCGTGCTGGATGCTCGACTGCAGGGTGCCTCGACGTCCCTCTCGAAGAATCTCGACGCCACGTGGCTCATGGACATTGGAGAGCTCGAGGGATTCCTCTGGGACGCCGTGGGTTCGTGTCGCTTCGACGGCCGTCCGCTCGCAGCCGCGTGGTCCAGTGTCGCGCGCCCCGACGACCCCGTCGCGTCGACGTGGCTGGCGACGACGATCCTGCGCGAACACCGTAGCGACGGGCACGTCCTGGCGGCCGTTCCGGCCGGGATGAACGGGCTTGAGGCGACGTTGACCCTGGTCGCGACCCACGTCATCACGCGCGACGTCATACAGCCGAATCGTGGATGGAGCGACGATGAGTGGGATGACGCCGCCGCCCGACTTCACGAACGCGGGATCCTCGACTCCGTGGGCGAGCTCACCGCTACCGGTGACCGTCTTCGTCGCGCCATCGAGGACACGACCGACCAACTCGCCGCGGCCCCACTGGAGCTTCTCGGTGACACGTACGTGGAGCACGTCATCAACTTGGCGACGCCCGTGAGCCGACGACTCATCGACAGCGGGATGATCCCGGTGCCGGACCCGATTGGTGGACCGAGGTCCTGAGCGCGTCTCGCGAAACGTTGCGCCGTGTCCGTCAACGAGTGGCGAGGTACGCCTCGCCGATCGCCTTCAGTCGCTGGTGCACGCCTCCCATCGGTTCGATACCGGGCACGTACTCCTTCTTCAGTTTCGCAACGACCGTGTAATTCGTGTCAACGACGTTGGCGATGGGCGTCCGCGCTGATTGCGCCACGAACTGATACGCGTCCATGAGTGAAAGACCCGTAAGTTCCGCTACCCACAGGACGAGTTGAGCGTGACTGATGCGAAACGCGTCTTCCAAGGGACGAGTAGATCCCGTGGTCATGATCTCGGTGTCACTCTCGATTCGCGGCCACGCCACGGCACCGGCGCCCTTGATGAGGTCGACCACCACCACGGTGTCCATTGCCGTTTCGACGGCGACGCCGCAGGTCTCGCCTTCACCCTGGCGAGCATGGCCGTCACCAAAGCTGAACAGGGCGCCCTCGACGTTGACGCCGAGGTAACACGTGACGCCGGCGCGCATCTCAGGGGTGTCCATATTGCCGCCCCAGTCCCCGGGCGTGAGTGCCGAGCGCGCCTCGCTCAACGCTGGCGCGACGCCGACGGTGCCGTGCATCGGGTCAAGTGGGAGTTGATAGATCGCCGCGCTCTCGCGAGCCTCGTAACGAACCGTTCGCGCCTCCGCGTCGATGCCGTAGATCCAGGTCATCTCGGGGAGCGGACTGTGCAACATGGCGGTGAAACCCGTCGCGGTGAGTGCGCCGAAGAGTGGCACCGTGGTACTGACGCCGTAGGTCGTGCGTGGCTCGATGCTCGCGAAGTGGACCGCCAACGTGTCGCCAGGCTCGGCGCCTTCGACGTAGAAAGGTCCGGTCTGAGGGTTGAGGTAGCGCGGGTCACAGACTTCGCTCGCGTGGTCGTGGATGGAGCGGACCTTTCCGGCGAAACAGTCGAGCGTGCTGGTGTCGAGGACGGTTCCGGGCAGCAGTGTCGCTCGAGCGTCGGCACCGCCAAACGTATAGACGAGTCGAGAGGGGTCGCCTTCGTGGTCCATCTCATAGTGGACGACCGGTGGACTGTCGCTGTGTGTGCTCACGATGCTCCTGGCTCTCGACGAGAAGCCAATCTTTGCACCTGGCCACTGGTGCGGTTTCGCCTTCGTGGATGCCGGATCGGTGACTACTAGGGCGAGCGTCGTCGAGCGGTCACGTTTATGTCGTTCTTAAACTCATCGACCAGACTTTCTGAACGAGATCGTTGCGTCTCACGCGCGTCGTCCGCCCTCGTGCGGTCGCCACGTCGCTCAGCAAGGTTGAAAGACGGTCCCCCGTTGTCTGAACATCCGTATGCCGAAGAAAGAAGCGCTCGCACTCACGCGACGTCATGGTTCTCGTTTTCATGACGCGTCGCGAAAGGACGTTGACGAGGTTGCCCCGACCCACCTACGTCGTGGCCGCGGCCGGCCTGTGCCTCTCGTCGGTTCTCGTGATCAGTGCCTCGGGTGCCGCTCGAACGCCGGGTCATGGTTCCCTAACCGTGACCACGTCCTTGCGGCGTCCCCACGTGTCGGCCACGCCGTTGCCACCACCGGCGGCCGTGAGGCCGTTCCAACACCCGTCGCTCGCCGGCGAAGGGGTGTGGCATCCGAGCGGGCGACTCGTCGGCGGTCACCCCGCCGTGTACACCACGACCGTTCGACTTCCGGGCACGTCCTCAGTCGAGGCCGGGATTGCCTGGATGGACACCAGGCTCCTTCGAGCGACGCTGTACTCGGGCAGTCTGAGTCCGGGCGGCTCGTCGTGGAAGTATTCGGCGCCGATCACACCGCAGGCGTCAAGGACGTTGGTCGCGGCGTTCAGCGGCGGGTTTCTGTTGAAGGACTCACAGGGTGGCTACTTGAGTGAGGGCCGCACCGTGGCGCCCTTGCGCGTGGGTGGCGCGTCGCTCGTGATCTATCGAGACGGCTTCGCGACCGTCGGGCAGTGGGAACGCGACGTCTCGATGACCCCCAACGTGGTTGCCGTTCGACAAAATCTGACGTTGCTCGTCGAGAACGGTCGACCCGTACCTGGGCTCAACCCGGCGGACATCAAGATCTGGGGCGTGGCTCTCAACGGCGTCGTGAACACGCCGCGATCGGGACTGGGCGTCACTGCGAACGGTGCGTTGGTCTACGTGTCGGGCCCGATGAACATCGTCGACCTTGCCCAGTTGCTGGTCCGAGCAGGCGCGGTTCGAGCGATGACGCTCGACATGAATCCGTTCTGGCCGGTCTTCGCGACGTTCACTCCCTCCTCAGTGAACGGACTGGCGTCGGCCGCCAACGGCAAGGACCTGTTGTCCACGATGTACCAACCACCCGGTCGCTTTTATGAGGTCTCGTACAATCGCGACTTCGTCACGATGTCGTCCAAGTAGGCGGGCGATCGTGCGTCGGTGCGAGAGGCCACTTGCCTGCAGCCCACGAGCCAGTATCGGTTCGTGGCACGCGAGTGGCGACGTAGCCTGTTCGACGTGACTCTCTTGCGCGACAACGTTCAGTACACCTGCTCCCTCTGCGGTACGCGATACGAAGTGGAGCTCAGCCGCGTCAGCTGCGACTGCGGAGGTGTGCTCGATCTCGACTTCGACGCGCCGGCGTGGACAATCCGTGCGGATCAGGACTTTCGGCTCTCTCGATACCGCGGCGTTCTGCCGATCGAAGGTGAGTGGCTCGAACGCGCGGACCTCGGCGCCTCGCGCACGCCGATGCTCACCGTCGGATCCACGTACGCGAAGTGCGACTACGTCACGCCGAGCGGCTCGTTCAAGGACCGCGGAGCGTTCATGCTCGCGGCGCTCGCGCTCGGACTTGGCGCGAAGAGCGTGGTCGTCGATAGCTCGGGCAACGCCGGCGCGGCGATGGCCGCCTACTGCGGTCGGATTGGAATCCCCTGCACCGTCGTGGCGCCCGCGAGTGCGCCGCCCGGCAAGCTCGCACAGGCGCGCGCCTACGGCGCGACGGTCGTCGCCGTCGAAGGTCCGCGGTCGGCCGCAACCGACGCCGCACTCACCATGGCGTCCGACGGCGGCTTCTACGCGAGCCACGTGGAGAATCCCTTCTTCACCGAGGGAACGAAGACGTGGGCCTTTGAAGTGTTCGAACAGCTGGGCGACGCTCCCGCAGAAGTCGTGATGTCCGTCGGGAACGGGAGCCTGTTCCTCGGCGTCGAGCACGGGTTTCGCTACCTCTTCGACCAGGGGCTCACGACTCGTGTACCGCGCATGGTCGCCGTCCAGGCGAAGGGCTGGTCACCTCTCGCGAACGACGTGGCGGACGACCGCGGCGCTCCTCTCGCTGACGGCATTGCGATCGTCGCGCCCAGGCGTCTCGCTCAGATCGAGCGAGCGATCGAAGTCACGGGCGGCGAGACCCGAACGGTGGGCAACGACGAGATTATGGCCACCACGCAGCGACTCGCGCACGGGGGTCTCTGGGTCGAGCCAACGTCGGCGACGGCGTGGGCCGGAGCGACGCACGGTTCACGTGGTGACGGCCCCGTCGTCGTGAGTCTCGGCGGTGCGGGCTTCAAGGCGTCCGTGTAGCAACGTCGCGTGTCGGTTCGCCCTCAACGATTTGCGAACGTACCCTGACACAGGATCGAACCAAAACCGTGGTCTTGAGGCAACGCCTGCAGAGCCGCGCCAACGGCTCGACTGGCACGCTGGGGCGTCCCCTTGATCGTGGGCGAGGGGGGACTTGAACCCCCACATCCTTTCGAATACAGGCACCTGAAGCCTGCGCGTCTGCCAATTTCGCCACTCGCCCTGAGACCTTGCAACAATAGTCGACTGGATTCTCGGCGCTCCCTGCACCTTCGTTACAGGGGGACTGACCGGTACAGTTGGAAGGGTCATGGTTCTAAAAAATGTGGAAAACGGATTAGAGCGACTCTTCGAGCGGACGTTCTCGCGCCCGTTTAGGACCGCGCTCCAACCAATCGAGATCGGCACGCGCATCGTGCGTGAGGTGGACCTGACGCGTCGCCTTTCCGGTCAAGGTCCCATCTCAGCCAACGTTGTGCGCGTGTGGTTGGGTCCAGCGGACGCGCAACGTTTCGAAGGGTTCCAGAAGGCGCTCGTCACGGAACTCGAAGAGACGGTTCGCCAACACGCCGTCTCCGAGGGCTATTCCTTCGTGGGTCCGGTGAAAGTGGAGATCTTCATCGACGACGACCTAAAGGCCGGCGCCGTAGAAGTGAAGACGGAGTTCGTCGGTGGCGAGGCGCAGCCGCGACTCATCGTCAGTGATGGTCGGTCCTTTGCCGTGGGTGACACCCCCCTGATCATCGGGAGAAGTCCGGAGGTGGCGGTGGTCATCAACGACTCCAACGTCTCGCGCCAACACGCTGAAGTGTGGCGTACGGCCGAGGGGGTCGCCGTGCGCGATTTGCAGTCCACGAACGGGACGTACGTGAACGGGCACCGAATCTCGGCCGTCTCGCTCTCGCCGCGTGATGACGTCACCGTGGGCACCCTCCACTTTCGGATTGAGCTGGCTTGAGTCTTTTCGCCGCGACGAACTACGCGGCGGTCGTTCGCCCACTTCAGGTGCTGGCGATGGTCATCGCCGTCTTATTCTTCGCGCGCGTCCTGCGCTTGGCTTCGGTCGAATCGCGTCCCGTCGAGTTTGAACCGAGAAGTCGCCGTCGTCGAGGAACACTCGCGCTGGAGTTCATCGAACCACTCGATCGTGGCGGCGAACGAGTCGACGTCGAAACCGGCGTGACCATCGGACGCAGTGACGCGTGCGACCTCCGCCTCGACGACACGTACCTCTCGTCGCGCCACGCTCGCGTCGCGAACGACGACGGCGATCTCTCTATCGAAGACCTGGGTTCGACAAACGGCACGTACGTCAATCAAGAGCTCGTTCGAGGCCGCGTCCACTTAGAGCGCGGTGACGTCGTCCAGGTTGGCGGCGTTCTCTTCGAGGTCGTTCGTTGACCCGATGGCGCTACGCCGCGGCGACCGATATTGGACTGGTGCGTCAGACGAATCAGGACGCCCTCTACGCCGACGACAAGCTCGCGATCATCGCCGACGGCATGGGAGGTCACGCCGCGGGCGAGGTGGCGGCGGCGATGTCCATCGAACTCGTCCGACAGGGATTCAAAGCGAGTCCCAACGTCGAAGGTCTCGTCGAAGCGATCCAGAGCGCCAACACCGCCGTCCTCGATGACGCTCGCGACAATCCCGATCACTTCGGCATGGGTACCACGGTCATCGCCATCGGGCTCACGTACGACTTGGAAGACACGGTGGTGCCGACGTTGGTGCACGTGGGCGACTCGAGGGCCTACCAACTTCGTGACGGCGCGCTTCGTCAACTGAGCGAAGACCACAGCGTCGCCGAGGAGTGGGTCCGGATGGGCAGACTCACGCCCGAAGAGGCGGCGGTGCACCCTCGGCGTCACCAACTGACGCGCGGCGTCGGTGTCGAGGACACGATCGCCATCGACGTGTCGTCGATCAACGCCGTCGCCGGCGATCGAATCCTGCTGTGCAGTGACGGTCTCTCGAACGAGCTCGACGGCGACACGCTGGCGCGACTCGCGAGTGCACCCAACGGACTCGAGATGGCAGTCGAGAGTTTGGTGAGCGCGGCGAAGGTCGCGGGTGGTCGTGACAACATCTCGGTGATCCTGCTCGAGTTCGACGAAGTGAACGTGTCGGCGACGCCCGTCCGTCGCACGATGAGCACGGCTCCGCCCCCGGTCGTTCCGAACACCCGTCCGAATGCCGGGCGACCGCGCCGACACGTGACCTGGCGAGTGGTCGCCGCCGTACTTATCCTCTTAGGCGTGATCGGCGGCGGTATCGCGGTAATCCATTGGTACGCCTACTCGACGTACTACCTGGCGAGCGACGGGACCGACATCGTGGTGTACCAGGGCCAGCCCAGCGGGGTCCTGTGGTACAAGCCACAGATGGTGGCCGACACGGGCTTGCCGGTGACGCGACTGCGACCAGCCGACCAGCGAGCACTCGCCGCCACGATCAGCGAACCGACGCTCAGCGTGGCGCTCAGCCACGCGAAGTACCTCAACAAAGCGTGGCATCTGAGCCGCACGACGACGACACTGAACACGTCGACTACCTTCTCGACGTCGACGTCGACGTCGACGACGACGACGCTGCACGTGAAATCGACCACCACGACCGTGAAGAAGGGTTAGCGATGTCTCGTCGGCTCAGCATCCTGGCCACGGTGATCCTTCTGCTCTTCGTCGTCGTCGCGGCACAGTCAGCAAACCTTCAGTTCTTCCGCTCGAAGTCGCTGGCGGCGTCGCCACTCAATCCGAGGAACAACCAATCGACGGCGGACGCGCAGCGTGGAACGATCTTCGCGGCGGACGGGTCCGTCCTGGCGGAGTCCGTGACGACCGGCAAGGGACAGACGGTCTACAAGCGGATCTATCCCCTGGGCGCCCTGACGGCCGGCGTCGTGGGATTCGTCTCGGCGGCGCAGGGAACGTGGGCGCTCGAAGCGGAGTACAACAGCTTTCTGACGTCACACTCGCAGCCGCCGCAGAGTTTCGAGCAGCTGCTGGCCCCGACGACTGCCACGGACAGCGTCACGTTGACCTTGCAGCCCGCGCTGCAACGCGTCATCGCGAACGCACTCGCCGGACGCGACGGTGCGGCGGTGGTGCTGAACCCGAAGAACGGCGACATCCTGGGGATGTACTCGAATCCGACCTATAACCCCGCGCTGCTGGCGACGGGAAGCATCGCCCAGCAGCAGGCGGCGTGGAAGAAGGACACGACGAGGAACGCGGAAGGATTCGAACCGCTCGGCAACGTGGCGACCCAGCAGATCTTCTTTCCCGGCTCCACCTTCAAGATCGTGACGACCTCCGCGGTCGTGGCCCTTCAACCACAACTTCTCACCAAGACGTATCCCGTACTCGTGACGACGAAATTGCCCGACACGACGAAGACGTTGTCGAACTTCGGGTTCGGATCGTGCGGTGGCACGATCGCGGAGATGCTGCCCCCATCGTGTGACACCGGCTTCGCGTTGGTGGGACTCGACGTCGGTGGGGTCGACATGTCCCAGATGGCGAATAGTTTCGGTTACAACCAGGTGCCGCCCATCGACGTGCCCGGTGCCGTTGCGAGCAACTTTCCGGCTGCGTCCTACTTCACGAACCATTTGCCGCAGCTTGCGTATTCCGCGATCGGTCAGGACAACGTTCAAACGTCCGCGCTCATGAACGCCCTCGTTGCGGGAGCCGTCGGCAACGGCGGCGTCATGATGACGCCGCACTTCCTCGACTACATCACTGGTCCCAACGGCACCATCGTCAAGCGCTACAAGCCCACCGTATGGAAGACGCCACTGACCGCCGCGCAGGCCGGTCAGATCGTCCCCCTCATGGAGGCCGTCGCGTCACGTGGCACTGCGTACGGCGTGTTTCCCGCGGCCCTCAACGTCGGCGCGAAGACTGGCACCGCGCAGACCGGTAACGGAGCGAAGAACACGGACGACTGGATGATCGCGTTCGCGCCGGGGAATGACCCCACGCTCGCTGTTGCAGTTGTGTTACCTTTCCAATCGGTTTCAGCGACGGGCGCGACCGTTGTCGGTCCTGTCATTCGATGCATCGTCGAAGCGGCGGCCGCGATTCAAGCCGGACAACCGGCAACCGGCACGGCGACCACCTGTGCGAAGTGACGAGGCTTTTACCTTGAGGGCCACAGCGTAGGATTGACCCAGTATGGAGCCCGTCAACGACCCACGTCTGTACACCAACCGCTACCAGGTCACGCATTTAATCGCCCGCGGCGGCATGGCGATGGTCTATCGAGCGGAAGACACCCTCCTCAACCGGGCCGTGGCGCTCAAGATCCTCTACCCCGAACTGAGCGCCGACCCATTATTCGTTGAGAGATTCCGTCGCGAGGCCCAGGCCGCCGCCAACCTTTCGCACCCCAATATCGTGCCGGTTTTCGACTGGGGCGAGGACAGCGGTACGTACTTCATCGTGATGGAACTCGTCGACGGCATCTCACTCGCGGAGATGTTGCGAGAATCTCGGACGCTCTCGGGCGCGCGCACCGCCCAGATCGGCGCTCAAGTCGCGGCCGCGCTCGGCTACGCGCACCGCAACGGCGTCGTGCACCGCGACGTCAAGCCCGGCAACATCTTGATGACGAAGGAAGGCCAGGTCAAGGTCACGGACTTTGGCATCGCGCAAGCCGTCTCGAGCGAAGACCACCTCGCCGAAGAGGGTTCGGTCATGGGCACCGCTACCTACTTCTCGCCCGAGCAAGCTGAAGGTGCTCCGGTCGACGGACGAAGCGACGTCTACTCACTCGGTGTCGTGCTCTACGAGATGCTCGTCGGACGACCACCGTTCATCGGGGACTCGCCCGTCGCGGTGTCGAGCCAGCACGTGCACGGCACGGTGCCCCCGCTCTCGGAGTTCTCTGAGTCGGTGCCCCACGACCTCGAGGCGATCGTGATGGAGGCCCTGGCGAAATCGCCCGGACAGCGCTACCAATCAGCCGATGAACTGCGCGCCGACTTGATCCGCTTCTCCGAGGGACAGCCCGTTCAGGCGGCCCAGCGTGATACCGCGTTCTTCGGCGCTGACGCCACGCGCGCCGTGGCCACCGTGACGCCGGGTGAACGCACGATGGCCGTACCGATCATGACCGGTCCTCGCACCGATTTTCGTCGTCGTCGCCGTAACTACGCCGGCCCGATCGGCATCGTCGTGCTTGTGTTGGCACTCATCGGTGGCGGCGTGTACGCGTACATCGCGAACAACAAATCCACGACGACGAACGTGCCTAACGTGGTCGGCCAAACGCTGACGTCAGCGTCGAAGGAACTTACGAACCAGGGCCTCAAAGTGACGACGGCCGGGGAACATTCGAAGCTAGCGAAGAACACCGTGATCTCGAGTAGCCCGAAGGCCGGCAAGAGCATCGCCAAAGGTGGTCTGGTGACGCTGACGGTGAGTATCGGCGTCACGACGGTTCCGGTGACGATCATGAACTACGTGGGCATGTCACTGGCCAACGCTGAAAGCACCGTGACGAGCCAGAAGCTGTTGTTCACTCCGCAATACGTCGCAACCGGGCCAACCGGATCAATTCCCGGCGTTGTGCTCAATCAGACACCGGCGGTAGGGACCAAGACACACACTGGCGTTGAAGTGATCCTCTACGTCCTTTCGTCAAACGCGAAGTACCCACTCACGTCGGTGAACGGACTAACGCAAGTGGCCGCAGGGTCAAGCTTGACGAAACAAAGTCTCTCGCCGAGTCCTACGGTGGGCCACACGTGTTCGAACACGATCTCACCAGGTCTCGTGGTCTCCTCGGTGCCGGTCGCCGGGTCGCTCGTGACGGCGAACTCCGTTGTAAAGCTCATCGTCTCGTCGGGACCCTGTCAGGCGGTAGTGCCCGGCGTCGTTGGTGACACGGAGAGTGCGGCGACGGCGGCGCTTCAGGCGCAGGGGCTCGTCCCGAATTACACGGCCGATCCCACGGCGATATGCAGTCCGGGCTCGCCGCAGACCGTCGCAACGCAAGACCAGCAACCGGGTTCATCAGTGCTGTACGGATCGACGGTGAATCTCACGCTCTGCCAAGTCACGTCGCCCCAAGGTTGATGTTCGCTACGACAGTGAACGTGGGTGTTCGCGCTTCTTTCGCCAAGATCGATGCGCTATAACATCGAGACCTATGGCGAAACCTCCTTCGAAACAGAATCCTAAGAAGTCGGTCGGTCGCTACGTCGACGCCGAGTCGCGCGGTCGCATCACCCGCCGTCGTCCCACGGGGGCCGATCACAGTCCATCCTGGTACGGCTGGCTCATCATCGATCTGATGATCGTCGGCGTCCTCGTGATCACGCTCAACTACCTACAGGTGCTACCGGGCTCGACGTCGTCGTGGTACTTGGCGCTCGGCCTCGTCGCGATGTTCGCCGGCTTCTACTTAGCCACTCGATACAAGTAGTCCGAGCCGCGGCGAGAGCGAGCTAGCCCAGTCGCTCGATGATCGTCGCGTTCGCGAGTCCGCCGCCTTCGCACATCGTGAGCAGTCCGTAGCGTCCACCCGTGCGCTCGAGCTCGTTCAACAACGTGGCACAGAGTTTCGCCCCCGACGCGCCGAGGGGGTGACCGAGGGCGATCGCGCCGCCGTTCACGTTCACCTTCGCGAGGTCCACCTTGTGCTCTTTCTGCCAGGCGAGCACGACCGAGGCGAACGCCTCGTTGATCTCGATGAGATCGATGTCGTCGAGGGTCAGTCCGGCTCGTTCGAGGACCTTCGTCGTCGCTGGGATCGGACCGGTGAGCATCGTCACGGGGTCGACGCCCGCCAGCGCGAAGGAGTGGAACTTGGCGCGCGGTGTGAAGCCGAGTTCGCGAGCCTTCTCTTCGCTCATGATGAGTACCGCCGACGCGCCGTCGGTGATCTGCGAGGAGTTGCCGGCCGTCACCTTGCCGCCTTCCTTGAAGGCGGGCTTCAGGTTCGCTAGGGCCTCTACGCTCGAATCGGGACGAATCCCCTCGTCACTGGTCATCAACTCATCCGTCGCGAGGCCGTCGTCGTCGCGGACGTAGACGGGGATGATCTCACGTTCGAAACGACCTTCGGCGGTCGCTCGCGCGGCACGGCGATGGCTCTCCACGGAGAACTCGTCGAGCTCCTCACGCGAGATGCCCCACTGGTCGGCGATCATCTCGGCACCGATGCCTTGATTCTTCAGCCCGCCCACTGGTTCGTAGCGCTCGGCGACGCGCGGACCGAAGGGCCAGCCCGCGTCTTTGCCGATGGACGAACCCATCGCGACGCGCGTCATGACTTCGACCCCCGCCGCGACGACGACGTCGTAGGCGCCGGACATGACGCCCTGAGCGGCGAAGTGCAGCGCCTGCTGCGATGAACCGCACTGGCGGTCGATCGTGGTGGCCGGCACCGACTCCGGCCAACCGGCGGCCAGGACCGCGCTTCGACCTACGTTGAAGGCCTGTTCGCCGACCTGTGAGACGCATCCCATGATGACGTCGTCGACGAGGGTCGGGTCGAGGTTGTTGCGAGCGGCGAGCGCCTTCAGCGCTTCGGACGCGAGGTCGACGGCGTGCCAATTCTTTAACTTGCCGTTGCGCTTCCCCCCGGGGGTGCGTACGGCGTCCACAATGACAGCGGTTGGCATTGCTCTCCTTCTTTTGGGGCGAGCTACTTCGCTCTGCGCGAAGCCTAGACGTGTGTTCGAACTATCGTCGCGAGCGTGAGCGGCGCGAAGAAGGACATGGATCGTTGGCTGGGCGACGGGGGCATGGACCTCATCGGTGCCGTCGGCGGCGCCATCGAGAGCTACGGCGTCGACGGCGAAGAACTCGGATGGGTGAGCGGCAGTTTCGTCCCGAGCGAGCTTGCCTGCAATCCGCACGGCAGTGTCCAAGCCGGCGTGCACGCCCTACTCTTGGACGCCGCGATGAACTTCTCGATCAACGCCGCCCTGCGTGGTCGCGATCGAACGAAGGCGACGATAGAGATGACCACCGAACTCCTTCGTCCCGCGCTGCTCGCTGAGCACTACACACTGCGCGGTGACGTCGTGCGCCTCACGCGCCAGGTGGGCTTCGCTGAAGCCGAGGTGACCAACGACGAGGGAAAACTTGTGAGCCGTTCCTCAGGAACGTTTCTCCTGCAACGCGGCGACTAGTGGCGAAGGACTGGAGCGTCGTTTCGTTCGCGATAGACGACGATCCCCACCACGATCGCGATGATCGCAGTGAACATGAATGACACGTTGCCGGGTCCCAGGTTCAATCCGCCGCGTGCTTGCGAGACGCCGAGGTAGTCCGAGAACGACGCACCGAGTGGTCGCGTGAGTATGTACGCCGCCCAGAACATCGCGATGCCGTTGAGGCGAAGCAGTCGGTAGCCGATCGCAGGAAGACAGAAGATGAAGGCGAAGAGGATCCCCGACTTCAGGTAGCCGAAGTTGAAGGTGTACGCCGTCATGTCGCCCACGGCGGTGCCGAGCGCGAACGTGACCGTGATGGCGGTCCAGTAGAAGAGCTCTCGTCGTGTGGTGTAGATGCTGTGGATGGAGAGCGTGTGCTCAACCCGCGACCAGGTGACGAAGGTTGCGATGAGCAAGACGGAGAAGAGGGTGACGGAGGCCTGGTAGGGCACGTGGAAACCAACGTGCAAGACGTCGGCGCACATCGTGCCAAAGACGCTCACCATCACGACGGCGGCCCAGTAGGTCGTGGTGAAGAAACGCGGCGCGCGCAGTTGATTCCAGAGGACGAGGGCGAAGACGACGCCCCCTCCGAGTACGGCGAGTTCGGGATTGAAGCGGTGCACGAAGAAGTCGGAGGTCGTCTCACCCATGGCGGTCGTGAGGAGCTTCAGGCACCAGAAGACGCCGTTAATTTTCGGTACTTTGCTCGATCGAAACGTTCGATGAAGGTTGAGGGGCATGTGACGGTTAATTCTAGAACGACGTCCGAACGAGTTCCGTCAACGACTCGTGCGCACCGTCAGGTGAAGTTCGAATTCGTGCGGCCAGTCAACGCGCGAGTGACCCAACATCTCCATTACGCGTTAGCGATTGCGTTCCTCGGTCTCGCGCTCGTGTTGGATGAGTTGGCCTCGAGCGTTGTCGTCTTCCGGATCGGCGGCGGCGCGAATCTCCTCTGCGGCGAGTGGCTCGGGATGTTTCGTCGCGACGAAGGGAGGTGTTCCAGCCATCCGAGGGGAAAGCGATCCGTGCGGTTGGCGCGTCTCGTGGGCTACAGCGATCTCTTCGAGGGGATTGGCGGCCACTCGGCGACGACGTGATCGTGCGTCCGTTGACGTTGCCTCCGATTTTCTGAAGCGACTGAAAAGCCCCATAAGCCGAAAATAGTGCGAGTCGGGTGCGGATGTCGAGGGCAATTTCTCGCGCAGTCTGCTTCCAGTACGTTCGTCGTCAGGAGGTTGCTCCGCCGGCGAACGCCGCACCGGCGTGACACCCTCACAGTGAGGTGACGCTGTATTGAGTGAGGACACAGTCAGGGAATCGTGGCCCCGAAAGACGGTCGCACGTTCTACACTGCGCGATTGTCGCAGCTTGCGTCATGAGAAGACGGACGCCAGAGCCACTACGCTCGCGTCATGAGCAGTCCGCGGGTGCCCGGCGGGGCAGTGCACAAGCTCCCCGGGGATCTTCGTGTTGCGTTGATCGCCGATCCGACGGCCCTCCACGCCTGGAGGGACATAACTCCTCTCGCGCGAAATGAGTTCATCTGCTGGGTCGAGGATGCCAAGCAGGAGATGACCAGAGCACGTCGCATTCGTCGGACGCAGGAGGAACTCGAAGAAGGTCAACGTAGACCCTGTTGCTGGCCCGGATGCGCGCACCGCGAGCGCACTGACCGCTAGAGGTTCTCACTGCGTCGAGGTGGTGCCTGCCGAGATGCGCGAAGGCGGGGTTCGAACGTACCCCGAAGTCGAGGAGCCCGAGGTCGCCGGCCCTGCGTCGGAAACGGAGACCATACTTTTTAGGAGGATGAGCGTCCCACGAGGAAGGCCGACTGGTCGAGCATGAGTCTTTCGAATTCATAAGGGACGTCCACTCTGTTAGTCGGGCGACAGAATAAGTATCCTTGGGTGAAGTCGCACCCAAGTTCGTCGAGGATTTGGCGCTGGACCTCTTGCTCCACTCCTTCAGCGATGCACGTGAAACCCATGGCCCGACTGAGATCGATGACTCCTCGCACGACGGCCGTCGCCTCCGTTCCCGAATTGATTCGGTCAATGAACGTCTTGTCGATCTTCACGAAATTGATAGGCAGATCGGCGAGGTAGCTCAGCGACGAGTAGCCGGTTCCAAAGTCATCGATAGCGAGACGCACGCCAAGAGATCTGAGGGCGATCAGACGAGCGACGGTGACGTCGAGATTCTCGATGAGAGCGCTCTCGGTCACCTCTAGAACAAGACCGTCTGGCGCTAGTCCCGAGTCCCCTAAGGCTCGTGCCACGCTATTGACGAGATCGGATTCCTGGAGTTGATGAGTCGAAAGATTCACGCTCACGTAGAAGTCATCGTCTACGACGCCACTCAGCCTCCACGCCTGCGCTTGGCACGTCGCGGTCCGAAGCACTTGCTCTCCGAGCGGAACAATCAGTCCCGTGTCTTCAGCGACTCCGATGAACTCTATTGGAGCCAGGAGACCGCGGCTCGGGTGGTTCCAGCGGACGAGTGCTTCAGCGGCAGTGAGACGGCCAGTATGGGTATTGACGATGGGTTGGTAGAAGACTTCGAATTGATTCGATCCGAGTCCCTCGCGAATGCCGACTTCGGTCTCGAGCCGTCGCAACGCGTCTTCGTGCATCTTGGGTTGGTACATCTCGAAACGACTCTTGCCGTTGCGTTTGGCCACGTACATAGCCAGGTCTGCGTCGCGAAGAATATCGTCGGGTGTTCCGTGCTCGTGTTGAGCGAGGGCGATCCCGATGCTGGCTCGCATTGCAATATCACTGGCGAGAATTCGAAAGGTCGGTCTCAGTGCTTCGTTGATTCGTTGAGCGACGGCTTGCGCCGCCTGCGGCATTGCTCCCGACTCTACGAGTACCGCGAACTCGTCGCCCCCGAAACGGGCAACGGTGTCACTGGGTCTCGTTGCCGCTCGAATGCGTTTGGCAACCTCGACGAGAAGCTCGTCTCCGGCCGGATGACCAAAGCCGTCGTTGACGGCCTTGAAGTCGTCGAGGTCCAAGAACAACACGGCGATGGGGTTCTCTTCTCGATGCCCCTTATCCATCGCGTGCGAGAGTCGGTCAAAGAACAGGGCGCGGTTCGCCAAACCCGTGAGCGCGTCGTGGAAGGCCTGGTGACTCAGTTCCTGCTCCAAGGCGTGACGATCCGTAACGTCGCGAATGTTAAGAACAATGGCGCCGACGTCCGGCTCATCGAACAGATTCGTGACGACGATGTTGACCGTTCTCCATTGACCGTCCTTATGGGCGGCGCGCATCTCAAACTCAGTCGTACTGCCGAGTCCTCCGGAGAGGACTTTGGACAACTGTTCTTGGGCGAACAACAAATCGTCGTCATGAACAAGGTCCACCAGCGTCACCCCAAGTAATTCTGAAGGAGATCGGCCAAGAATTTCCACCACCGCCGGACTCTGATAGATAACGCGCAAATCGGTGCCCAGCAGCGTGATCGCGTCCGAGGAGTATTTCACCATGGCCTGGAACCTCCGCTCATTCCTCGCCGCGAGCACCGCCCGCGACAACTCGACGCGCTCGAGGGCGAGGAACAGCTGAGCCGCGATGCCACCGAGAATTGCCCGGAGATCGATGGGAAGGGGGCGATCGTGGGCGAGGAGCATTCTTCCATGGTCGTCTGCGAGATCGGGCGACGTGAGTTGCGTCCAAACGGTCGAGTCGGGCGTGCCTCCGACGGTATGTCCGTCCGCCAGGAGTACCGTTCGGCGGTCACTTTGTAGGTCTGGCTCGGTTAGGAATACGGCCGCACCAACGCAGTTGGCCCACGTCGCCGTCACAACGTGGTCCATCTCCTGCTCGGACTCGATCACGACGCAGCCAATGACTCCCGCCGCGCCAATGCTCATAATGG
Source organism: Acidimicrobiales bacterium (assembly GCA_035949355.1). GTDB lineage: Bacteria > Actinomycetota > Acidimicrobiia > Acidimicrobiales > RAAP-2 > RAAP-2. The sequence continues at coordinate 29,723 of DASZIH010000056.1, forward strand.
CGTCGACCCCGCCATTCAGCACCCCTAACCTGTCCGGCGCCGTTACGAGGTACTCGGAGAATTCCAGCAATGCTTGTTGTCGGCGAGCGTCGACGACTTGGGCTCTGACCAAACTGATGAGTCGGAGAATCAAGAGGATGAAGACTCCCGCCGAAACGATGACGAGAATATCCTCATCGGTCGGGTTGTCCGCCAAAATTCTGTAGACCAGTGCGAGCGGAGCGATGAGGGCGGAGACGCAAAGGTAGGTCAGTGTTGCCACACTCAGATGACGAGGTCGCCACGCTCGCTCGATGGTCAAGTCACGCATTGCCGGGTGCAGCGCCGCGGCTCCCCACAACGAGTAGAACAACACCCAGCCCAGATCGGTCGGGCCACCAACTTTCCAGAAGCCGTGTAGTTGGATCCACCCGTAGGCGCAATCGGCACTCAGCACGCCGACCGCGCCGATGACCAAGAGTCGTACCGACGTGTTTCTGGTCCCGCCGCCCAAGACCAGGCGGACGAGAACGCCCAGCAGCAAGATATCCCCCAAGGGATACCCGACCGAGGTCAACTTGGAGAGCAGTCCCATGTCGGCTGAGTAGACGTAGGGCGAAATCAGATAGATCCATGAAAGTGCGCCGAGGCCCGACGTGAATATCAGCGCGTCTAGCGCCGCGCCACTGTCGCCGTCACGTCGCCGACGCGAGCGAACCATCAAGATAAGTCCCGTCGCGAGCAAAAGGTACGTCGCGAGATAGAACACGTCAGCTATGGACGGGAATGGATTGCGCTGGTGCATGAACTCGGTCAGGACGTCGTACGAAATGTCGCCCAAAGAGAACGTCGTCACGCCCAACGCAACAACCACCCACGCCGACCGTCTTGCGGGTCGATTACGTACGATCCCCACCACGATCGCAGCCGCTGATCCCAAACCGAGCGCGCCC
>DASZIH010000057.1:0-64363 GCA_035949355.1 Acidimicrobiales bacterium
CTCTTGTTCATATTGGCGCTGCCATTTGAGTCGAGACTCGTGACGACGCTCGGACCAGTCGGTTACCTCCACGCGACCGGACCAGTGTTCGACTCCCGCTTCATGCTGAAGAACCTGGGTCGTGAGCCAATCAGGGGGAACCCTCGAGTCGGCGTCGGTCGTGGCCAGCCAGATTGTCGAGGGCTCGATGCGTGACCACCGCGTCAACAACACTGCACACCCAAGTCGGCGCGCGTAGCCGACGTTCCTGGCCCTGCACGTGACGACGCGCAGATCGACTGAACCTTGCTCTCGATCGAGTTCGTCTCTGCGTTCGCGCGCAATGACCTCACTGGCGTCGCTACAGGCGTCGAGGACCACCACCAACGTCGCCGCCAAACCGCTCGGTTGCAGCTCGTCGAACGCGTCAACCAATGAACGAAGTGAGTCGGCAAGTAGCTCTTGCTCGTCGTGTACCGGCAGCACGACGCCCACCGCCGCCGTTCGAAGGAGCGGCGACACTATTGTCACTTGACGCGCTCCCATAGGTCGAGTACGAACTCGTCTTCAAGGTGGTGGACGACGTTCCTCAGACGTCTCCTTCCGTCAATGATCGCGTGCGCTTCGTCGCCAGTGAGCGGGTAATCGGTCTCTCCTCGCCAATGCACCGCGATGACGTGAGCGCCGGGACCAGTTGAGTCGTCCACGTGCTCGAGAATGTCGCGTAGCGAGGGGGCGTCAAAGTAGTACGCGACTTCGCTCAGGACTACGAGGTCGAAGACCTCGTCGGGCCACGACTCCGGGATTGCCCGATACTCAACGATCACGTTCTCGAAGTCCTTGAGCCGCTTGGTCGCACTCTCCAAAGCACTCGGAACGATGTCAGTGGCGAGCAAACTGTCGCAACGAGGCGCCAACAGTTCCGTGAGCACACCAACGGAGCACCCCGGTTCAAACGCGCTGAGGTAGAGCTCTCTCGGTAACGTGTCGATCGTCAAGGCGTATTTTCGTTGCTCGTACGAACTCGACGCGAAACTCCATGGATCGTCGACGTCCGCGTACATCTCGTGAAAGTACTGACGATCTGTTGAGACGTTCATGCCGGGTCCGCCTCGTCGACGTACACCTCGTAGGTTCGCCAGAATCTGCGCATCAGTGGAGCGGGAAGGACTGGCGCGTCCGCGGCCCTCGGGCCGAGGGGCTGGGTCTGCGATCGAAAAGCTTCCGTCGCCCAGCGCTTTCGAGCGCGCTCGCGTCGAGTGAGGTCGAGCCGGCAACAGTGATCCCAAGGAATGTCCGAACCCCAGGGGTCGGCCCAGTGCCACGCCCATACCAAGTACTCGAGAGGGCGCGCTCCCACGCGCTTGCTCGCCGACCTCGCTGCGTCTCCACAGGTGTCGTGATCCGGATGACCGTCGCGTCGCCACGGGGCGACGCAGAGATCGCCGGGCTGGAGGACGGTCTCAAGCGTCTCTTCCAGGCGGTCTCGATGTCGAGCGACCTTGCCATCGGGGATGTGGAGTTGAACGATCTCGGGGAGTCCCCACCCCAGCCGGCGAAGCGCGACGTGCGATTCAAGAAAGCGCACGCTGGCGAGGTCGAACCGCGTCGGCGCGTGCGACGAAGGGTGCGAAGCCTCACCATCAGTGACCGCGATGATCGTGATCGGAACGCGCCGCGACAGAGCGCCCTGAATCAGACCTCCCGCGCCGAGAACCTCGTCGTCGGGGTGCGGCGCGATCACGATCACTCGCTTCGCGGAAGGCCACGACAACGTTTTGAGGTCGTGGTGACGGCCGGCGGCCTTCCAAAGGCCTTCGGGCTGACCTAGGTGTTCGTCGTCGACGGTCAGTTCCACGCACGCACCTCCCTCGCGAGCCGTCCGAGTTCCGCCGCGTCGATGCCTCCATGATGTTGCGACAAGTACACGTACAGGTCCGCGGCGCGTCGTGATTGGGCGGCGTCGAGACAGAGCGGTCGAGCGCCGCCGGCGGAGCCAACACGAGCGAGCACTTCCATCGCCGCGTCGTGAACGAACTGACGCGCGACCAAGGCTCGATAGCGAGCCCGTCCCGCTGCGTCGGTGGGATCGACGTCAATCGCGTCGGCCGAACTCTTCAGCACCACTCGCATCGCCTCGAGGGACGTCACCGCCACACCAACGTCCGCGAGGACGTGCTCGTTCGGTTCAACTGGCAGCGATTTGACAAGATTTCGGACGAGACCTTCGGCACCTCCGTACCAACACGCGGCGACACCCGAGGCGCCGAACCAGAATCCCTGACGCGAAGTGTAGAAATCCGGAGGTCCCACGACGTGATCGTTGGGAATGACGGGACCCGCAAACTCAAGCGTTTCGCTGACTGAATCGGCCATCCCAACGGCCGGCCACGAATCTTCGTGGACGACGGCCACGTTCTTTTCGAGTGCGATGTCGAAGATTCGATAGCCCTCGTTGGTCTCCGCCGTGACGAGAGCCCTGTCGATGATCCCGCTTCCCGAACAGAACTCTTTGCTGCCCGTTAAGCGCCAACCACCCGCTACCCGTTCGGCCACGGTCCCGCCTCGACTTGATCGGGCGGCCCACACGCCGTAGGTAGTTCCTTCGCTGACCGGCCCCATTCCCGCTTCAGCCAGAATCGCCGTTGCGTCGGCGTGACCTTCAACGAGCCTGCCCACGGAGAGGTCCTTCGACGACCACGACGCGAGCACCTCGAAGCGACGCCACGTACTGCCCGATCCGGGCAAGGGAAGGTTCGTCGCGTCAGTTCGAACGAACTCGTCGAGAGCTGCTCGAGCCCGTGACATCACCACCTCCTCCATCTAGAACCTGGTGGAGACCGCCGCGCTGCGGACGGCTCTCGCGGACTTCGCGCTCGCGACGCGAAGTGTTCCGTCCTCTCTCAATCATCGCCACGTGCGTGAGACGACCGGCTAGTTGAGACCATCAAGGAGGTCGAGCATGTCTTCGGCGTGCTCTTCTTCCACGGCGAGAATCTCCTCCAACATCCGTCGCGTGGTCGGGTCGCCATCGCCCAGCCAGGTGATGATCTCGGTGTACGAGGCAATGGCAACTCGCTCGGCGACGAGGTCCTCTTGGATCATCTTCTCCAAGTCTTGCGACGAGTCGTACTCAGAGTGACTTCGACCGGTCAACGTCTCGGGATTGAAGTCCGGCTCGCCACCGAGCTGCGTTATTCGAGCAGCGATCAAATCCGCGTGGTCCGACTCCTCACCGGCGTGCTGAAGGAACTCTTCCGCGGCGGACTGCGCGCTCAGTCCTCGCGCGGTGTGGTAATGCCGCTTGTAGCGAAGCACGCAGACGAGCTCTGTGGCCAACGCCTGGTTGAGCACGAAAATGACTCGCTCGAGATCGGCGCCGTAGGCGTCGGTCACGGGACCTTTCTTCATGTTCGTTCGCGCCCGCTTGCGCAACGTCTCGATGTCAGTCAAGAACTCTTCCATGGTGTCACTCTCTCTTTTCTTCGTCGGCATGATGTCCGAGCCGTCAAATTTGCCCTTGTGACGAGAGTCGCGTTGGACTCTCACGTTTACCAACTGCCTTCTCAGCTCTTTCGGACCGCGTCCGTCCAGCGCCCGAAATGCAGCGTCATCGATTGACTCTGACCAGAACGTGTCCCCTTTCTGCACCCCATCGATTCCACTTCGCCGCTCTAACGAGCACCATCGTCGTCATCTTCTGCGCCCATCGATTCGAAGTCACCTTCGTCAACGCCGCCGACAGTGTCGCCCACACTTCCTTGGTCCTCACCTCCAGTCGACTGAGGGTCACGAACGTCTACGCCGCCGACGGCGTCGTCTTCATCACTCGGGTCCTCATCACCCACCACGTCAAGAGGCCGCACGTCTCTGCCGCCAACGGCGTCGACTCCGCGGTCGTGATGCCCTTGATCCTCGTGATCGCCTGGCTGGGTGATTCCTTCGTTCGTGTTCTTTGACTCATCGCTTTCCATGATTCGCCCTCGCTCTTGTCGCACTGTTGAGTGGTGATCTTCACTACGAAGGTCACCCCGGTGTTGAGCAAAGTATCTTTTGACTCGAAACGATTGTCAAGTTACTTTTCTGTTGCAACGTCTTGTTTGTACCCTTCGAAAAAGCTGAGGCGACAATGACGTCGTTAGGTGACCACGATGGGGTGTTTCCGTGACGATGACGCAGTGATCGACGCCGCGACAAAAGCTCGACATTCGGTCTCGGGCGACGAGTTCCCTTGCCGCAACTCCGATTCGGAGAACAATAGAACGTGGATCGTTCGCGTCCGAATGAGGCGAAGAATCGCTTCGAAACGCCGTGGACGCCTTTCGCCGCCTCGCCGGACGTACGCGCATCGACGACACGTATCCGCGCAACCTAGAAGTAGTGCCGTCGGCCGCCAACCGCGTGGTCCAGAGACCCGAGAATCCATAGCACCACGCCCACCACGAGCAGGACGACACCGATAGTCCAAAGGATTGGCACGCCTAAAAGGAAACCAAGGATTAGTAGAACGACACCGAACATAATCATGTTGCCCTCCGATATCACTGTCTTGTTTTCCAGCGGCTCTCGCTGTTACGTGAGGACAGTAGCGTGCACGACGCGCGAACTCAAGCGAAGCGAGTTGAATTCTCGTACGAAGTTCATGAGAAAACTGCTTCTGCTTTCGGACGTCGGACGAAGTTTTAGAACTGGCTGAGAATGCTGTTCACCATCGCTCGTTAACGTGAAACGTCATCTCTATTCCAACGCGTGTCGACGTTCTCAATCAGACGTGGCAAGTTTATTTTCAACGCGACTGTCAACTTTTTTTTCCGGTGGTGGCGCGTCTTGGTACTCGCTTTCGTCATCTGTTTTCGCCAAGGGGCGTCGGCACCTCGAACGCGTCGAGGCTGACTTCTCGGCCAGAGGGAGTTCCTCTGCGGAGCGCACCCACACGAGGGTCGACCCTCAAGAGTCTCTCAGTCGCTTGAGTACCTCTTGACGACCGAGCGCGACTGAATTGCACGTGAATGCTTTGTTCGCACTGTCAATCGGTGGCCGCGAAAGAGACCCTTGTTTCGATGCTGCTACGAAAGAATCGTTGACCGGTTCTCCAGGTTTTGTCAACCTCCATCTGCTAGACAGACTGTGTTGGCGCACGAAAGAGCGCCCGTCATCAGAGCCTCGCGGAGGTGGTCGCCGTGACGTTCTTCTAAAGGGAGGATTTACGGTGTTCACAAGAACTAGACGTATGGCCGCCGCAACAAGAGCGGCACTCGCGAGTGGTGTGGTCTTGGCCACGTTGGTCGTTTCACTGGGTGTCTCCGTGCCGAGCAGTTCTGCCTTAGGTACGAGTCCCTTCTGCAAGACGATGTTTACGTTCCATCCCGTGGCACCACCGACGAAGATCAGTACCACGAGTTATTCGAAGTGGGCCAAGGCGTACTTGCCGTTCTATGAGAAGTTGGACTCTGAGGCACCGAACGCCAAAACGAAGGCCATCCTCGACGAGATCGTGACGATCCTCAAGTACGAAGCCGGTTCGAACAGCCTCAAGGGTCTCGAGACGTATATCGCGACGAACCAGAAGAAGTTCGCGAAGAGCTCGGTCGCTTTGGCGAAAGCCATCATTGCGTGCGCGGGATAGTCAACTCGTCAACACGAATGACTAGCTGACCTCAGTCGGGGGAACCACGGCGCAACCTTGAGTTGTACACCGCGAGACTCAGGTCATCATCTGAGTCAAGAAACACCCCAATCAAAGGCCTTTACGAGTGATTCGGGAGTACGCGAGGCGGGCCGTCTACGATTGTGTGAAACCACGAACGTTACTGAGCCACTCACGTCCCATTGAACTCTCTCTCACGACCCACTGTTTCCTCGTTCATCGATCGAGGCCCTCGTCGACCTGGCGTCGCGCGCACGACCTTCTCCCTACTACTTGCGGTCTTCATCGGACTCGCACTTTTCGTGTACGCGGCGCCCTCACGTGCAAACGCTGCGTCAAAGTCAAAGGTCACGTACCCGGTCGGTATTCCCAATACCAATGAGCCCTCGGGGATGAGTCCTCCGGGTCCGAACGACCTCGCGGGTTACACGGAGAGTTACGTTAATGACTTCACCTCCAACGAGCTACCAGCGGGTTGGGACGTCTTCAGTGGCATCCCCGGAGGCGATCCCGGTGGCCACTTCGGTCTGCAACACGTTCAGTTCAGTGGCGGCGTCCTTCGACTGAACGCGTGGAGAGACGTCAACTATCACGACCGCTGGGTCACCGGGGGTCTCTGCCAATGCGGCCTCAGCCGCGTCTACGGCGCGTACTTCGTGCGCTCGCGTGAGACTGGTCCCGGTCCCAATGAGGTGCAACTCCTTTGGCCAGTGACCAATATATGGCCACCGGAGATCGACTTCAATGAGACGGGCGCGTCGGACGTCAAGACGACCGAGACCGTGCACTACGGCACTCAAAACACCATGGACCACGGCAACATTCAGCTCAACATGCTCAAGTGGCACACGTGGGGGGTCATCTGGAGTGCCACGTCCGTGACGTTCTTGGTCGACGGACGAGTGTGGAGTCGAGAGACCAACCCGGCCAATATCCCCAGCGTTCCGATGGACCTCAACCTGGAACAGCGAGCCCTATGCACGGTGGGACGCCAATGCCCGACGAAGAACGTGTCGATGCTCGTCGACTGGGTCGCTGAGTACGTCGCGGGAGTAACGCCAACGACGACGACGACGTCGACGACAACCACGTCATCGACTTCGACGACAACGACTTCGACCACTACGCCGTAGCCGTTCACCCGAACGGCCCACTTCCATCACGGTTGCGTCACGTTGACGAACACGACACATGACACGTCGCCGATTTTCAAAACTCGTCGTCACAAAATTTGGCTTCGCTGCGCGACGCAACTTTTCGTCGATCGAGCGTTGTGGATTCTGTGGCAAGCGAAAATTTCTGGCGCCGTCTCTCAAATCGTGACCGAAGAAGTTCGGCTAATACGCCTTCGAATCAGGCACTTCGCTCTCGTCTCGCCCGTGAAGTCAACCCACCATTTCACAAGGAAAGCCCGTCGAATCGACTTGACATGGTGGACATCGGTGACTACATTGTAAGCGGTTACAACTCTGTAAGCGGTTACATTCAGAGTTGCAGGGGAGATTTAGGGGGGCCGGTGGTCGATTCACCACCAACGATTTATGACGTCGCGAAATTGGCCGGCGTCTCAATCGCGACAGTAAGTCGCGCGCTCAACTCTCTCTCATCAGTGCGCCCCTCGACGCGCGCCAAAGTTATGGCGGCGATGGACGAGTTGGAGTTCGTTCCCAACGCGGTGGCGCGAGGTCTCTCGAGTGGAAAGCACTGGATCCTCGGACTCGTCTTTACGCGTGCCACCGTCGACAACAACGTGCTCATCGTCGAAGAGGCGAGTCTGCTCTACACGGACATCGTTATTAGAGGTGCCGAGACCCGAGCTGCGGAACACGGCTACTCGCTGCTCTTGAGTAGTGCCGACGACAGTCACCCTTCAGGGATGAACTCCCTGCTCAATTTAAGTGGCACCGTAGACGGCTTGATCCTCTTGGACCGTGTGTTGGGCGACGAGGACGTGGCCTATCTATCTCGACGGATCCCCGTCGTCTTGCTCGCGGGAAAGGGTGATTCTCCCTCTGCCGTCACGGTACGCGTCGACAACGAGCAAGCCATGCGAAGTCTGGTCGAACACCTCACGACCGTGCACGACATCACTCGCGTGGGCTTCGTCTCCGGCGCGGACGCGAGCCCCGACAGCGTTGCGCGCGTCATTGCCTTTCGTAAGGCGATGACAGAGTGCGGTGGCACCTTGGACGACGTCGACCTTCTCGACGGGGACTGGACGTCGGCGGGCGGCGAAGCCGTCATGCAAGCACGACTCAATCGGCCCGAGCCGTTGCCCCAGGCGTTCGCCTGCGCGAACGATCAAATGGCGGTCGGCGTGATCTACGCGCTCAACGCGAGAGGGCTCAAGGTACCTGACGACGTCGTGGTCACGGGCTTTGACGACATCACGCTCACCCGGTACTTCAAACCTTCACTCACGACCATCCGCCAATCGGGCAGTCTGCTCGGAGAGGTCGCCGTCGACACTCTTGTCGCCACACTCGACGCGTCACACGACATCGAGCGGACGATCGTCCTGCCGACCGAGTTAGTCGTTCGTGGTAGTTGCGGTTGCGTCGATGAGAGCGAAGCCCGACTCTCCCTCGCGGGCGTGTCGTCATTACGAAGTGATGGTGGCTGAGCGTGCGGATCATCGTTCGACGACTCTCCTTGTACGCACTCACCGCGTGGGTCGCCATTACGGTCAACTTCCTCTTGCCACGGCTCATGCCCGGCAATCCCGTGCAGACGATGATCGGAAAACTGACGGGCCAGGTCACCCCCGCCGAGATGAACGCAATTCGTCTCTCCTTCGGGCTCAGTTTCAAGCAGGGTCTCGTCGGTCAATACTTCACGTACGTCACGCAACTCTTTCACGGCAACTTCGGCGTGTCGATCACGCTGGGCGCGCCCGTCGGTGCCATCCTTCGCGAATCGGTCCCCTGGACCGTTGGGCTGATCGGCGTCTCCACCATCGTCAGTTTCGCCGTCGGAACCTTCGCCGGGGCTCTCCTCGGCTGGACTCGGGGCTCGCGATTGGACGCACTCATACCAACTGCCACGTTCTTCCAGGCGATCCCCTACTTCTTCCTCGGCACGGTCATGCTGCTCGTCTTCGCGAGCAATCTTCACTGGTTCCCGGTTCTCGGCGCCTACAGCCAGAGCGTCACGCCGGGGTGGAACTGGGCGTTCGTCGGCAACGTGATTCGCTACGGCGAACTACCCGTCATCTCGATCGTGCTGAGCTCCGTCGCGGGTTGGATGCTCGGCATGCGCAACATGATGATCACGATGGTCGGCGAGGACTTCGTGCTCATGGCGGTGGCGAAAGGCCTGCCTCGGCGCAAGGTGATTCTGCACGCCGCCCGTAACGCAGTGCTTCCGAGCATCGCGAACCTCTCGCTCGCCATCGGTCTCGTCGTCTCCGGCGCGTTGTTGGTGGAACTCGTCTTCAACTACCCCGGCGTCGGTGACCTCCTCTTACAGGCAGTCCTCAACGAGGACTACCCGCTCATTCAGGGAATCTTCCTGGTGATCACCCTCACGGTACTGTGCGCGAACCTCATCGCCGACGTCGTGTACCTCGCCCTCGATCCTCGAACGAGAACGGAAGCCGCGGTATGAAGGCCGTGCGTGTGCCCAAATCACCGAAAGTCCTCCTCGGCCTCGGCATCGTGGGCTTCTTCATCCTCATGACGGTCATTGGACCGTGGCTCGCGCCGTTCAATCCGAGCGCGACGAACTTCGCGGCGAACTTGACGCCCTCAGCGCACCACTGGCTCGGGACGACGAGCCTCGGTCAGGACATCTTCTCGCAGCTCCTAGTCGGTGCTCGCGCGACGATGGTCGTGGCGCTGGTCGCGGGTCTCGTGGCGACGATCCTTTCCGTGACCATCGGCGTCGCCGCTGGCTACCTCGGTGGCTTCTCGGACGACGGACTCTCCTTGCTTTCGAACGTCTTTCTCGCCATTCCCGGTCTGCCGCTGCTCATCGTGATCGACAGCTATCTGCCCGTGACCAGTCGCTCGAACTCCTTCGTGATCGGTCTCATCATCAGCCTCACGGGTTGGGCGTGGGGAGCCCGGGTCCTACGGGCCCAGACGATGTCGCTGCGCAATCGCGACTTCGTCGAGGCAGCGCGCATCATCGGAGAGAAGCGCCGGCGCATCATGTTCAGCGAGATCGCGCCGAATCTCCTCCCGGTGCTCGCCTCGTCATTCCTCTTCACCGTGCTTTACTCCATTGGCGCGTACGTGACACTTGCGTACATCGGGCTGACGAGCACCGCCGTGTGGAACTGGGGCACGATGCTCTACTGGGCGCAAGCGAACAACGCACCACTGTCGAACGAGTGGTACTGGTTCGTACCGCCGGGCATCTGCATTGCCCTCGTCGGCACTGGTCTCGCGCTCGTGAACTTCGGCATCGACGAATTCATCAATCCCCGCCTTCGTGCGGCGGGCCTCACTGCGCGCCAGCGCAGCAAGTTGGGCCTGCCCCGTCGCGTGCGCCTCGGCTTCACGCCCGTCATTCGTCCCGCGCGATCACCTCGTGTCAACGCGGCACCGGCAAAGTTGGTGGGCCCATGAGCGCCGACACGTTCGACATTCAAGCCGTCTCGGAACCTCTCGAGGGTCGTGACGCCGAGGTCGTCGTAAAGAACGAACGAAGCGAGTTCGTGCTGGAGGTCTCCAACTTCAGCGTCGACTACGGCGTCGGCGACGACATGGTGCGCGCCGTGAACGACGTGACCCTGCACCTGCGACGCTCGAAGGTGCTTGGCATCGCGGGTGAGAGTGGATCGGGCAAGTCCACGTTGGTCTACGCCATGACGCGCCTGTTACGCGCGCCGGGAGTGATCAGCGGCGGCGACGTGATACTCAACGTCGCGAACCCGGACGACGAGAAGGAAACCACTCCAATCAACCTCGTGACGGCGAGTGAAAAGGAACTTCGAAAGGTTCGTTGGTCGCACGTCTCAATCGTCCTTCAAAGCGCGCTCAGCGCGTTGAACCCGGTCCTTCGCGTTGGACGCGAGTTCGACGAGGTCCTGAAGACCCACCGACCGGACATGACAAAAGTGCAGCGTCGCGAACGCGCGAAAGAACTGCTCGCGATGGTCGGACTCAACGAAGACCGTCTCATTCGTTTTCCTCATGAACTCTCGGGTGGTCAACGACAGAGGATCATGATCGCGCTCGCGCTCGCGCTCGACCCCGATCTCGTCATCATGGATGAGCCCACCACCGCGCTCGACGTCGTCACCCAGCGCGAAATCATCAGCGAGTTGCATCACCTGCGCTCTCGTTTCGGCTTCGCGATGATCTTTATCACCCACGACCTCTCGCTGCTCGTCGAGCTGGCCGACGAGATCGTCGTCATGTACGCCGGTGAGATCGTCGAACGCGCGGGCGCACGTGCGCTCTACGAGGCGCCGCGACACCCTTACACCTTGGGACTGCTCAATTCATTCCCGCCGCTGCACGGACGGCGTCGCGAACTGACGGGCATCCCCGGCTCTCCTCCAGACCTCTCGGACTTGCCGAAGGGCTGCAACTTCTACCCTCGCTGCCCCTACGCGATGTCGCGCTGCGAACACGAGGCGCCTGCCCTGACGACGATTGGAACCTCCGATAGAAGCGTGGCGTGCTGGCTGCACGCACCGGACCCTTCCGTCCCCGTGCCGGTCGAGCTCTCGCGAACGGCGAATCCCGCTCGACACGCCACTTCTACCCAGCGAGAACGGTCATGACCGACGCGACCCTCTCGCCGGCCGTGCTGAGCGCCCGTCACCTGACGCGCCACTTCTCGACGCGGGTCCCCGGACGATTCTTCAACGCCAAGCGCGTCGTTCGAGCCGTCGACGACGTCAGCCTCGACCTCTTCGAGGGTCGCGTGACCGCGGTCGTCGGTGAGAGCGGATCGGGTAAGTCGGTCCTCGCGAGAATGCTGGCCCGCATCGTCACGCCCACGTCGGGTGAGCTGGTCCTCGAGGGAACCCCCATTCCGGTTCGCTCGAAGCGAACGCTCGACTACGCCGCGACCGTGCAACTGGTCCTCCAAGACCCGTACGCCTCGGTGAACCCCGTGCACCGGATTCGCCACGCCTTGGAGCGCCCCCTTCTCATCCACGGCGCGAACAAGGGCGACGTCGACCAACTCGCGAAGGCCGCCCTCGCTCGCGTCTCACTCGAGCCACCCGAACGCTTCATGGACCGGTACGCTCACGAACTCTCCGGAGGTCAGCTCCAACGGGTGTCGATCGCGCGCGCCCTGTGCGTGAGGCCCGACGTCCTCCTCGCCGACGAGCCCATCTCCATGCTTGACGTCTCGGTGCGCCTCGGCATCTTGAACCTCCTTCGCGGCCTGTGCGATGACGAGCGCCTCGCCATCTTGTACATCACGCACGACATCGCGTCGGCCCGCTATATCGCTGACGAGACCATCGTGATGTACGCGGGGCAGATCGTCGAGCGGTCCCACGGCACCGCCTTGGTGGACGAGCCCACGCACCCCTACACCCAGCTCCTCATCTCGTCGGTGCCCGACCCGTCGGACCCGACGAGCCAGGATCCGACGGGGTCCGAACACGCGACCTTCGAGGTCGCCGACGTCGGCTGTCGTTTCGCACCCCGCTGCCCCTTCGCGATGGAGGTCTGTCGCGTCGAGGATCCACCAGATTTCATTGTCGGTGATGGCCACTCCTCGCACTGCTGGTTGCACGCGAACGAGCCCCGAGCCGCGGTCGACGTGGCGCTGCCACAGCGCCGACGAGAGGGGGAACCTACGACGACATGATGACGACCACCTAGTTGGGCTCACGACCGATGACATCGTCGGTCGCGAGCTCACACGAGAGCGCGAAGGTCCAACCGGCCTCGCGTCGTGCAATACGGACCCACACGGTTCATAAAGACGTCGGCGAAAGCCGGCTGGACACTATCAATATAAAGGATACGTATGTTTAGGAAAACAGGAGTAGTTTTAACCGCCCTGTCGTGCATGACGCTCGGCATCGTGGCCGTGACCGTTGGTGCGGCGTCGGGGGCGACCAGTTCGGTGGTGACCCTCGAGGGAAACACCGGAGTGACCTTCACGGATAACTTCAATCCCTTTGACTCGAGTTCGTTCGCGGAGCAGTTGAGCGTTCGCTCTCTCGTGAACGAGCCGCTCTTCGAGTTCGACACGTTGAAGGCCAACACGCAGTACCCGTGGCTCGCGACCAGCTACGCGTGGTCCAACGGGGGCAAGACGTTGACGTTCCAGCTCCGAAAGGGAGTCAACTGGAGTGACGGCAAGCCCTTCACCTCGGCCGACGTGGCCTTCACGTTCGACCTGTTGAACCGCGTACCCGCCGCCAACGTGTACGGGGTGCCGAAGATGTCGAGTAACGCAACGACCAAGGGCAAGTACACGGTGATCCTGCACTACGCGACACCGCAGTACTTGAACATCACGAGCATCGCGGGCACCGCACTCATCGTGCCCCAGCACGTCTGGGCCAAGATCGCCAATCCGGCGACGGCCGTCGTCACCAAGACGGTGGGCACCGGCCCCTACACGTTGAGCAGCTACTCGTCGACGCTGGTGAAGTACAAGGTCAACCCGCACTACTGGGGTGGCAAGCCCGCACCGAGCGGCATCAACGTCCCGGCGTACTCGTCGAACACGTCAGCAGCCACGGCCCTCGCCGACGGTCAGCTGACCTGGGCCGGCAACGACATCGCGAACGTCAACAAGATCTTCGTGGACAAGAACCCCAAGACGAACCACATCTACTTCGCGCCGGGTAGCACCGTCACGCTGGAGTTCAACGTCACGGGAACCGGACCGCTCAGCGACCCGGCCGTTCGCCAAGCCATCAGTGCTGGGATCGACCGCACGGCGCTGTCCGTGAAGGGTGAGACGGGCTACGAGAAGCCCGCGACGTCCTCGGGCGCGCTCATCTTGCCAAACCAGGCGTCGTACCTCGCGTCGTCACTGACCAACGACCTCTCAGCGACGTCGGACCCGAGCAAGGTCGCTTCGATCTTGACCGCGGCCGGCTACGCAAAGGACTCGAAGGGTTTCTACGCGAAGAATGGCACCGAGATTCAGTTCTCGATCGAAGACCCGACCGCGTACTCGGACTACTACGCCGACTGCCAGTTGATCTCGAACGAGTTGCAGGCCGAAGGCATCAACGCCACGGTCGACGGCGTCCAGGCGTCACAGTGGTACACCGACTCCGCGAACGGCAGCTTCCAGTCGATCATCCACTGGGGTAACGGTGGCGCGAGCCCGTTCGTGCAGTACGACAACTGGCTCGACTACACACTGTCGGCTCCCATTGGCACCTCGGCGAACAGCGACTACGGGCGCTACAACAACCCGAGCGCCCAAGCGGCACTCACGACGTTGGAGAACACCAACCCCGCCAACACGAGCGCGCTGAAAGCGGCCGTGACGTCGCTGGAGAACCTCGTCTCGACGCAAGTACCAGTAGCACCGTTGCTCTACGGCGCGGACTGGGACGAGTACTCGACTGCGAACTTCACCGGCTTCGTAACGGCGGCGAACCCCTACGCCGACCCGTCACCCGGTGACCCCCAGTTGCCGCTGATCCTGATGCACCTGAAGAAGGCGTAACCGACTTCGTCTACGCGCGGCCTCGCCAAACTCCAACCCGGTGGGGCCGCGCGTAGAGGTATCAGCATAAGTTCACGACAATCTATGAGGAGACGCACCAACCATGAGCACTTCGAGCTCGAGTAGTACCGAACACACTCGCCCCTTCCCACCAGGGTTTCTCTGGGGAACCGCCACCGCCTCGTATCAGATTGAGGGCGCCGCGTCCGTTGACGGACGAGGTCCTTCTATCTGGGACACCTTTAGTCGGCGACCCGGCGCGGTCTGGAATGGCGACACCGGTGACGTCGCGTGCGATCACTACCACCGCATGAGTGAAGACCTCGATCTCTTGGGTGACCTCGGAGTCGGCGCGTACCGCTTCTCGGTCGCGTGGCCCCGCGTTCAACCCACCGGTCAGGGCTCAGCGAATCAGCGAGGACTCGACTTCTATCGTCGCCTCGTCGAAGGACTCCTCGAGCGCAACATCGAGCCGACGGTCACCCTCTACCACTGGGACCTTCCCCAGCCCCTTGAGGACGCTGGTGGATGGTGCGTGCGCGACACCGCCGAACGTTTCGCGGAGTACGTCGATATCGTCGCGCGTGCCCTTGGCGATGACGTCGAACGATGGATCACGCTCAACGAACCGTGGTGCTCGTCGTGGCTCGGCTACGGCGCCGGCCGCCACGCGCCCGGACTTCACGACATTGGCAAGGCGGCGGCGGCGAACCATCATCTCCTCCTCGCTCACGGCATGGCGGTACCGATACTCCGGTCGGCGGTCCCTCCGGCAAAAGTCGGGATCACGCTCAATCTCGGTGATCATCGTCCGGGCTCCCAGCACGAGTTGGACGTCGCGGCGGCGCAGCGCGCCGACGGCAACCTCAATCGACTCTTCTTAGAGCCGCTCTTTCGAGGAAGCTATCCCGAGGACATGCTGGCGCACTACGCGACGTCGGAACCGGGGTTCTCCGTCGTCCGTGACGGTGACCTGGAGATCATCTCGCAGCCACTGGACTTCCTGGGCGTGAACTACTACTTCCCGTCCACCGTCGTCGACGAGTCGCGAGCCACCGAAGCTCGACTCGCGGGGTACTTCGTCGCAACGGACGAGCAGTTCCCCGATCTTCGCGTGCGCTCACTCGAGACGCCGGGTCGCGACAAGACCGCGATGGATTGGGAGATCGAGGCGTCGGGCCTCACCGCCCTCCTCGTACGCATCCGAGACGAGTACACCACCCTGCCCATCTACGTCACCGAAAATGGCGCAGCGTTCGACGACTACGTCGACCCCAACGGTCGAGTGCTCGATCACAACCGGGTGGCGTACCTCCAAGAACACATCTCGGCGGTGCACGACGCGATCGACGCGGGTGTCAACGTCCAGGGTTACTTCGTCTGGAGCCTGCTCGACAACTTCGAATGGGCTTTTGGCTACTCGCGACGCTTCGGCATCATCTGGGTCGACTTCCCCACTGGCGAGCGCCTCACCAAGGAGAGCTTCAGCTGGTATCGCGACACGATCCGCTCCAACTCGGTGGAGTACGCGACGTCGGTCGGGAGTGGGTAGAAACGTGGCGCCCAACCAACGTACGCCCGAAAGCGAACGCCTCGACGGACGACGGAGACGTTCCTGACCGGTTCAACGATGTGCGGAGCTATTGGATCAGTGCCGTCTGGGCACCTTCGGCTGCGTTCGCTGCGGTCGGCACCCGGATGAAGATGAGCGATATCAAGAGTCCAATGAAGGAGATGCCCGCGGCCACGAAGAACGCGGTCGTGTAGCCGTGCGTCGTGGCCACGTGCTTCGCCAGTGTTGTCGTCTGGTGCAGCGAGGCGTACGAGGACTTGGTGGCGTCGATCGCCACGGTCGCCAGGACGGCGAGGCCTAACGCGCCGCCGATCTGCTGCATGGTGTTGAGGAGCGCCGACGCGAGGCCCGCCTCATTTGGCTCGACGCCCGAGACGGCCACGAGGGTCAACGGGACGAACGAGAATCCCATTCCCAGCGCGATGACGATGAGTGGTCCGAGGATCTCGGGATAACTGCTCGTGACCGTGATACGCGTGATCCACAGCATGCCGATGGTCGCGGCCGCCGGTCCCACGATGAGGGGAATCCGTATTCCGATCTTGCTGACGTAGCGCGACGCGAGTCCCGCGGAGACGATGATGCCCGCGGTCATGGGCAAGAACCCGACGCCCGTCCTTATCGGACTCCATCCCAGAATGTTCTGGAGGTACTGCGTCAAGAAGTAGAACATCGAGAAGAGGGCGATACCAACGCAGAGCATCATGGCGAAGCTGCCGGAGCGATTGCGGTTCTTGAAGATGCTGAGCGGCATCAACGGTTCCTTGCTTCGTTGTTCGATGGCCGCAAAGGCCACCAACAGCACCACCGACGCGACTAATGAGACGATCGTCGCGGTACTACCCCAACTATGACTCGACGCGTTCGAGAGTCCGTAGACGAGCGAGAGCATCCCGGCCGTCCCCGTGATCGCCCCGGGGACGTCGAGATGTCCGGACGTCGTCTGTGATTCGTTGAGCGCGCGTGGCGTGAGGAACAAGACCAACGCCGCGATCGGTACGTTGACGAAGAAGATCCAACGCCACGAGACGTAACTCGTGAGGATCCCGCCGAGGAGGAGACCAATCGCTCCCCCGCCGCCGGACATCGCCGCGTAGACGCCCATCGCGCGATTACGTTCACGACCTTCGGCAAAGTTCGTCGCGATGAGCGAGAGCGCCGTCGGCGCGGCGATCGCGCCGCCGATCCCTTGGAGGCCACGGGTGAAGATGAGCCACACGTCGTTCATCGCGAGTCCCCCGAGGAGCGAGGAGACGGCGAAGATCGCGATGCCGATCATGAACATCCGTCGCTTGCCGTAGAGGTCGCCGGTGCGGCCCCCGAAGAGCAACAGTCCCCCGAAGGTGAGTGAATACGCGGTGATGAGCCATTCGAGGTTGGTCAGAGAAAAGTGCAGTGCGTGATGGATGGTGGGGATCGCCACGTTGACGACCGTCGCGTCGAGCACGATCATCAGCTGCGCGCCCGAAATGACGGCTAAGGCGAGCCCGAGGTTCTTACCCTCGGTGTTGCTGTGGGAGAGATCGGAACCAGCCGTCGTCATAGAGGTCTTCGCTTTCTAGTCTTCGAACCGCGGTGGTGATGAGTCGAGAAGCAACGAGCAACGGCGTGAGGAAACGAGCGGCAGAGTCACCGCTCGTCTCATCGAATCGATGCCGCCTGTTCAGGCACGTTTCCGTGAACGACGAGGCGAAGAAGCACGAACGCCAGAAATTACGACACAATCGTATCGAGATTCTGTAAGGGCACTATCGAACGCAATTACAAAGTTCTTCTACAGCGGCCGTTCAACCCGACGGCGAATCTCGCTCAAATTTCACCAGCGCAGCGTGAACGAAGCGTGACGACCAGCTAGGTGGCGCCGCCTCCCTTCAAATGGCGCCTACGACGCGGGAAAGACTTGGGCGTAGGGGATCGTCGAAGAGGGAACCTTCACGTTGACCCTCTCGCCCCACTTGGTGAACGTCGTCTCACTCTTACCAGACGACGTCGACACGGAGTCCTTCAGAGGAAGCGTTGTCTTGCCCGAAGAGAAGGTCATCACGGTCGTCGTCTTGGGTTGGGTGCTCGTCGCCTTCACCGACCACGTCAGTTGGTAGCCGTTGGTCTTCTTGTCGCGCTTGCTGAGCAGCGTCGTGCCCTTCGCCGCGGGAAGCAGCGACGCGAACGTCGTCCCCGAGGTCAGATTCGACTTGAACGTCGTGTAGTACGACGTTCCCTTCTTCATCGCCATCGACTGCTTGCCGATCTTCTTCTGTTCCGCGGCGGTGAGGCCCATCAACGTCGTCAAGCCCTTCTGACTTCCGCTCAAGTACGCGTACGTCGGCGTCACCGTGATGGTGAAGGACTCGTTGCCCGAGACGTAGGTCTCGGTGCCGTACGACTTACCAATGTCGGCGATGACGGAACTGTCGACCTTGCCCGAGACGGTCGCCACGGTGACGTGCACGCCTTTCTCCTTCACGATCGCGACCTTGGCCGCCTTCAGAATTGAGGCCACCGAGGGAGCGGAACTGGATGCGTGTGCCACCAAAGGGGTGCCCACCACCAGTGCCGTCGAAAGAAGCGCGAGTGAGGTCAAGTGAAGCGGGGCACGTCGAAAGATATCCATGGCGTAAATCTTAGGGGGGATGGCCCTTCTTCCCTATTCAGTCGAGGTCTTTCGCGAACGTCTTCTTACTCTCACCTTAGAAACACGCCGCCAACTCGAAGAGGAACTGCTGCATGGTTCGGATGTCGTCCAACAACTCGGGGCTGCACGCCTCGAGTTTCTCGTCGCTCAGGAGCCCGTTCACGACGGCCGTCGAACGAAGCGCGACCTGGAGAGTACTCAGCCACGCCCAGCCTTCGGCGTCGTTCAGGAACTGCTCCTTCAAGGTCATGACCGAGAGCTCGGCGTTCGAAGCGATCTCGTTCTGGCGCGCTAGTGAGGCGAGCGGGTCGTCGTCGTCACTGCTCGGGTTGATGGGCGCGTTCAGCGAAAGGTGCCACTCGTGATCTGGGTCGCGTTCGGCCGCAAGTACGTGGGCGAACACCTCGCGGATGGCCGCGCGACCAGCGTCGTTGAGGCGAACCTCGATCCGACCGTCACGTCGTCGAACGAAGAGTTTGCCCGCCACTACGTGTCACGCTCGACGGTGGCTTGGAGACCGGCCACCTGAAGTTTGACGCAGTACGACTCAGCGCGCTCTCGCTGGCCGGACCACACCACGGCGCGACCTTCATGATGCACGGTGAGCATCAACTCCGTGCACTTGTTGTCGGAGTAGCCAAAGATCCGTCGAAAGATGACGACGACGACGGTCATCGGGGTCACCGGGTCGTTCCATACGATGACGTTCCATGGTCGCTCGGTGATGACCGCGACCTCACTCTCGACGTCACTCTCCGTCGAGGAGTTACGAAGGGAGTGCACCGACGGCATCCTTCTAGTTTCGCAGACGACTGGTTGGATTGAAAGCGTCGAACCGTAAAGTGGTGATGGATCGATGAGGAGGACAGCTTGGTCGCCACGTGGTATCGCGACGCGCTCACCCGTGTCCGACAACGCGCCAACGTAAAGATCCGCCGCGCCGCGGGCCTGTCGATGGACCCACCAGCGCGTTGCGACGACCCGCTCACGGCGTACAGCGACGTGTACGGCGTCACGCGAATCGTGCACGGTGACCTGCCGTCGATGTTGGTGGGAGGACTGGGCTCTCTCTTCTTTCAGATGCTCCACCCGCACGCGATGGCGGGTGTCGCCCAGCACTCTCGCTACCAGGACGACCCCTTCGGCCGAATGCTCCAAACGGCCAACTTCATCAGCGCGACGACCTTTGGTTCGAAAGAGTCAGCGGCGGCGGCGATCGATCGAGTCCTCAACGTGCACCAGTTCGTCCATGGCGTCGCCGACGACGGCGCCCCTTACGACGCGAACGATCCCCACCTCTTGATGTGGGTGCACTGCACCGAACTTTTCATGTTCCTGACGTCGTACCAGCGCTTCGGCGCGCATCACCTGAGCGACGAGGACGCCAACCAGTACGTGGCGGAGATGGTCCAGGTCGCCAACGATCTCGGCTTGCACGATCCCCCTCGCAACTTGAAGGAGTTGAACGCGAGACTATTGTCGTTTCGCCCTGAACTTCATCTCAGTGCGGACGGGATCGCGGCCCGTGACTTCATTTCCCACGGCGTCACGAATCGTCGAAAGCAACGCTTCGTCCACCGCCTCATCGTGCGTAGCGCCTGGTCACTCTTGCCCTCCTGGGCGCAAGACCACCTGGGCGTGCGTACGAGTCCCCTCAGTGACGTGCTCGTTTTTCGCCCCGCGACCAGGGTGCTTTCGTACGCGTGCCGACTCGCCCTTCCACCGGCGCAACGTCAAGTGGCGAGCGACAGTCCCCCGTCAACGACGACGACCTGACCCGTCACGTACGACGTCGTCGCGAGCGCGATGATCACGTCCGCGACGTCGTCGGGCGTCCCTGTTCGCCCGAGCGGAGCAACCGATCGTACGAATCCTCGCACGGCGTCCCAGTCCTCCGTCCACGGCGTATCGATGAGACCTGGCGCGACGGCGTTCACTCGTACTTCTGGACCGACGACTTTGGCGAGCAGTGTCGTTAGATGATTGAGCGCCGCCTTCGACGCGGCGTAGGGAATCGACGAACCGGTGGGGCGAACGCCCGCGACCGACGAGACGTTCACGATCGATCCGCGACTCTCCTTCAGGGCCGGCATCGCCGCGACACTGAGCTGCCACGTGCCAAAGACGTTGACCTCGAAGATCTCGCGCCACACGTCAGCGGTGGCGGCCTCGAGGTCTCGATGCGCAATGAGTTTGGTCGTACCCGCGTTGTTGACGAGGACGTCCAGTTGACCGTATCGCTCGAGCACGGTGCGAACGAGTCTTTCGCCGTCGCCGGCGACCGAGACGTCCGCTTGCACGTAGAGCGAACCGGGCGTCACGTCGGCGAGGTGCTCTCCCGCCAAGACGCTGCGCGCCGAATTGAAGACGACGGTGTCACCGCGCTGCGCGAAGCGCTGCGCCGTGGCGAGACCGATGCCGCTGGTCGATCCCGTGACGAGGACGACGCGTGACGTCACGACGATTTACGCCGCAGACGCCACGAACCGGCCCAGTGCTGACCCGGCTCGAGCACGACGACGTCCTTGCCACTGCGCAACGCGTCGGGCGGACACGTCATGGGTTCGATGGCGACCGACGTGCGGCGACGACCCTTCTCCAGGTGATCACCGGTGTACACCTGGAAGTACGGAAAGTTCCGGTCGACGCTGAGTTCGACCTCACCGCCGAGGGCGTCTTCGAGGGTGGCGACGGCGAGGCCGGTGTCGTCACGCACAAGTTCGGTGTAGGTGACGTCGAGCTCGTGACCACTGAGCGACTTGCGCTTCGAGAAGTCCAGTTGATGTCCCGCCAGCGGGAGGATCTCGCCGGTGGGCAGTTGACGATCGTCGACGGCCACGTAGGCGTTCGCGGGAATCTCCAACTGTGAACCTTCGATGGTCGGCGTCGTCACTGAAAGATAGGGGTGAAATCCCACCCCAAAGGGAAGGGGCACCTCATCACGATTGGTGACGGTCGTCGTCACGGTCAGGCCCAGCGATCCGAGGTGATACATGACGCTGATCTCGCTCAAGAAGGGGTAGTCGGGAGTCGGGTGGAGCAGCAACGAGAGCACGCAGCGATTCTGGTTGACGGCTTCGATACGAAAGGGACGCCAACGAACGAGGCCATGCGAGGCGGTGGCGTGTGGGACGTCGTCGATGGTGGGGCGCGCCACGCGACCCGAGAACGTCCACTCGCCGTCGCCGATCCGGTTGGGCCAAGGAAAGAGAACTTGGCCACGCGCGTGAGAGGGAACCTCCTCACCCGCGAAGCCCTCGACGACACTGACGCCACCCTTAACGAAGGTCCGCAGCGTCGCGCCCACCTCGGTTATGACGGCACGTTGATCGCCGTGGGCGATCGCGATCTGTTCTCCGGAGGGCAACATTAGATGGTTTTCCTTCTTTTCACTGGTACGTAACTTAGGGCAGTTAGCGTTCGGGTATGCGACTACTCCTTACGAACGATGACGGCGTCCTTGCTCCGGGCATGGCGGTGTTGGCCCGGTGCGTCGCTCGTTGGATGGACGACGCACCCGACGGCGAGGCCCGTGAAGCCCTCATCGTGGCGCCCAACAAGAACTACTCGGGTATGTCGTCGGCTGTCGGCGACGTCTTCGAACGACCCACGGTCAAGTACCGTCGCTACCGCATCGCGGGTGCCGAATCCATCGTCGCCTATGGCCTCGAGGCACCGCCCGCGCTCTGCGCGATCCTGGGCGCACTCGGGAGCTTCGACTTCCAGCCGGACGTCATCGTCTCGGGCATCAACGCCGGGGCCAACGTGGGCCGAAGCGTGCTGCATTCGGGAACGGTGGGCGCGGTCTTGACCGGAGCGCAACTCGGGCTCTCCGGTCTCGCAGTCTCGGTGCAGTGGGGCGAGGACGTGCACTACGACACGGCCGGTGCCGTCGCCATTGAGGTCCTCGACGAACTCTTTCGTGCGCCCTCTCGGACGTTGTTCAATCTCAACGTCCCGAACCTCCCCGCCGCGGAATTGAAAGGCGTGCGACGCGGTCGTATCTCGATGGCCGGGCTCATCAAGGCGGCCGGACCAATGGCCGGAGGTGAAGCGCTGAGCGACGAAGGCGAGCTGCCGCTCCGTCTCGGCGCAGCGAGCCCCGAACTCGGCGACGTCAGCGACGAAGACGCCGACGAGGACGGCGCGCTCCTCGTGGCCGGCTACGCGTCGTTGACCCCGTTGCGAGGTCCCCACGAGGACGTCGACCCCGCGCTCGACGAAGTGATGCACAAGGCACTGCACGCCATCACGCAACAGTTGGAGCGGCTCCGCTAGTCCTCGTCCGGGCGGCGGCGCTGTACCTTGAGTTGCCCCCGCGCCTTCTTGTCGTCGACCCGTCGGATCTTGGCACCCTTTGTTGGTTTCGTCGCGCGACGCGGTGTGCGAGGAGTGAGGGCGGTCGCGAGCTTCTGCGCCAACTGATCGAGCGCGGCCGTGCGATTCTGTCGCTGGGATCTGAAGCGACTCGCGCTTGAACGAACGACCGGGCCGAGGGTGTCACTGACGCGTTGCTTGTCGACATCGTTCAACGCGCGAGACTCGTCGACGTGAAAGCTCGCCACCACTCGCGTGAGCGAACGGTTCGCGTGTTGTCCTCCGGGACCGCCCGACGTCGTCACGCGGAGCACGATTTCTTCTGCGGGGATCGTGAGACGAGAGCGAATCGACAGCGAGCCGTCGTCGTTGGCCCGCGGGCCAGTCGACACGGCCTAGTGACCGCCGGGAAGTCGCACCATGGCGAGTTGCGACGATGAAGCGACCAGTTGATTCGTGTCGTCAAAGAGTTCACAACGCTGATTGAGGAAGCCGTCAGCGATGACGACGGCCCACTGGCGAGCGCGGAGCCACTCACTGGTCGGCACGCGGTGCACGTACGAAGTGAGTTGAAGTGTCGGCACCCAACCAGAAGAACCCAGTGGCAGCGTCGCTGGGGGTAGGGCGTCGCCCGCGAAGAGCAGGTTCCACGCGTCCCACGACGCTTCGCCGTCGTTGATGCGCAACCAACCGCGTACTTCGCCCTGCGTGGACAGTTCGCCGTTCCACCACCCGGTGCACGACGGGTCGAGTCGGAGGTCCACGACCTTCATGATGTTGATCTCTTCGCTGCCCGTTGATTGACGGCACTTCTCAAGTGCGTCGATCACCGGCATCACGGCCTCTTGGTAGCGCACCAACGAGTCGTCCCGAAGGGTGCCGAGCGTCACCAGCGACTCGACCGCGAGTACGTCGTGCTGGAACATCGACACATACACGAACGAGACGCCCCGGCCCACGCGACGAACTTCAACGCGTAGCTCCACCGCGCCAGGTTCGGTGGCGTTGATGAAATTGGTCGTGACCGCCGTCGCGTGAAGGTGCGTGGCGCCCTCGTCACTGGCCCCGGCGAGCGCCGCGCTCGCCATCACACACTGGAGGTAGCCCCCGTGGGGGTGGCCGACGACGGTGAAAAAGGGCGACAGATTGGCCGAGAAACGCCCGCTGCCCAGGGGTTCCACCGCCGCCGCGGCGCGCAGTGCTCGACCTTGCTCGGCTCGTTCCATTGGGCAACCTTAACGAACGAAAGAGTCGAAACAGTAGATTGACAGTGCGAAAGAGGTCTCTCATGAGAACGGTCCCCCACTTCATCAATGGCGAAAGGGTCGAAGAGCCCGGCCAGTCGAACGTCTTCAATCCCGCCACCGGCGAGGTCACGGCGCACGTGCCGGTTCCTTCGCCCGCCTTCGTCGACCACGTGGTCGACGTCGCGGTGAACGCGGCGACACTTTGGAGTCAGTCCACTCTCTCGCGGCGCACCAACATCCTTTTCTCCCTTCGACAGCTGCTGGTCGAGCACACCGACGAGCTCGCCGCGATCATCACGTCGGAACACGGCAAGACGATCGCCGACGCGAAGGGCGAGATCGCTCGCGGTCTCGAGAACGTCGAATTCGCCTGTGGCCTCGTCGAACTCTTGAAGGGCGGCTTCTCCGATCAAGTCGCCGAAGGCGTCGACGTGCACTCGACACGAGAGCCTGTGGGCGTCGTCGTCGCCGTCACCCCGTTCAACTTTCCGATCATGGTGCCGTTGTGGATGAGCGCGAACGCGCTAGCGACCGGCAACGTCGTGATCTTGAAGCCGTCCGAGCGTGACCCGTCCGTCTCCGTTCGATTGGGCGAACTCTTAAAGGAAGCGGGACTACCGGACGGTGTCTTTAACGTGCTCCAGGGCAACGCCTCGACCGTGCAGACACTGCTCGAACACCCCGGCGTTGACGCCGTCAGTTTCGTGGGATCGACGCCGGTCGCGCGAGCCGTCCACGAGAGCGCGAGCAAACATCACAAGCGCGTCCAGGCACTCGGCGGTGCGAAGAACCACATGGTGGTGTTGCCTGACGCGGACCTCGACGTCGCGGCCGACGCCGCGATCAACGCCGGCTACGGCTCGGCGGGCGAACGCTGCATGGCGATCAGCGTGATCGTGGCCGTGGGCGACGTCGCCGATCCGCTCATCAAGAAGATCGCCGACCGGCTCGACCGGCTGAAGGTCGGCCCCGGCGACGACCCGACGAGCGACTTCGGCCCCCTCATCACGAGAGAACATCTCGAACGCGTCGTGGGTTACGTCACCTCAGCGAAGGACGACGACATCGAGGTCGTTCGTGACGGCACGACGCTGACGAACGGCGGCGGTTTCTTCGTGGGTCCGAGCCTGCTCGACGGGGTGCGCCCCGGCACGAAGGCCTACGACGACGAGATCTTCGGTCCCGTCCTCGGTGTCGCACGCGTCGACTCCTTCGACGACGCGATCGAGCTCGTGAACGCCAACCCTTACGGCAACGGCGTCGCGATCTTCACCCGTGACGGAAACGCGGCACGGCTCTTCTCGCGCCAGGTCCACGTAGGTATGATCGGCGTCAACGTGCCCATTCCCGTCCCGATTTCCGCCTACTCCTTCGGTGGCTGGAAGGACTCACTCTTCGGCAACACCCACATCTACGGTCCCGAAGGCTTCGCTTTCTACACCCGGGGGAAAGTGGTGACGACGCGCTGGCCCCAGCCCTCGGAGTCACAGATCGACCTCGGCTTTCCGCGAACTCGTTAGTCGACGATCTCCGACTGACCAACCTCGCCTGACGCACTGAAAAGTATCGACCCTGATGGGTTGACCTACTATTTCTCCAGCGAGCACCGTCGACGAGCGTTGCTCGTCGCGACGCTCTTGCGCGCAGTAACCACTCCAGTGAGGACGTTCAAGGACCGATGAGCAAGCAGCACACCAGCGTGAGGGCGTACGGGATCCTCGTGCACGACGAGAGCGTGCTGCTCGTTCGCTCGAGTAGCGCACAGATCAATCCACCCCTCTGGTGGCTGCCCGGCGGCGGCATCGACTTTGGCGAGTCGCCCGAAGAGACGCTCCTGCGTGAGTTTCGCGAAGAGACCGGACTCTCGGTGAAAGACCCCGTCTTGTTCGACGTCGCGAGCGACGTACGCCGCCGACCGAACGGTGACCGTATCCACACCGTTCGCGTTCTCTACACCGTTGACCTCGACGGCGGCGAGCTTCGCGACGAGATGGTGGGCACCACGAACCAGGCCCAGTGGTTCAAGCTCCACGAACTAAGCGAAGTCAACGTCGCCGAGTACGCCGAACGCGCTATTCAGACGGCGTTGGGAAAATAGAGCGAGGGCATCTCGCGTTTCATCAGCTTGCCCGCAGGATTGCGCGGCAGTGCCGCACGCGTGAAGGCTACGCGCGAAGGGATCATGTAGGCCGCGAGACGCGTCGAGAGAAACGCGTGGAGCTCATCGGCCGTGAGCGACGCTCCGTCGCGCACCATCACCGCGGCGGCGACCTCTTCGCCGAGTCGCTCGTTGTAGAGACCGAAGACGGCCGCTTCGTAGACGGCCGGGTGCTCGTAGATCGCCGACTCCACCTGGGCCGAGTAGACGTTCTCACCCGCGCGGATGATCATGTCCTTCGCGCGGTCCTCGACGTACAAGAACCCTTCGTCACTCACGTGACCGAGGTCGCCCGTTCGTAGCCATCCCCCTTGGATCGTCTCGTGGGTGGCGCCGGGATTTCGCCAGTAGCCGCGAATCATCGTCGGCGATTTCAACCAGATCTCACCGCTCTCGCCCGTGGGGAGCGAATGAAGTGACTCATCTCGGATGTCGGCGTCCATGACGATTGTGGGCACGCGGCCGGTGGACGTCGGATGACTGAGGTAGTCCTCGCCGTAGTTGCCCGGACCGTACGCGTTGGTCTCGGTCATGCCGTAGCCGAGATTCGGCCGGCCCTTCGTGAACGACTGCTCGACCCGCGCGACCAAGGTTGGCGGCGCCGGTGCGCCGCCACCGCCGACCGCCGTCAGTGACGACGTGTCGTACTTGGCGAAGCTCGGCGACTCCATGAGGTCCCACGCCTGAGTGGGCACGCCGACGAAGTTGGTGACGCGATGTCGTTCGATGAGAGCGAGTGCCCGTTCGGGGTCCCATTTGTACATCATCACCAGTTTGAAATGCCACGTGAAGCACGACAACATCACCGGAATGCAGCCGGTGACGTGAAACAGCGGGACGATCAAAATGAAGCACGGCGCTTGTCCACTCCCTTCCTCGTTGCTGTCGCGACGAGCCGCCTGGATGGCGGCACCCGACGAGAACGCCATGATCGTCTGACAGATCGCGCCGTGCGTCGACACGGCGCCCTTCGGAAATCCGGTCGTACCCGAGGTGTAGAGGATCGTGGCGTCGCTGTCGGCGTCGAGATCCACGTCGGGCATCGAGGCACCCTTCACGACCACCTCCTCCCAGCGCTCGACGCCGGGGGCGTACGTCGTCTCTTCTTTCAGTCGCACGCCGAGGAGTCGTGCACCAGCACGCTCGCACGACGCACTCGCACGAATTATCCGTTCACTGTCGCCGATGAAGAGTGAAAGACCGGCGTCGTTGACGGCGAAGTCGAGCTCGTCCTCGGTCCACCAGGCGTTGAGCGAGACCGAGATCGCCCCCACCGACGTGATGGCGCCAAAGGCGATGACCCACTCGGGATAGTTACGCATGGCGATGCCGACCCGATCGCCCTTTTTGATGTCGTAGTGGTTCACCAGGGCGTCGCCGAGGGCGTCGACCTCGTTCATCACCTCGGCGAACGTCCACTCCTCGTCTTCGTACACGAGGAAGGTCTCGTCGACACCGCGCGCGGAGTCGAAGAACTGGCGCAGTGTCGGTGGAGCGTTCTTGAAGACTCGATTCGTCACGCCGTCGCGTTCGACCTCGATGACCTCGAACGGCTGGCCCGTCGCGGCGACGTCCGCTATCGCTTCAGAAAGACTGCGCACCAAGCACCCCCATGTTGAGGTCATCCTAGACAGGCGTCGTTCGCTCTTACGACACACCTCCAGCTCGCGGCTACCCCCGACGCGGCGCGAGACCCTCGCCTCGACGTCGCACGGAACCTACACTTCGCACTAGAGATCACTGAAAGGACCGCCGTGTTGGCTTCAAACTATCCCTTGTTCGACGTCTTCGTCTCGACGCTGTATTTCGCACTGTTCATCTTTTGGATGATCCTCGTCTTTCACATCGTGCTCGACATCTTCAGCAGTCACGATCTTGGTGGACCAGCGAAAGCACTTTGGGTGCTTTTCATCCTGGTGCTCCCGGTACTCGGTTGTCTCGTGTACCTACTCGCGCGAGGTGGCGCGATGCACGTACGACGAGTTCAGGCCGTGCAGGCGCAACAGAAGGCCTTCGAGGACTACATCCGCGCCGTCGCCGCCACTAAGGAGTGACGTCGAGCGATTGCTAGCGCGAGGCGCCGAGCGACGTCTTGATGAGCGAGGCCTTATGCGCCATCCGCTCCACGGACTCTGCGATCTTCGCCTTGACGTTCACGAGGTCGACACGGGCGATCTCGGCCTCTTTAGTGAGACCCTTCAAGTGCTCGATGTCCCAGAGCGCGAGCACTGGCGTCAACACGTCGCCCAAGTACTGGCCGAGTCCGTAGATACCTTCTCTCGCGATGCGCACGGCGTGGCGAGTGAAGCTCGGGATACCGGTGCCGGGCATGGCGAAGGTGCTCACCTGTTTCGAGACCGCGATCATCATCGCCGACGGATCGATCGCGAACGCCGCCAGCGTGAGGTCGCGGTAGAAGAGATAGTGCTTCGTCTCGTCGCCAGCGATCAGCGCTAAGACATTGCGGCCGATCTTGTCGTCCTTCGGGAGCTTTGCCCCCGTGTTGCGATGCGCGATCTGCGTGGCACGTTCTTGGAAGGAGACGTAGGCGATGAGTTCGGCGAAGGTGTCCGGATGAGGGACTTCTCCCTTTTGCATCTGAACTCGACGGCCCTCCTCCAACGTCGTTGGATTGATGCATCGACTGATGTGAACCCAGTCGCGCATGACCATGGCGTGACGGTTCTCTTCCATGGTCCACTGACAGGTCCACTCGCGAATCGGATGGCCCTTTGGCGAATGTTCGAGGATGGAGTCGGTGTAGTACGGGAGGTTGTCCTCGGTCAAGAGGTTGACGAAGATCGAACTACGCACGCCGTCGCCGATGGGATAGTCCTCGGGCGACCACGGGCGCTTCTGGAAGCTTTCGCCTTCACCCCAGTCGATCTGTTCGTGCGGGAACCAGAGTCGTGGCGCTTCCATGTGACGATTGAATAGGCGCTCGACGTCGGGCGTTATCTCCTCTAGAAGGTCAACGCGGCTCTTGGCCAATCGAGTGCTCAAGTCGTCACACCTCTCCGTTAGTGGGTGACTAACGACCCAACCTTAACTCTCGAGGTGAAAAGGTCTTCGTCACTCTTGTGATTGGCCGCACAAAGGTACTCAAGTAGCCTGATGACCTTGTGAAACTCATCGACACCCTCGTACCTCTTGATTTTCGTTCCTCGATTCGCGGTCCCTTGCGCCGTTTTTTCCTCTGCACCTTCATCGGATGCATCGGCAACGGGCTGACACTCTCGCTCTTCGTCATCTACCTGCACAACGTTCGCGGATTCTCCACCAGCTTCGCGACGTTGCTCCTCGCCTTGTCGGCCGTCATCGGCATCGGAAGTGCGCCGCTGTGGGGATCGATGACGGACCGTCTTGGCCCCATCCGCGTCATCCTCTTCGCCTACACCTGTGACGCGGTCGCCCTGGTCTTCTGGGGGCTCGCGCACACACGCCTGGAGGCGATCCTCGCCGCGATCTTCATCGCCGTCTTCGGCGGTGCGGGTTGGGGACCGGCCAGCACGATGTTGAGTCGCCTCGTCTCGCCGGAACACCGTCAACGCGCCTTTGGCTTCAACTTCATGCTGGTGAACCTCGGCATTGGCTTCGGAGGCCTCATCTCCGCGTCGGTCGTCAACCTCCGTCACCCCGGCACGTTCGTCGCGCTCTACGTCTTCAACGCGGGCGTCACCTTGCTCGCCGCGTTCTACTACCTCACGCTTCGCCGACACGGCGGACCCGTCAAAGAGATCCACGATGACCCAGTGAAGAACGCCGAAGGCTGGCGCGAGGTCATGCGCGATCGACGGCTCATACGCTACGTCGTGGCCGCGATCTTCCTGATGATCGGTGGCTACGGTTCGCTCGACGCGGGTCTCAGCCTCTTCGTCGTGAACAACTTGAAACTCTCCGTGCACACGATCGGCGTCATCTTCTTCTTCAACACGTCGACCATCGTGCTCGCGCAACTCTGGGTGCTCAATCGCATCGAAGGCAAGAGTCGAACTCGCGTCATGGGCGTCGTGGCCGCGTTCTGGTTCTTCTTCTGGATGATCCTGGAAGTCACGCTGTCGCTCCCGGCGGCTGCGTCCATCTCGATGCTGTGCCTCGCCATGGTGGTCTTCGCCATCGGCGAGACCATGCTCCAGCCGGTGGGCTCCGCGATCGTCAACGACATCGCGCCCGAACATCTTCGCGGCCGCTATAACGCAGCGTCCGGACTCTCGTGGGGCGTGTCGGGCACGCTCGCGCCTGCGATCACCGCTCTCTACTTCAGCGTGCATCTCGGAAACTGGTGGCCTATCGGCACCGGCATCACCGCGCTGATTGGTGGAGCGATGATGATGAACCTCCGTCGTCACATCAGTGCGAGCGCCGACGGGCGCAGCGAACTCGTCGCGTAGATCACGACGGCGCACGACGTTGGAGTCGCCGACGTACAACTCGTCACGACGCACGACGACGATTAAATACCGACTCTGCGAAACAGAAATCGAGATTTCGCGCTGCGTCGTGCGTTCACCGAAGAAAGCCAACAGTTAATCAACTTCGTCACCATCGACAGTGAATCAACGACGTCACGCGTGGCGAACGCAACGCATTCAATTTTGTACGCCACACTCTCAGAAGTCTGTAAGGTCAGCTTTTGGAATCACTCGCACGTCGCTTCTAGGCTTACAACACGTGCACGCACTCCTGACGAAGTCCTCGTTCGTTGTTTTCGTGGTCGCGGTGTTTCTCGCGGCTACCACGGGCCTTGCCTTCCCCGCGACACCTATCCCGCCGACGTCCATCGGGTACGACATCAGTTTTCCCCAGTGCAGCGAAGCCGTGCCACCGTCGCCGGGCTTTGGCATCGTGGGTGTGAACGCCGGCCATCCCTTCAGCGTCAACCCCTGTCTCGCGAGGGAGTTGGCGTGGGCCCAAGGCGCCGTGAATCCCAACCCGGGCTTCTACGCCAACGCCGACAACCCCGGTCCCACGTTCGCCACGAACTGGCCGACGAGTCAACAGACGCCCAAGGTGTGCTCGGGCGCGGACTCCGTGGCCTGTTCCTACGACTACGGCTGGAACGCGGCGCGACTCGCCTTCGCGAACGCCGTCAACGCCGAACGCTCCAACGGCTCGTCCTCACCCACCGCCGCCGCCGTCGCGGCGCCGTGGTGGCTCGACGTCGAGACCGGCAACAAGTGGCAGACCCTCGAGCTCGGTCGCAACGCGGCGACGGGCACCTACGACGAATCGGCCATCGAGGGGATGATCGCGTCGTTCACCGCCATCGGCGTGACGTCGATCGGGATCTATTCCACCTCGCAACAATGGAACGTCATCACCGTCGCCACCCCGGCGTCACTCCCGCCGGTCCCGGTGTGGATACCCGGTTTCGGTTCGGTGCCGGCCGCGCAAGTGGGGTGCGGTTCCGCTTCGTTCACCGGCGGCCGCGTGGCCCTGATCCAGTTCGGGTTGAACGGGTACGACGGCGACTACGTCTGTGGTCTCTTGAGCGCCCCGGTCTCGACCGCGGTCTCGGTGGCCGGTTCGTCCACGTTCACCAGCCAACTCCTCACCACCAACAATGACGGCACCGTGTCCTACGTCCAGACGAGCGGCACGCCGCAGTTGCTCGTGAGCTCGAGCGGTGTCGTCACGACGAGCGGCGCGCTGCCCGTGGGCACCTACGTCGCGACGGGTACGAGCGTTGACGCCAAAGGTAACGCCGGCACCTTCTCACTCACGCTCGCGGTCGGAAAACTCCTCCAGGACGTGCCCACGACCGCTTCGGTGAAGTCGAGCGCCTCGGCGACCTTCTCGAACCAACTGAACGTGAGCGGTAACAACGGCATCGTGTCCTACGTGCAGACGAGCGGCACGCCGCAGTTACTCGTGAGCTCGAGCGGTGTCGTCACGACGAGCGGTCTGCTCCCCGCTGGCACCTACAACGCGAAGGGAACGATGAGCGACGCGAGCGGTGACGTCGGCCGGTTCACCTTCGCCTTGACCGTCGGCACGCTCGTCCAGCGTTTGCCGACGAGTGGTTCCGTGACGACGACCGGTTCACCGACGTACCACGTCCAACTCGACGTCGGCGCGAATTTCGGTGCCGTGACCTACGTCCAGAACCGCGGGAGTCCTAACCTCCTCGTGAGTTCGACCGGTCTCGTCACGACCAGTGGCGCGCTCGCCAGTGGCTCCTACATCGCGGCCGGCAAGGTGAGCGATCCCTCGGGTGACGTCGGAACGTTCTCGTTCAAGTTGAACGTGACGACCCCCCAGGTGGCGCCCACGTGCACCTCCATCAGCGGCCACGTGGTCGCGGGGCGGACCGTGACCCTCACGATTCACGGGACCGGTTTCTACGGTCGCCCGTTCATCAGCAGCCACGCCGGTACGACGGCCATCGTGACGCGTGACACCGGGCACGTGTTGCTCGTGAGAGTCACGTCGCGGGCGCGCTCGCGCAATGGCGTGTTCACCTTTACGATCACCCAGTCGGACCACCTTTCGTGCACCATCCGCTACAACCAGCGCTAAAGCGCACTGACGGTGTCACGCGACACGATCGGTTTCTGCTGACGTTGCGGGTGCGCAAGAATGTAGTCATTCGTACGCCTACGGATGACGTACGTGAACGTGAGGAGTCCCCCCGTGCAGCAGCACCTCGTGCGCGTCTACGAAAGTTCATCGACACCCCCGCGACAGGAGTTGTTGGCGTGGAAGCTCGCGGCCGTCGCCGCTGACGACGCGCCGCTCGACTCCGACGTCGTGGCGATGATCGTGAACCGGGTCATCGACAACGCGGGCGTCGCCGTGGCTGGCCTGCGCCGACGCCCGGTGGCCAACGCGCGCGCTCAGGCGCTCTGTCATCCCCACGACGGCGGCGCCACGATCTACGGAGTCGCCACCACCACGTTGGTGTCGTGCGAATGGGCGGCGTGGGCGAACGGCACGGCCGTACGCGAACTGGACTTTCACGACACCTTTCTCGCCGCCGA
Organism: Acidimicrobiales bacterium; assembly: GCA_035949355.1. Taxonomy (GTDB): domain Bacteria; phylum Actinomycetota; class Acidimicrobiia; order Acidimicrobiales; family RAAP-2; genus RAAP-2. The sequence continues at coordinate 33,144 of DASZIH010000057.1, forward strand.
CATGAACCACCCGGGCGACATGATCCCCCCGATCATCGCCGTGGGCCAGCAGTGGGGTTCGAGCGGGGCTGACCTCGTGCGCGGCATCGCCGCGGCGTACGAGGTCTCGGGCGACCTCACGAAAGCCATCGCGCTGCACACGCACCGCGTCGACCACCTGACGCACGTCGCGGCGGGCATGGTGGCCGGAATCGGGGCGATGTTGCGCCTCGAGGTCGAGACCATCTATCAGGCGATCAACCACGTGGTGCACGTCACGTTGACCACGCGCCAGTCTCGCAAGGGTGAGATCTCCACGTGGAAGGCGAACGCCCCCGCGCACGCCGGCAAGTTGGCCGTTGAGGCGATCGACCGCGCCCTGCGTGGCGAGACCTCACCGGCGCCGATCTACGAAGGCGACGACAGCATCATCGCCTGGGTCCTCGACGGTCCAGAGGCGCAGTACTCGGTGTTCCTGCCAGCTCCCGGCGAGTCCAAGCGCGCCATCATGGAGTCGTACACCAAGGCCTACTCCGCCGAGGTCCAGGCGCAACCGTGGATCGACGTCGCCTTTCGCCTTCGAGACCGGCTCGGCGACCTCAGCGAGGTTGAAGAGATCGTCATCCACACCAGTCACCACACCCACCGCATCATCGGGAGCGGTTCGGGCGATCCCCAGAAGTTCAACCCGGGCGCCACGCGCGAGACCTTGGACCACAGCCTCATGTACATCTTCGCCGTGGCGCTCGAGGACGGGACGTGGCACCACGTCGACAGTTACGCTCGCGCGCGGGCCTCACGGCCAGAGACCGTGGCGTTGTGGCAGAAGATCCGCACCGTCGAAGAGGTCGAATGGGATGAGAAGTACCACCACGAGGACCCCGAGAAGCGGTCCTTTGGTGGTCGCGTCGTCGTGACCCTCCGGGACGCCAGCACCGTCGAAGACGAGATCGACGTTCCCGACGCCCATCCACGAGGTTCAAGACCCTTTGGTCGCGACGACTACGTCCGAAAGTTCCACGAGCTCGCGGGCCTCTACGCGACGCCTGGTGAGCAAGAGCGCTTCCTCGGCATTGCGCTCGACCTGTCCAACCTCGCGTCGGGTCGACTCAACGAGCTGAACGTGGAAGTCCCCCGAGAGCTCCTCGACGTCGCTGGACTCACCTCAGGTCTGTTCGAGCGGCACGGTCGATGAGGTTCCCTAACGAAGAGAGCCGCGCGACGTGAGGCAACGATCGATCCCCTGCGTCTTCATGCGGGGCGGCACCAGTAAGGCACTCATGTTCCACGAGCGCGACCTGCCCGCGGAACGCGACGAGTGGGCGCCGCTGTTCGTCGCGGCCCTGGGATCGCCGGACCTGTACGGGCGTCAACTGAACGGCATGGGCGGCGGCGTGTCCTCACTGTCCAAGGTGTGCGTCCTGGCGACCTCGGCGCGCTCGGACGCCGACGTCGATTACACCTTCGCGCAGGTGATGATCAAGGAGGCGCGCGTCGACTATCGAAGCAACTGCGGGAACATGAGCTCGGCCGTCGGTCCCTTCGCGGTCGACGAGGGACTGGTGGCGGCTCACGGCGACGTCGCGACGGTGCGTGTCTTCAACACCAACACGAACAAGATCATCCACAGCACGTTCGCCGTCGAGGACGGCGCGGCGCGCTACGACGGAGACCTCGATATTCCCGGCGTGAGCGGCACGGGCTCGCCGATCCGATTGGACTTCATGGCGCCGGGCGGCGCGACGACCGGTGAGCTCCTACCGAGTGGCCACGTGAGCGAGTATCTGGACGTGCCCGGTCTCGGCGCCGTGGAGGTGTCCCTCGTGGACGCCGCGAACGCCGCCGTCTTCGTGCGGGCGAACGACGTTGGACTGTCGGGCACTGAGCTCCCCGACGAGCTCGACGCTCGTACTGACGTCCTGGCACTCCTTGAAGCGATTCGCCGTTCCGCGTCGGTACGGATGGGCATCGCGCCCGACGTCGACAGCGCGGCGGCAATCACCAGTGTGCCCTTCGTGTGCGTCGTGAGCCCCCGTGCCACGAGTTCGAGCGTCTCGGGCGAGGTGATCGACGCCAATGAGGTCGATCTGGTCGCGCGCGTCATCTCCAACGGACAGCCCCACCGCGCGCTTCCCTTGACCATCTCCCTCTGTAGCGCCGTGGCGGCACGCGTCAGTGGATCCGTCGTGGCGCAGGTGCTTTCGTCGTCGAGCGGTGCGGGGACGTTGCGACTGGGGATGCCGTCGGGTGTGTTGAACGTGGACGCCGACGTGACCCACGAGAACGGCGAGTGGATCGCGCGCGCTGGGACGTTCTATCGAACCGCACGTCGTCTGTTCGACGGACGCGTCTGGGTCCCCGGAACCTGATAACCCCTCGGACCGGCTGTAAGTTGAGGCCGCGGGTGGACAGTAGGTGGTGAATCATGGAACGCAGCGAAAGCGTGGCGGCGTCGAACAACTCGCTTCGCCTCGTTTCCGTATAGCCAAGAGAGAAGGGGCCTTCGTGTCCAGACCACCATCGTTGCTTCGACTGGGTTTCATCGCGGCGGTCGTGACGTCGTCGCTCGTCGTCGTCGTGACGAACGCGTCCGCCGGGTCCGTGACGGCTACGTCGGGTCACGTCAGCGCGACCTTCACCTACGAAGGGACGTTCCCGCAGTCTCGCAACGCACGTCTCACCATTTCCCACAACGGCAAAGTTGTCGACCGCGTCGCGGTACGTTCGAAGTGGTGCGGTAATCAATGTTGGCCCGACTTCGCCTCACCCGGTCATTCGATTCTCCACGTCGTTCGACTTCGCGACCACGGTCCCCTCGACGTCGTTCTCGACCTGTACAGCGGCGGTGCTCACTGTTGCACGGTCGAGCAGGTCTTCTCCCCGAAGGGATCATCGGGCGCGTACCGATCGACCGAGTACGACTTCGGCGACCCCGGCGTCAGGCTGCTTCCCCTCGGCCAAGGCGGAAGTGACGTCTTTCTCAGCGCCGATGACAGTTTCGCCTACGCCTTCACTGATTACGCCGCCTCGGCGATGCCCATCGAGATTCTCAGCTTCTACGCACACTCGTTTCACAACGTGACGAAATCCTTTCCCCGTTTGATCGAGACCGACGCCAAGCAGTGGCGGGTGGCCTTTAACGCCGCCGCGAGCTCGCACTACCAGGACACGGTGGGTCTCGCCGCTGCCTGGGCTGCGGACGAGGACCTGCTCGGACACGTCGCGACGGCGCAGAGGTTTCTCCAGCTCGAGGCGCGAGCAGGTCACCTCAACAGTCTGGTGAGCCCACTTCAATCGAGTGGCCAGAGATTCGTCGTGCAACTGCAGAACTTCTTGGCCAAACACGGGTACGTGAAGACCGCCAGTTGACGTTCACTCCCCCGACACGACGGCTTCGACACGACATTCTCCAACGTGGCCGCACGACCGTTCTCATCGCCGCACTCGTTGTCATCGTCACGCTCTCAGTGAGCCACCGATCTGACGCGTCACCCCGCCCGGCCCCCTGCGCGCTGTCAGCGTTGCGCTTCAACCTTCAGCCGAACGGTGGGCTGGGCCACGGCGCTTTCCGCGTCATTGTTCGAAACGCTGGTCCGTCCACGTGCTCACTCTCGGGCTACCCGCGGGTGCTCGTTCCCTTGGACGACCACCGCGACCCTTCCGTCCAGCGCAGTCTGCAGCGCGTCATGGCGCCCGCAAGCCGTGCCGGCGTGCACGACACCATCAGCACCTACGCAGGCGGCTACGACGGTCCGGTAACGAGATCAGGACGCGTGACCCTGCCAAGGGTGGAGCTCTCGGCCGGCACTGGCGTCGCGAGCTTCAATATCGAGTGGATAGAGATCAGTCCGAAGGCGTGTCCTCTCGCGCTGGAACTCGAGATCGGACTGCGGGGTCACGCCACGAACGTAACGAATCGTCAGCTCATGTTCGTTTGCTCCGGCGTCGAGGTGACGCCGTTCGTTCAGGGAGACTCAGGATCGTGGAGCTGAGTACACGCGGCGTCAGCTCGCGCGTCACACAGAGAGGCTGAGTCGAATCGTTCCGCCGCGCGGGTTGGCGTTCGCGAGAACGTCGCGCGAGACCCCTAACGACCGATTGGGAACGAGTCTTGGCGTCCGAGCGGTGCCGATCAGTTCGCCGTCTTGGTGAGCGTGCAGTGTGCGCCGAACATCGAATCGACCGACCCGGATGAACAGACCATCCACGTCGCGCGGCGAACTCATTCGATTCGGCCACACCCACCTCAGCGGCGCCTCCACGACGAGCGACACGCGCTCGAGGTTCGACAACGCTGCGCCGCTCTTCACGTCGCGGGCCACTCGCCGTGCGACGTCGCGGCCGCGCAGTGCGGCCACGTCCGCCGTTTCGACGGGGTGCAGAAGGTTTCCGGCGGCGTAGAGCGAAGGGCTACTCGTACCTCCGAAGCGGTCAGACGAGGGTCCGAGGGTACCTTCGTCAATGTCGAGTCCCGCGCGCCGCGCGAGCTCACTTTCCGGAATCCAGTCACCGGTGAACACCACGGTGTCGACGGACTCGGTCCACCGCCGTCCGGACGACGCGTGCTCGAGAGTGACGTCACTCACTCGACCTCGACCATTGACGCTGACCACTCGCGTCGACGTCAAGATCGGGACGCGGTAGAGAAAACGCGTCGCCGCTGCGAACACCGCCGCACTCTGATGACGAGGCAGCTCCGTCGTGAGCGCGACCGTCCTCACGCCCGCGTGACGAAGGGTCATCATCGCGGAGAACGAGACGTGCTCGGCGCCCACGACGAGGGCACGAGACCCCACGGGCAGATGTTTGAGGTACGTCCACTGCTGGAGTTGGCCGGTCGTGAACACGCCCGCGCCACGGTCCCCAGGAACGAGGCGCGCACTTCGGGGTCGTTCGCGTGCTCCGGTGGCGAGGACGACCGCCCGGGCCTCGATCGTCGCGACGCCGTTTCGACTCGACAACTGGATGAGTCCATTCGAGCGCAGGTCCGTGACCGTCGTTCCGACCCTCAGTTCGGCGCCCGCCGCCTCGGCCCGACGCACGAGCTCTTCTGCGTAACGCGGGCCGGACATCAGACGGTGTAGGTCACGAAGCCCGAAACCCGTGTGGTGACAGTGACGCGGTACGCCGCCGCCCGAGCGCTCTCGCTCTACGACGATCACACGCTCGACCCCGAGTCTTCGTAGCTCGATGGCCGCCGAAAGACCGGCCGGTCCCGATCCCACGACGACGACGTCGACGCTCCTGCTGGGCGTGGTCGTCACGGAGCCTTCACGCTCGACGATGACGGTGGTCCCGTCGTCAACTCGTTGAGAAGAGCGACGACCTCCGCCGCGCAGTAGAAACCTTGACAGCGCCCGTTCATCGCGCGGGTCCTTCGCCGAAGACCACCGACGTCGGGCGCCGCGAACTCGCCGGTGCACGCGTCGACGATCTCGCCACGGCTCACCCGCTCACAGTGACAGACGATTTCGCCGTAGTCGTTTCGGATCGCGATCGCCTCGACGTCGTCGTAGCGACGACGTTGCGACTCCCCTAGAGGCGGCATCGCCGGTACCACCGCGACGACGTTGCGTTCCGTGAGCGCCACACCCGCGCCGATGACGAGTTCCACGACGTGTTCGGCGATGGCCATCGACGCCGTGAGACCGGTCGATCGAATGCCCCCGACGCACACGTAGCGCTCCTCGGGGTGCGGGCGTATCTGGTAGTCCTGAAACTCGGTCGCCGCTCGCAGGCCCGCGTACGTCGCGGTGACCTCCTCGTTCAACAGCTTGGGGAGAATTCGACGCCCCGCGTCAACAAGGCGCGCGAGGCCGTTCTCCGTCGTCGCGGTGTCGAAGGGATCGTCGACGTCCTCGGCCGTCGGCCCGAGAAGGAGGTTGCCGTAGACCGTGGGCGCGACGAGCACACCCTTCGTCCTCGACGTCGGCACCGGCAGGATGATCGAACGAATGAGACCCCGTGCCAGTTTGTCGAAGACGATCAGCTCGCCTCGTCGAGGCACGACCGTGAAGTCATGGTGGTCACAGAGTCCGTCGACGTCGCTCGAGGAGAGTCCCGCTGCGTTGATCACCCAGCGGGTGCGCACGTCGCCCGAGGTCGTGGTCACGACACTGTTGGCGTCGCCGAACGCAACGCCCGTGACCGTCGAGTTGAAGAGAAACGTGACACCGCCCGACGCCGCTTCCTTCGCGAACGCCAGCGTCGTCGACCACGGGCAGATGATGGATTCGCCCGGCACGTCGAGACCACCGCGAACGCCTTCGCCGAGATTCGCCTCGCGTTCGCGCACTTGTTGAGCGCTGAGGAGCCGCGTCTCGGCGTAGCCATTCATCTCGGCCTTCTCCTGGAGGGCCGCCAACGCGTCGAGTTGTTCGTCGTCCCAGGCGACCAACAGTCCTCCGGTGCGCTCCACCGCGATCCCCGCGAGCGCGGCGTACGAGCCGAGGAGGTCGTAGCCCCGTCGCACGAGCGAGGACTCGAGCGTCCCGGGGACGCAGTCGAATCCCGTGTGCAGGATGGCGGTGTTCGCTTTGGACGTGCCGTTACCCACGTCGTTGGACTGTTCCACCACCGTGACCGAGAGGTCGTAGCGGGCGAGGTGTCGGGCGATGGCGCAACCCACGGCGCCTGCGCCGATCACGGTCACGTCGACGACGCCGTCGTGGACGTTCCGATCACCCATGCTGGTCACCGACACTCGCGGCCTCGACGACTCGCCTCGCGGCCGCTTCCCACGCCCCGAGTCGGTTGGACGCCTCGTCGGCGCTAATCGAAGGTTCGAAGCGCCGACCCCGTGGCGCGCTCGCGTGACCGCCGAGCGCGCCGCCCTCCAACCCCACGAGCGCCAAGGACCCGATACCGAGCGCCGTGGCGTGGGGGGAAGGGAAGAGCTCGACGGGAACTTGAAGAAGATCGGCCTGGAGTTGCATGAGCACGTCGGACCGGGTGAGTCCACCGTCCACGCGCAGCAACGAAAGTTGTTGACCGAGGTCAGCTTCGGCGGCGCGAACCAGTGTCGCGACCTGACAGGCGAGTCCCTCGAGTACCGCGTAGACGAGTTCACTCGGTCCCGTGTCAAGCGTCATGCCCTCAAAGTGGGCTTTCGCGTGGGGCTGCCAGTGCGGTGCTCCGAGTCCCGCGAGCGAGGGGACGCACAGGACGGCCGAATCGTGGGCGGCGTTACGCGCGACGTCGTCGAGTTCGTCGGCGTCTCGTACGAGTCCCAACGTCCGCAACCATTCAACGGCACTCCCCGCGGTGTACACCTGACCATCGAGGCAGTACGCGTGTTCCTCGCCAATCTGCCACGCGACAGAAGCCGAGAGTCCGTTGAGTGACCTGCGAGGCTCCGATCCCGTCGTCACCAAGAGAAAGGCGCCCGTGCCGAACGTGCACTTCCCTTCACCTGACTGAAGACAGCTCTCACCAACGAGAGCGGCCTGTTGGTCGACCGCGAGGCCGGTCAACTGCAGCGTGGGGCCAAAGACGGCGGTCTCACCAAAGTGACCCGCGCAGTCGAGGACATCGGGCAACGAGCCGACGTCGAGACCGAAGAGCGACGCCGCTTCCGGGGACCACTGTCGGGCGTCGAGATCGAGGAGTAACGAGCGCGACGCGGTGCTCGCGTCGGTCATGAATCGCCCGGTGAGTTGAAAGTTGAGCCACGCGTCGACGCCCGTCACCCGTGCCGACGACGGCACACGGTCCGCAAGCCAACGCAGTTTTGGTGCGGTGAAATAGGGGTCGAGCGGAAGACCCGTCAGTTCTCGCAACCGGTGCGCCGAATCCACCATTCGCTCCGTGACCACCGATGAGCGTCGATCCTGCCAGGTGATGGCGGAGGAGACGACCTCTCCCGTGATCGGGTCCCACGCGACCACGGTTTCACCTTGGTTGGCGACGCCGACCGCGCCGACGACCACCGACGCTGAGGCGAGCGCTGTTCGACCGGCCTCGACGATGGAGTGCAGTAGTTCTCTCGCGTCCTGCTCCACTCCTCCGTCACCCACGGGGGTCGGATGGACAGCCACCTCCGCCTCGGACAGCACCTCACCGTCGCCAGAGATGACGAGCGCCTTCGTCGACGACGTGCCTTGGTCGATCGCCAGGACGTTCACACTCATGGGACCTCACGTACCTTGTTCGGTTCTCGGTCGATTCGCAGCGGCGAAGGATTCGGGATTAGTTGACAAACGTACACGAGGACGCCCGCGGGGCGAGCCACGTCCCCGGCAACCTCACCATCACTCGTTCGACCTCGATCCGAGTCAGGGCGCGACGCGCAGGAGGCACTTTCCGATCTGGCGTCGATCCTCCAACGCCGCGTGCGCTCGCTCGACGTCGTCAAACGTGTACTCACCAGCGATCTGTACAGTGAGCGAACCGTCAGCGAGACCGTCGAAGACGGCGTCGGCCCGGCGTTGCGTCGTCGAGCGGTCCGCAACATAATCCGCGAGTCGAGGTCGCGTGAGCCACAGCGAACCGGACTCACCGAGCTCAATGGGGTCGAGGTCGCGAATCGATCCAGCGACCGAGCCGTAGTTGACGACGACGCCTCGCGACCTCGTCGCGCGAAAGCTGTCGCGCAGCGTCGGAGCACCGAGCGCGTCAAAGACGACGTCCACGCCACGACCGGACGTCGCGCTGAGCACTTCATCGACGAAACCGCCGCCTCCGTAGAGGAAGGCGTCGTCGGCACCACGCTCGAGGGCCACGCGAGCCTTCTCGGGCGAACTGGTCGTGGCAAAGACGGTGGCGCCGGCCTTCTTCGCGAACTGGATGAGCAACTGGCCTATCGCGCCCGAGGCCGCGTGAATCAGACACGTGCTGTCGGGACCCAAGCGACCGACGTCGTGACAAAGGTAGTGCGCCGTGCACCCCTGAAAGAGCGACGCGGCGGCCACGCGCAACTCAACGTTCGCCGGGACCTTCACGACCCGTCGTTGCGGGACCACGGCGAACTCGGCGTAACTCCCCCACGACAGGCACCACGCCACGCGGTCGCCGACGTCAACGTCCGTACTGCCGTCACCGACGTCGACGACGATGCCCGCACCTTCCATGCCGAGCGTGAGGGGCAGGTGCAAGGGGTAGGTCCGCGATCCTTCGTACTTACCTTGGCGCGTGTGCACGTCCATGAAATTGACACCCGCGAAAGCCACGCTGACGAGAACTTCCGAAGGTCCGGGTACGGGGATGGGCACGTCCCAACGCTCGAGGACCGACTCGTCCCCGTACTGCAAGATACCGATTGCTCTCACGGCGCGTCAGCACTCCTTGACAGTCGAAAGGGAGAGGCGGTGTGCCTCTCCCTTTCGACGAATTCCTTTACCGGCTCGAGTCGCGCTCGTGTTCGTTATGAACAACCGCTCGTCGCGCCACAGCTCGAACAGACGTAACACGAACCCGCGCGCTGCATCGCGTTGCCGCACTGGTAGCACATGGGCGCGTCACGCTGCTCGGATCGACTGATAAGTCCCGGCGTCTCACGAGTGGCCGTGGGCTTCTCGTTCACTTCGATGAGCGACTGCTGGATCGGCAGGTTGATCGTGGGTGTCGCCTGTTCGGCGACCCCCAGCAACGTGGGCTGGATCCGCTCACTCGTCGAGAGCACGCCGATCTCCTCACGCTCGGCTGGGCTTAAGTAGTCGAGCGCCAAGCGACGGAAGATGTAGTCCACGAGCGACGTCGCGATGCGCAGGTCCCCGTCGTCGGTCATGCCCGACGGCTCGAATTTCATGTTCTGGTACTTGCGAACGTAGGTGACGAGGGGCACGCCGTGCTGGAGACCGAGGCTGATGGAGATCGAGAACGCGTCCATGATGCCCGCGAGCGTGGAGCCCTGCTTCGCGACCTTGATGAACACCTCACCGGGACGACCGTCTTCGTACTCACCCACCGTGACGTAGCCCTCACAGTCAGCGACACGGAACGCGAACGTCGACGAGACGCGTCGACGAGGCAAACGCTCGCGAACAGCACCGACGACCACGTGCGCACCCTCGTCGCGGGCGTGCTCGAGTGCGGCCTCGAGACGCGCGATCTGCGAGTAGAGCTCGACCACTTCCGCGGCGTCGACGTCGGACTCGCTGACGGGTGCGCTTTGGCCCTCGCCGTCCTTCTTCGCGGTGGAGAGGGGCTGGCCCACCTTGCAGTTGTCGCGGTAGATCGCGACGGCCTTGATGCCGAGGCGCCACGCGTCGAGGTGGAGGTTCTCCACGTCCTCGATCGTCGCGTCTTCGGGCATGTTCACTGTCTTGGAGATCGCGCCCGAGATGAAGGGCTGCACCGCTCCCATCATGCGCACGTGTCCCGAGTAGTGAATGGTGTTGTCACCCATGGAACACGCGAAGATCGGCAGGTGTTCGGCCTTCAGCGCAGGCGCGCCCACGATGGTCTTGTGCTCGTCGATGTAGGCAATGATGACCTCACGCTCGATCTCGCTGTAACCGAGCACGTCGAGCGCGCGCGGCACCGTCTGGTTGACGATCGACATGTTGCCGCCGCCGACGAGCTTCTTGAACTTCACGAGTCCGAGGTCGGGCTCGATGCCCGTGGTGTCGCAGTCCATCAACAGGCCGATCGTGCCCGTCGGGGCGAGCACCGTCGCCTGGGCGTTACGAACACCGTGACGCGCGCCCAGCTCCACGGCCTCTTCCCACGCGCCTTTCGCGGCCTCGAGGATGCTCGCTGGCGCCAGGTCGGCGTCGATGTCGTACGCCGCGTCGCGGTGCATGCGCAGCACGTTGAGCATGGGCTCAGCGTTCTCCGCGTAGCCCTCGTGCGGGCCCATGCGACCAGCCGTGCGCGCACTGGTGGCGTAGGCGTGACCGGTCATGAGCGCGGTGATCGCACCAGCCCAGGCGCGACCGGCGTCGGAGTCGTACGCGAGACCCGAGGCCATCAACAGCGCGCCAAGGTTCGCGTAGCCGAGACCTAATTGGCGGAACTTGCGCGAGTTCTCGCCGATCTTCTCGGTCGGGTAGTCGGCCGCGCCGACGATGATCTCCTGCGCGCTGAAGAGCACCTCGACGGCGCTCTTGAAGGCGTCGACTTCAAAGTGTCCGTCGGTGCCGAGGAACTTCATCAGGTTGATGCTCGCGAGGTTGCACGCCGAGTTGTCGATGTGCATGTACTCCGAGCACGGGTTCGAACCGTTGATCCGGTCGGTGTTGGACGAGGTGTGCCACTTGTTGATGGTGGTGTCGAACTGCAAGCCAGGGTCCGCGCACTCCCACGCGGCGCGAGCGATCTGACGCCAGAGATCGCGGGCCTTCACGGTGCGAATCGTCGCGTTGCCGTGACGGGCCGTGAGATTCCAATCACCGTCCGCGAGGACGGCTTCCATGAACTCATCCGAGACTCGAACGGAGTTGTTGGCGTTCTGGTACTGAATCGAGTTGATGTCCTTGCCGTCGAGGTCCATGTCGAAACCGGCGTCACGCAAGACGCGCGCCTTGTTCTCTTCGTTGGCCTTACACCAGATGAACTCTTCGATGTCGGGGTGGTTGGCGTCGAGGATGACCATCTTCGCCGCGCGACGAGTCTTGCCACCGGATTTGATCGTGCCGGCTGAGGCGTCCGCGCCGCGCATGAACGAGACGGGACCACTCGCGGTGCCACCACCTTCGAGTGCTTCGGCGCTGGAGCGAATCTTCGAGAGATTGACGCCCGCGCCCGAGCCGCCCTTGAAGATGATGCCCTCTTCGGTGTACCAGTTGAGGATGGAGCGCATCGAGTCCTGTACGGCGAGGATGAAGCAGGCACTGCCCTGCTGGGGAACACCCTTCACGCCGATGTTGAACCAGACGGGCGAGTTGAAGGCGGCCTTTTGCGTGATGAGCAAGTGCTTGAGCTCGGCGCGGAAGGTCTCGGCCTCCTCCTCGTCCACGAAGTAGTCACCCTCGACGCCCCAGGTCGTGATGGTGTCGACGATGCGGTCGACGACCTGCTTCAGTGACGTCTCACGCTCGGGCGTCCCGAGCGTGCCGCGGAAGTACTTCTGGGCGAGGATGTTCGTCGCGTTGAACGACCAGGTGGAGGGTACTTCCACGTCGAGCTGCTCGAAGGCCACCGAGCCATCACGGAAGTTCGAGATACGCGCGTCGCGACGGTCCCAGATCACCTCGTCGTAGGGATGACGATCCTCGGTGGTGAAAAAACGACGAATTCCAATCCCGAGTCGCTGAGGTGCGATGGCCATTTCTCTCTCTTTTCTATCCAGTAACCGACACTAAGAACACGCGTCCGGCGACGTGGAGTCGAGAAGTCAAGGTTAATGGCCCCATTCTCCCCTAGCCACAAGATGTAGTGGCAATGCCACTTCTCATCGCAAGATGCTGTGTTATTACAGCACTGTAATTACAACTTGTCAACTACTAATTTGAATACTTTTTCAGATTTCTCGGAAGTCCAGTCTAGGCCCCAATACCGTCCTCACTTCCCTCGATAGCCTGACCCGGATGGAGTTGATCCTCGCCCTCGACGCGGGTACCACGGGCGTGCGAACGGTGGCTTTTGATCCTGACCTCCAGATCGTCGACGAGGCCTACCTCGAGCTCGCCCAGTACTTCCCCGCTCCGGGGGAGGTCGAACACGACCCCCACGAGATGGTCCAGTTGGCCGTGTCGACCCTGCGCGAGGTCGCGGCGCGCGCGCGTGACGCGGGTCACCACGTCGCGGCGCTCGGCCTCACCAATCAACGAGAGACAACGGTCGGCTTCGACCGTGAAAGTGGTGAAATCTTCCAACGCGCCATCGTGTGGCAAGACCGTCGCACCGCCGAGCTCTGCCGAGAACTTGACGAACAGGGACACGGCGACGACGTTCGTGCGACGACCGGTCTCGTACTCGATTCGTACTTTTCTGCGACGAAAATGAAATGGATGCTCGAACGCGGCCTCGCCGACGAGGCGAAGCGGCCGAGCTTCTCGACCATTGACTCGTGGCTGCTCTGGACCCTCTCGGGCGGCGTCGAAGGCGGCGTCTTCGTCACCGAGCCCTCCAACGCTTCACGAACCTCGCTGATGGACTTAGCGACCCTCGACTGGTCGCCTACGATGATCACTCTCTTTGGCGTACCGCGCTCGATGCTCGCTGACGTGCGCGCGTCGGCGAGTGCGTTCTGCGTCGTGAGTGGTGACGTCGTCCCCGAACTCGCGGGCGTCCCTGTGACCGGCGTCCTCGGCGACCAACAGTCCGCGCTCTTCGGACAGGCCTGCTTCACGCCGGGTCTGGTGAAGGCCACGTACGGCACGGGCGCGTTCATCCTCGCGAACGCCGGCGACGCGGTACCGGGGGTCGTAAAGGGCCTGCTCAGCACCGTCGCGTGGGACCTCGGCGCTTTCGGTCCGACGAGCTACGCGCTCGAGGGATCGGCCTTCGTCGCCGGCGCTGCGGTGCAGTGGCTCCGTGATCTCGACTTCATCTCGGCCTCCAGCGAACTCGAGTCGCTCGCTCTTTCCGTCGACAACGCCGCCGGCGTGCAGTTCGTGCCCGCCTTCACCGGGCTCGGCTCACCGTTTTGGAACCCCGACGCGCGCGGCGCGATCGTGGGCCTCAGTCGTGGCGTCGGCAAGGGCGAGATCGCGCGCGCGTTGGTCGAAGCGCTCGCGTACCAAGTACGAGCGATGACTGACGCCTTTCGTGACGGTGGCGTCGAACTGAAGGAACTTCGCGCCGACGGCGGCGCGTCAGCGATGGACCTGCTCCTCCAACTGCAAGCGACGAACTCGCGGGTGGACGTGCTGCGAAGTTCGTCACTCGAAGCGACGGCGCGCGGCGCGGCGAGTGTCGCGGGTCTCGAAGTCGGACTCTGGTCCTCACTCGATGAGCTGAGCGCACGTTGGCACGGCGTCGCGCGGTTTCGACCCGAGGATCCCACCTTCGTCGACGCCGGCTACGACTCGTGGCGTCGCGCGTTGGAACGCGCCTGAAGAGTAGTTTCGAGCCAGCGACTCGGGGGGACGATGGAAAACTACGTCACGCGCGTGCTGCGCGCGGGATTGGCCTTTGGCGAAGGACCGCGTTGGCACGAGGACCGTCTTTGGTACTCAGACTTCTATCGACACGGGGTCTACTCCCTCGACGACACGGGGACCGACGAGCGACTCGAGCACGTCGTCCCTGGTCAGCCCTCGGGACTGGGTTGGACGACCGATGGTGACCTGCTCTGCGTGTCCATGACCGACCATCGCGTCCTTCGCTTTCACGAAGGTCACGAAACGCTCTTCGCCGACCTCTCGCCCTACTGCGGATTCTGGGCCAACGACATGGTCGTCTCGGCTAGCGACGTGAGCTACGTCGGCAACTTCGGATTCGATCTGGACGTGATGTTGCGCGACGTCGGCATCGAAGGGATACTCGCGACACCCCCGCCGACGACGAACCTCGTGGTCCTCGGTCCCGAAGGCGAGGTGCGTCAGGTCGTGCCCGATCTGGCGTTTCCCAACGGCGTCGTCATCACCCCCGACGGAACGACGTTGATCGTCGGCGAGACCATGACGTTCCGGTTGACGGCGTTCGACATCAGTGACGACGGGACGCTCTCCAATCGCCGCGTGTGGGCGCAGTTGGACTTCGTCGCCACCGACGGGATGTGCCTCGACGATGAGGGAGAGATCTGGCTCGCGAACGCACTCACGAATCAGTGCCTTCGCGTTCGAGAGGGCGGCGAGATCACCGGCGTCACCGAGACGTCCCAGACGGCTTTCGCGTGTGCCCTGGGCGGCGAGAATCGCTCGACGCTCTACGTGATGTGTGCTCCGACGAGCGACCGGTTCAAGCTCGCTGACACGACCGAAGCCACGATCGAAATCACCGACGTTCGCGTGCCCGGCGCCGGTCTCCCCTAGCGACTAGCCGAGTTTGGTGAGGGCGCGCTTCAAGTTACGCACGGCCTGGTGGGTCCGCAGCTCATTCTCGATGAGCGCGAAGCGAACGTGACCGTCGCCCCCGTCACCGAAGCCGACGCCCGGACTCGTGGCGACGTCGGCCTCTTCGATCAAGAACTTCGAGAACTCGAGTGACGACATCTCGCGGTACGGCTCAGGAATAGGGGCCCAGATAAACATCGATCCCCGTGGGCTGACGACGTCCCACCCAACGCGGTGCAGGCCTTCGATCAACGTGTCGCGTCGCGACTGGTAGATCACGCGCAGCTGATCGGGGTAATCGACGGCCTCGTTCATCGCCACGATCGCGGCGATCTGGACGGGTTGAAAGGTGCCGTAGTCGAGGTAGCTCTTCAGTTTCGTGAGCGCCGCGACGATCTCCGCGTTGCCGACCAAGAAGCCAACGCGCCAGCCCGCCATCGAGAACGACTTCGTGAGCGTGTAGAGCTCGACGCAGCACTCCTTCGCGCGCGGAACCTGCAAGATGGAGGGCGGACGATAGCCGTCGAAGCCGAGGTCGGCGTAGGCGAAATCGTGGCAGATGACCACGTCGCGCTCGAGCGCGAAGTTGACGAGTCGTTCCATGAACGCGAGATCGACACACGCGCTCGTCGGATTGTGGGGGAACGAGACGACGATGACACGCGGCTTGACACTCGCCTTGTCCCACGCGTCGAGCAGACCCGTGAAGAAGTCGTCGCCGGGATCGTTCGTGCTCGCGCCCGGATCGACCATTGGCACCGTGATCACGCTCGCCCCGGCGAAGCCCGGGCCGGCCAAATGGATTGGGTAGCTCGGACTCGGCACGATCGCGGAGTCCCCCGGACCGAGGAGCACCCACATCAAGTGCGTGAGCCCCTCTTTGGCCCCGATCGTCGTCACGACCTCGGTGTCGGGATCGAGGTCGACGTCGAAGAGCATCTTGTAGCGCTTGGCGATGGCGAGGCGCAGATTCGGAATCCCGCGACTCGCGCTGTAGCGGTGGTTCTTCGGGTTGTGGGCCGCTTCGGCGAGTTTCGCGACGGCGACGTCAGGACTTGGTAGATCAGGGTTCCCGAAACCGAAGTCGATGACGTCACGGCCGTGGGCGCGCGCGTCGGCCTTCAACCCATTTATCTGGGCGAAGACGTACGGTGGCAAACCCGTGATGCGGCGGAACTCCATCTGAGAACGTTAGTTACTCAGTGCGCCCGTCGCCACTTTTCCAACAGATCGACTCTGAGCGGCGCGCTCGCGACCGCCCACGTGGCGCCCGCGCCCTCCAACGCGTCAAGGGTCTCGGCGGTGTTCTCGTTGAGCGGCCCGGCCCAACTCACGGGCCCACTCTTCGCCACGTCGCGCACGACGGACGCCTCCTTGCCCCAGAGATTTATCACGACGCCGAGCTCTCTCGCGAGTTGATCGGTCTTCGGTGCTCCCGCGCCGCACCAGACCTCCATCGAGGGCGACAGCGCGACGATCGCGTCGCGCACCAGTTGGCGGCGATCGTCCGCCGACGGGTAACCGAGGTCGTAGGCCAGTTGCTCCGCCTCGGAGAGTTTGTCGCCTGTGCCGATCGCCGCGATAACCCGACCGGGCGCGAGCAGCGCGAGAGTCTCGAACTGGTCGACGAGTTTCTCCGTTCCCACCAGTCCGACCCGCGCCACCAGCGGGCCGAGGTGGAGAGACGGACAGCGCGACGAGATCGCCGCGAGAACGGGGAAAGGCGCGAGCGAAGGACGTTCGGGTGAACCCATGGGCCAAAGGTGATCGAATGCGAAGACACCGTCGAGTCCTGAGCGCTCGGCCTCTTGCGCGACGGCGAAGGCGTCATTCGCGTCGTCGCGAAACGTTGGCAGCAGGACGCCGAGCTTCACGCGCCCTCGAAGGCCACCAGCGTCGCGCCCATCGCACCCGAACGTGGACCGAACATCGAGGTGGTGACCGTGATCGTCGGACGGGTCTCGTAGCCCTCGACGAGTTCGGCGAGGTACTCGCGCGCCGCGGGCAGCACCATGTCCGACGCGCTCGAGAGTCCTCCACCAATGACGAAGTGTCCACAGTCGAGGATCGCCACCAAGTTCGCGAGTCCGAGCGCCAGCCACCAACCAATCTCACGCAGCAACGTGACTGCTTCCGGTAGTCCTTCAGCGGCGCCGGCGGTGACGTCTTCGGCGCGTACGTGTCGCGGGTCGCCCCCGCCTCGCTCGACCAGGGTCGCGAGTCGGCCGTCGAGGGCTGCCTCTCTCGTCATGCGGTGAAGCCCTCCGCCCGAGGCGTAGCGCTCCCAACATCCGCGTCCACCGCACGGACACGCCGCGCCACGCGCCTCGACGACCATGTGGCCGATCTCGCCCGCGAAGCCGCTGCGTCCACGAACGAGCTGGCCATCCGCGACCACCCCGCCACCGATTCCCGTGCCGAGCGTCACCATGACGAAGTCTCGAATGCCGCGTCCGGCTCCCCACTCATGTTCGGCGAGCGCGGCGCAGTTCGCGTCGTTCTCACAAAACACGCTCGAGTTGCCGAGTGCCGCGCCCAACAAGGCACCGAGATCGGCTCCGGAGGCCGTTTGGAGATTCGGCGCGAACGCGAGGTGTCCGTCTCGGCGCATCATGCCCGGGAGCCCGAGACCGACGGGCACGTGCGCGGGATCGAGACCCTGGCGTTCGCACAGTTCATTGACCTGCTCCACGAGGACTTTCGTCGTCGCCTCGCCCGCGCCAAAGCCTTCGTCATGAGGGGTTTGCGACTTCATCTCGCCCAACACCCTGCCGTCGCGCGCCACCATCAGCGCGAGCGCCTTGGTTCCCCCGACGTCGACCCCGATGGCGATATCGCTCATCGCGCTCGCTCGGCCCGTACTTTGAGTTCGCGCAGCGCCTGGCTCTGAATGCGATGCGCGGCCCTCGACCTGATGAAGGCGGGTATCGGTACGAGGAGTTCCACTTCGAGATCGTACGTGAGCAGCGTTCCCTGACCCTGGGGATCGAACCGATACTCGCCGTTCAGGGTCGACGTGAGGTCGCCACTCGTCTGATGCCACGTGAGCGTCTCGGGCGCGCGGTCGTAGTCGTAGCGAAGAGCGTACGTCGTCGATCGTCCGAAGGCGGCGGCGCGAAACTCGACTTCGAGCGGTCGGCCCGAGGCGTCGCGCTCGAGAACTTCGATCCTCTTCAAGTCGCTAACCCAATCGGTGTAGTGCTCAAAGTCGGTGACGACGCGATAGACCACCTCGGGTGGTGCACTGACTTCTATCGACTCCGTCGCCCGTTGCGTCACTCCACCTCCCTAGCGCTCCACCCTAGGCCAGCGAACTCGTCGCCTTGAAGTGATCGAACGGTTCGAGACCCGAGCCGAGTTCGAGCGCGAGCGAGTCCCACGAGAAGTTGGTGAGCGCGAGCGCACGTGCCTGACGTGCGTACAGCGCGCGACGTTCCTCGTCGAGCATCAACGACTCGATCGCACCGGCGAGCTCGCGCGCGCTTCTCGAGTTCTTAAGAACGATGCCCGTCTCACCGTCGCGAACGGCGTCGTGACTTCCGCCCGAACGACCAGCGATCTGCGCGAGTCCACACGCTGCGGCTTCGACGAACACGATCCCGAAGCCCTCTTGCTCAAGTCCCAACCAACGACTGCGACACGCCATCACCATGAGGTCCGACGCGCCGATCCAACGTGGTTGCGCGTCATCATCGACGAAGCCGAGGAAGGTCACCGGTGCCGTCAAATTCGACGCCAGGCGTTCGAGGCGATCACGGTCGCGACCCGTCCCGCCGATCACGACTCGCAATTTGGGATACGACGCACTCAACAGCGCACTCGCGCGAATCAACGTGTCCATACCTTTTCTCGGCACGAGCCTCGAGTACGAGGCGATGATGAAGTCGTCGTCGCCAAAGCCGAAATCACTTCGTGCCGATTCGCGCGCCGCACCAGTGAGTGGGGTAAATCGTGAGGTGTCGACGCCGGGAGGAACTTGTATCGCCGGGCCGAGGCGTTCAGCGGCGTTGCGAACAGCTTCGCTCGCGGGATACGAACCGGCCGCGACGGCGACCGTGGCGTTCTTCAGCACGTAGCGAAGCGACGACGCGACGAGTGGAATACGCCCAGGGATCGTGACCTCCGCGCCGTGCAAGATCACACCGTAGGGTCGAGAGAGCCACGGTCCCAAGAGTCCGAGTGGCCAGGCCGGATCGAGCAGGACGAGATCGGGTTGGTGGCGCTCGATCGCGGCCTCGATGGCGCGAAGAGCTCGCCACGTGGGCAGGAACAAGGTGGAGCTCCGAACGCGTTCGACCGTCACGGTGCTAGAGGCGTCAAAGTCGGCGGCGCCTTCGTGCGACGACGCGGTCAACACGACCGAACGGCCGTCGTCAAGTCGACGCCACAGTTCGTGGAGGTAGACCTGGATACCGCCGGTCTTCGGGGGGTAGTCGTTGGTCACCAGGAGGTGGCGGGCCATGGAACCACGCTAGCCACCTCAAAGAGCGTCCTGGCTAGTGTCCCGCTCGGTGGTACTTGAGTGTCGGCAACAGACCTTCGGCGGTGAAGAGTTGTACGACTTCGACCTCTTGCGAGGTCATCACCAGTTCGTCGGGCGTCTCGCCGAGAACGAACGTGACGAGACAGTCTGAACAGTCGGGCGTGCCACGTCGTACGCAGTCGTTACAACTGATCGACAGCTCAATTTCCTTGGTCATGTTTGCCCCTCTACTCCGATTCACACACTTTGCCAACAGCGTGTAACACGTCAAGGATTCAACAGTGGCGCGATCTCAATTGCGACCTGTGCTGGACTGAAGAGGGCACCCTCGCCAATCACTTTCGACGTCGATGGATCGATCAAAACGTAGTACGGCGCCGAACGAATTCCGAGGTCGTCCATGAATTCGGGTGCCACCAGAATCGCCCGGCGTAGGTCGCGCCATTCGTCGTCCCCTGACGTGGCACTGATGACGACGATATCGACTCCGCCTAGTTCGTGGAGATCACCGTGAAGGAACTCGTGGCATCCGTCACAGCTCGGCTTCACCGTGACGATCAGCGTAGGTCCGTCAAAATCAATCGATACGACTTCGCCACTCAATGACCGACCACGAAGTGAGTGTGGCGCAGGGCGCTCGCGAGGCGCGTCGAAGGAGTGGACGTGAAAATCACTCACTGGGGATCGTTGAAAACCTCGACGCCTCGACCGTGACCGCACCAGCGACACGTGACCGACTCGACACTGTGCGCGATGACTTCCGGTTCTTCCACGTTGAGTTCTCCGCCGACGCTGTAGTGATGAAACGCGCGGACCGACGTGGTCTCCACCACGTCGAAACGAGTCAAGTTGCCGCACGCGGTGCAGCGGTACCGGTTTGTCACGACCTCAAGTTACCGGAATTATCTCGCGGTCATTCGTAGCGGCGTCGTTGCCACTCGTCGGGACGAACTTCGAGCTGATACGGATCGGGATCTTCGTACGTATAAATTGTGTCCAGCGGAACCGAGTGGTCCTCACCGTCACGTCGTTCGGCGTCGATCACACGACAGAGCGCACCGGGATGGCGCACGAAGCCCACCGCGAGGGGGCCCGCGGACGTTTCGAGGAACACGTAGCCGCGTCGCGTCAAACGCTCACTCACGCGTTGGTCCACTCTCGTCGCTATGACGTCGCGCATTTCGATTGAGGTGCGCTGGTGTCGAAGGACACCGCCCTCGATGATCACACGGTCATTGGTGACGTGGATCTTGTGCGATCGCCAACGCCATATCCGGGTCAACGTGACGAGGCCGAGTGGGCCGATCAGGATAAGCACCAGCCAATCTTCGAAACGGTGGACGAGTGTGTAGCGCGACGCGCCCTCGACGATGAGCGCGATTGTCGTGAGCGTGACGAGCACGGGGCGCAACACGCCGCGCGACACGGGCGTAACTGAGATGATTCGCACTTCGCCCTCGCGCAGAAGGTCACGCCTACCCATATCCATCCAGCGTAAGGAGTTTGTGGCGGGAATAGGCGGAGGGTTATCGCCGACGACGCTAGACGTTTCTCATCTGGTTCGCGGCCATCAGAAAATACGCGGTCATCTCTTCATACTGCTCGTCGCTCAGTTGCTCGCGCACGCTGTCGAGCGCATTCCCCATGGCGGCGAGCCAGGCGTCGCGGGCACTCTTCGTCACGCGAAACGGCGCGTGACGCATTCGCAATCTCGGATGGCCCCGCTCGTCTTGGTAGGTCCGTGGACCGCCCCAGTACTGGATGAAGAAGAGCGTCAAGTGGCGTCTCGACTCCGACAGGTCGTCGGGGTACATAGGTCGCAACGTCTCGTCGAGCTCGACCGCGTCGTAGAAGGCGTCCACCAGTTGTTCGAAGAATGCTTCGCCGCCGACCTGTTCGAAGAGTGATTCTTCCACCCCGTCACGCTAATCGTGTCGCCTACAATGGTTGTCCCGGTCTTTACGGGACACGCGGGTGTAGCTCAATGGTAGAGCTCCAGCCTTCCAAGCTGGATATGCGGGTTCGATCCCCGTCACCCGCTCCAAGGATATTTTAACGTGGCGACAATCTCCCGTGCCTGGTCGCGACGTCAAGCGACCACGTGCAAGGTGATATAGAACGAGTGGCGGCGCAAAGAAGAAGTTGGTGACATGAGCGAACGGTCCAAAGCGGCGACTTGGTGTGTGCGCGCACTCGTCGCGAGCGGCGTTGCCGCGTCGATCTTCGTGGTTGCCTCCTCTTCTGGTGCCACGTCGAGTCCAGGACCAACGTGGGCATCCCTTGGTACTCTCAGCCCAGCCGCCGAACAGTCGTCGCAATGGGGAAGCGCCGTGGACGCAACGTCCTCGTCTTCGACCTACGCATGGTGCGGCGCGGACGGGATCCGCGTCGCTCAATCGAATGGAAAAGTGTCAACCGTGCCGGAGACTGGCGTCGAAGCGTTACTTGTAGCTCGCGCGCTCAATATCAATCACGACTCGAAGGTCGTCTGCGACGTGGTTCTCACGGACCCACTGAAACCCGACACTGTGTACGCCGGGTTCGAGGCGGGCCAGAACTACTCGATTCCACCCGTGGCAACGGTGGCCATGTACACACGTGACGGTGGGGCGTCGTGGCACTTCATTCCGCCACCCGCCAAGATGACGTATCTCGATTTCGGCGGATTCGTCGTTCGCAACAACATTGTGCAAGCCGTCTTCACCAACGAAGTGAGCGTCGTAAGTCACTCGAGTAGGTGGTCGATCAAAGTCCAAACTGAGGGAGGTGACGGGTCGTGGGGTTTGGCGTCGTTGGCGTGTCCCAGCGTCGGACCGTGCGTGACCTTTGGTCCGCAAATCCCTCAGGGCGCGTGCGGCATGTCGAATTGGCAGCAAGCCTTGCTGGTTGCGGTTCACGGCTCGAGTGCCGGAGATCCCGTGTGGGAGGGAACGACCTTGGCATCGGGAATCCCCGAATGTGTTCCAGCCCTTCTCTTCTCCGATCAACACAACTACGAGTACCTCCTCGATTTTTCCATGCGAGACCCGTTGATCCGATCCGTCGACGGTGGCTTCAATTGGCAGAGCATCCCACTACCACGACGTGACGGCCATAAAGTTGGCGGATCTCCGGTAGCCGGAGACGACGTGACGACCATCACGCCCTCAGGAGACCTGCTCGTCGTTATCGGACCCGCGTCGGTGACAACTGAGCGGCTCCTGCTCTTGGTGCCCGGCGCAACGCGGTGGTGTTCGGTATCCGGAGTTCTCCCGTCAGATACGCGAACGGACCCGATCCACGCCTTGGGAGTGACCGCCTCACGGCTGGTCATACTTCAGGACTCGCCAACGGGTGCGCTGGCCCAAGGCGGCGCGGAGCGCTCGGTGCCTTTGACCGCGTTGCGCTGCGCGGATTGACGAAGCGAAGGTAGTAGATCGACGAGACTTATTCATTGCTTCGCGGGACCATCGTGCTATGCGCTTGCGGATGACCTGTTTTCGAATCCTCGGGTGAACGTGAGTACAGTCGGGGGCGTGGATAGTTACGTCAAAGTGAAGGCTCTCAATGACGTCGACAAAGACATCCACTTCCGCGGTTCGGCGACGCCCAACACGACATTGTGCGGCATGCAGACCGCGCCCCTCACGACGGACGGTCCGGTCACCTGTTACCGCTGCCACCAGTTCGCTACCGGCGACCTGTAGCCGCTCCGAGGAGCACTCAACGCATGGCGAGACCGTCCTCGATACCGGAAGCCCACGAGACCCTCTCGACTCGCGAAGCGATTCGCGTCGCTCTTTTCGCGCAAGGGCTGCGCGGACCTCGCGTCGCCGGAGGCATCAAGGGATTGGTTCCACATCTTCGGGGGGTGCAGCTCGACACGATCTCCGTCCTCGCGCGCTCGCACGAACTCGTCGCGTACGCGCGCTTTGGCGCGATAGCGCGCAAGAAGATTGAAGCGGCCTACTGGGGACCCAAGGCCGAAACCTTCGAATACTGGTCCCACGCTGCGTGCGTGCTGCCACTCGAGATGTGGCCGGCATTCGAGCAGCAGCGTCGTTCGAGAACTGAACGGGGCCATCGGTGGCACCAGCTGGAAGACCAGCAGCGTAGTTGTGCGGACGTGGTGCGACGTCTAAGGAATGACGGTCCGCTCACGGCGCGCGAGCTCGGCGGAGCGAAGAAGGGCGGAATTTGGTGGGACTGGTCCGAGGTCAAGATCGCCGTCGAGTGGCTGCTCGACGTCGGCACCGTGGTGTGTCGCGAACGACGCGGATTCGAACGCGTGTACGACCTCGCCGAGCGAGCGATCCCGTCGCCCCTTCGCGATCAGGATTTGGACGGCGAGACGTGCGCTCGACTTCTCGTGAAGTCGGCAGTCGTCGCCATGGGTGTCGCGACGGCCAAGGACATCGCGGCTTACCACGGGTTCGCGGTGAAGACGGTTCAATCCGTCCTATCGTCGACGAACCTACGTCGCGTCAACGTCGAAGGCTGGCGAGAGACCGCGTATCTCTCCGAGCACGCAGAAGCGGGATTGCAGGCAAACTTGCGCGGACGAACCGTGTTGTTGTCCCCGTTCGACTCACTGCTCTGGGACCGTGCTCGACTGGAGCGACTCTTCAACGTCACGTACCGCCTCGAAGCGTACGTCCCCGCACCAAAGCGCGTCGTGGGCTACTTCGCGATGCCGGTTCTCTCCAATGAGCGCATCGTCGGGTTGGTCGATCCGAAACGTGTTGGCACAACCCTGCACGCGCGTCACGTCGTCGTTCATGAACCTCGAGCACTCGACAAGATTGCGTCAGCACTCCGAGAGGCCGCGTCGTGGGTGGGCTGCGACACAGTGTCGATCGAGCGCGTGTCCCCGCCGCAACTCTCGAGCATGCTGAAGGGCACGCTGAAAGTCCTGTAGCGAGGAGCCGCGCGACACCTCGAGTGGTCGCGACGCGTCCAATCTTCGTCAACGACCCTCGCCTACTGTGGAGCGGTGAAAAAGAAGTTGGCACTCGTCCTCTTGTTGAAGCACCGCGAACCGGCACTTTTGGTGACGGGACAAACGGTCTCCAACTTCGGTGACGGCGTGGCACTCGTCGCCCTCACCCTCTTGGTGTACGACACGACCGGCAGCCTCACGAAACTCGCGTGGTTCGCCGCAGCGCGCATGACGCCGCTCGTGATCTTCCTTCTGATCGGTGGCGCCATCGTCGACAGATTCTCTAGAAGGACGCTCCTCATCATCTCCGACGTGGCCCGCGCCATCCTCACGGGCGTGCTCGTCGCGATGATCGCGACGGGCATCTTGCACTTTTGGGAACTGATGGTTTTTGGCGCGCTCTTTGGTTGCTTCGACGCCCTCTTCTTCCCGGCGATCTCAGCACTCACCCCGGAGATCGTTCCCGAGGACCTCCTGACGGCCATGAACTCCCTGCGACCGCTTTCCAACAACTTGATGGGAGGAATGATTGGTCCCGCGGTCGGTGGTTTTCTCGCTGCGTACAGCACGAGCTGGGCCATGGGCGTGGACTGCGCCACCTTTGTCGTGAGCGCGACCGCGCTCTTGCTCATGAAGCCCACGCCGAGGCCAACTCGCAACGAAGCCAACTCGATGATCGACGACATCAAAGAAGGCGTCCACTACGTTCGCCGGACTCGTTGGCTCTGGACGACGCTCGTCGCCGTCGCGCTGGTGAACGCGTTCCTCTTCAGCCCGATGTTCGTACTGATTCCCTTCTTCTTGCTCCACAACCTGCACTACGCCAAGGTCTACGTTGGCTTCCTCCAGGTGGCCGCTGGCGTCGCGGGCGTCATCGGCGCTCTCGTCATGTCCAACCTCCCCTCTCCCAAGCGTCGCGTCCGAGTGATGTGGATCTATTGGACCATCGGCACACTTTCGGCACTCATCATGGGCGTCGCCACGAATTTCTGGGAGATCATCTTCTTCCCCATCATCGCGTCGCCCATGATGATCTTCGGCAACGTGATCTGGGAGTCCATGATGCAAAGCGAGGTGCCGCGTGAACTCTTAGGTCGTGCTGGCTCGGTGGACTGGTTCGTGTCCCTCGGCGTCGCGCCCCTCGGACTCGTACTCGCCGGTGAGATTGCGAACTACGTCGGAATTCGTACCTACTTCGTGCTGTTGAGTCTGATCTGCGTCGTACCGGGTCTCTGGATACTCAAGTCAAGACGAATCAACGAGATCGACGAGCGACGGGTGCACCCAGCGCCAACTGCGGCGCCGTAGCGAGCGAGAGCCCGAGGACCCGCGAGCCCCTTTTCGCGCCGATTGGGTAGATCAGCTCGCAACGAAACGATCGACCTTTCGCCTCGCCGACCCTTCCCCCTCGGACTTCGATCCACTCTTCACTGGTTGCTTCGTTGACGACGTGCGCCACGAACGTCCAGGTTTGACGTAACTCCTTCGGCGCGTTCACGACGACCTTGTCGCCGTAGCGCACCCCGTGCCACTCCGTCGAGCGCGCGATTTGGCCACGACGAGTAACGGTCGAGTCGCGTGCCATCTCTCCATTGTTGCGCAGGCCAACAGGCCCCCACGTCACATCACTGACGTAGCGTGGCGCCATGGCCTTTGATCAACCGCTGCCCCAGTCACTTTCCCCTTCGCGCCTCGCCGACTTCCAGGCCTGTCCGCGGCGCTACCAGCACGCCTCGGTGGAACGACTGCCCCAACCGGCGTCCTACGCCACGGCGAAGGGCCGCTTCGTCCACTACGTGTTCGAGAACCTGTTCCTGTTGGACGCCGACCAGCGCACGATTGAAAAGGCCCGTGAGTTCGTCACGCCGGCCCTCGAAGCGGTACTCACCGACGAGGTGCGTCTCGATATCGGTTTCGACGAGTCGATGCTGGCGCGACTGTTGAGCGAGACCGAGGCGATACTCCTGCGTTATTTCGAGATGGAAGATCCGACGACCGTCGCGCACGAAGGCGTGGAGTTACGGCTCGGCGTCGACGTGAACGACACACCTCTCTTTGGCATCCTCGATCGATTGGACCGGGACCCCGATGGCTCGTTGACCATCGTCGACTACAAGACCGGCGCACTGCCGAATCGCAACTACGACAGCAAGACGTTCGCCAACGCCGAGCTTTACGCGGCGCTGTGCGAAGAAAAGCTGGGCGAGCGCCCGACGACCATCCGCTTGATGTACGTCGCGCACGGCCAATCGATTGAGCGCAACGTGACCGACGTCGTCGTCAAGGCCCGGGCGAACGCGGCCGCGGGTGCGTGGACGAAGATCAAGCGCTACTACGACGACGGGGACTTTCCCGCCACGCCCTCGTCGAACGCGTGCCGTTTCTGCGCGTACAAGGACCTCTGTCGCAGTCAAGGTGTGCCCGTCCCGTCGAGGTAGTTCCTAGGCTGGCACCATGCTTTCTTTTCAACTTTCCTACGACTATCGCTGCCCATTCGCAAAGAACGTCCACCTTCACGTGGTCACGGCCCTTCGCGCGGGTGCCAACTTCGACGTGACCTTCGTGCCGTGGACGATGAGCCAGGGTTACAAGACCGATGGTGCCCCGGACGTCTGGGACGATCCGGCACGCGACGCGGAACTCTTCGCGCTCGCCGTGAGCACCTCGATCCGTGATCTACAGCCGGAGCACTTCATCGACGCGCACGAGGCTCTCTTTCGAGCGCGCCACGAGCAGGCCGTGCGCCTCGTCACGACCACGGAGATCTCGAACGTCCTTGGGTCGACGGGTGTCGACCTCTCCGAGGTTTTCGACGACGTCGAAACCCGTCGTCCCCACAAGGTGATCGGCGAGAGCTTCCGTGAGTTCGATCGTTACGAGGCCTTCGGTGTGCCCACGTTCGTCGTCGGCAACGACGCGACGTTCGTTCGCTACATGAACGGTCCCAGTGAGGACGCCGGCGCCTCGATCGCCCTCATCGAGTCGCTGATCACCTTGATGAGCGACCAGAGCGCCCTCAATGAGTTCAAGCACACCAAGTTGCCGAGGTAGGGACTAACTGAGTCGAAGGATCAGCTCCGCTATCGCCAGCACCCCAAGGGCAAGCGCGGGCGCGAAGTACTTTGACTTGTCCTTCTTGCGCAGGTGGACGATGACGGCCAACACCATCATCACGAACAGTCCGCCAGCGGCGGCTTCGTTGAGAATCGCCAACAGCGATGAACCCTTGGCGGCGAGGCCGACCAAGACGCCGATCGCTCCGAGGACTTCAATGACCCCGATGCTGCGATACGAGCGCTTCGTGAAACCCAAGTGACCAGCGGCTTTGGACATCACGGGGTTGAAGATAATCTTCTGGCTCCCGGCCGAGGCGAAGGCCAAAAAGAGCAGGATGGAGAGAAGGGACGCGACGACTGACATGGATATATTCACCTCGGTAGGGCAACTACCTTATACGAGCGACGAATGGACCCTTAAATGTCCACAAGCTCAGGCGCTCTGTTGGAACTCGATCAACGCTTCGACAGCTCCTTCGCGCTCTTCGCTCGTACCCGACGGCGCGCCAGAGAATTCGGTGACGCCCGCCTCAGCCAACTCGTGCAACTGTTCGAGCACGTGCTCCTTTGATCCAATGAGAGAGACGTCCGCGGGACTCGTGGCGCCTTCGCGCTCGATCATCGCGGCGTAGCTCGGCAACGTCCCGTAGACCGCGTAGTCATCGTTCAATCGTTCTCGGGCACCCGCCTCGTCGGCGGTGACCGCGATCGGCAACGAACACACGACGCGCGGGGCCGGTCGGCCCGCTGTCGAGGCCGCTTCTCGAATCGTCGGCACGATGTGCGTGGCGATCGTCTTGCGTCCGGTCATCCACAGGACGGTGCCGTCCGTCAGCGTTCCGGCGAGTCTCAGCATCTGTGGCCCGAGCGCCGCGATCAAGAGACTTGGTGCAACGACGTCCTTTGGTCCTAGCGGGCTCATCGTCACCGCCTTCACGCGCTCGCCCTGAGCACTGACGTTCTCTCCTCGGAGCATCGGCGCGAGCGCATCGAGGTACTCGCGCATGTACTGAGCGGGACGTTCGAAGGAGAGGCCCCAGAGGCCCTCCACCACGACCTGGTGCGACAGGCCGATGCCGAGAGAAAGATGGCCGCCAATGGCGTCTTGCACGGTGCGCGCTTGGGCAGCGAGCATCGAAGGGTGACGGGGCTGGATCGGCACGACTGACGTACCGAGATCCACGTCGGGCAGTTCGCGTCCGACGAGCGCGAGGACCGTCAACGTGTCGGGTCCAAAGATCTGCGAAGACCACAGACTTCGAAATCCTTGCTCGCGCAGCCGCGTCGCGCGTTCGATGGTCTTCTCCAACGGTCCGTCAGTGTTCAGTCCAATCGCAATTCGCATTTTCGACGCTCCCTCAGGGCCACTAGCGTTTCTCTCGTGTCCGACGTCACCAAACCTACTGTTACCTCTCACGTCGGCGTCGTGGGTGCCGGTCAACTCGCGCGCATGATGGGCGAAGCCGCTAGTGATGTGGGCGTTTCGATCACGGTGCTCGCGACGTCGAACGACGACAGCGCCGTCGCGACGTGCCAAGCCGTCGTCATCGGCGCCGCCGACGACGAGCGCGCCCTTCGTGCACTCGCTGGTGACGTGGACGTGGTCACGTTCGACCACGAACTGGTCGACCTCGAACTACTTGGACGTCTCGAGGACGAGGGCGTCGCCGTTCGACCGAGTAGTGAGGCACTTCGCTTCGCCGTCGACAAGGCGTTCCAACGTGAGACGTTCGAGAACGCCGACGTCGCGGTGCCGCGCTTTCTCGTCGTGCGTTCGTCAAAAGACGAGCGACTGGACCGGTTTCTCGACAGCCTTGTCACCTCACCCGTCGTGAAAGTGGCCCGAGGTGGCTACGACGGACGCGGCGTGGCCTTTCCGTCGACCCGAGGTGAGACGTACGAGTTGATCGACGACTTCGCCAACGCCGGCGACGTCGTCGTCGAGGAACGTCTCGAGTTGACGAGTGAAGTGGCTCAACTCGTCGCGCGATCCATCGACGGATCGCTCGCCTTCTACCCACTCGTGACGACGGTGCAACGTGAAGGCATGTGCGTCGAGGTGAGATACCCGAGCGACGTCGACGGTGACTTAGTGGACCAAGCACGACGTCTCAGTGAGCGCGTTTCGAACCTGGTCCGTGGTGTGGGCGTCATGGCCATTGAGTACTTCGTCACCGAGCGCGGTCTCGTCGTCAACGAGGTCGCGCTCAGGCCCCATAACACCGGTCACTGGACCATTGAGGGTGTGGCGACCAGTCAGTTCGCGCAACACCTTCGATGCGTCAGTGGTCAGTCTCTGGGTGACGTTACGCCGCTCACGACGCACGCCGTCATGGTGAACGTCGTGGGTGCGTCGGAACCCGGTTCACTCGACGCGGCGCGCGCGGTGGCCAACACCTACGTCCACGACTACGGAAAGTCGTGGCGTCCGGGCAGAAAACTCGGTCACGTCACCGCGCTCGGTGACGAGCCCACGGGTCCTCACGTGAGAGCATGGAACAGTGCCCGCGCGTACGGGACCATGACCCAGGAGATCTAGTGCAGCCAGTCGTCGGCATCGTGATGGGCTCGTCCTCGGACCTCGAAGTGATGAACGACGCGGCGACGATCATCGAGCGTTTCAAGGTGGAGTACGAGCTCCACGTGGTGTCGGCGCATCGAACGCCTGAAGCGATGCTCGAGTACGGAAAGAACGCGCGATCACGCGGCCTTCGCGTGCTGATCGCCGGCGCCGGGGGCGCGGCGCACTTGCCCGGCATGCTGGCGGCCGTGACGACGTTGCCGGTGATTGGCGTGCCGGTGGCGCTCGCTCGACTCGACGGACTTGATTCACTGCTCTCCATCGTCCAGATGCCGCGGGGCGTACCGGTCGCGACGGTAGCGATCAACGGCGCCACCAACGCCGGACTCTTGGCGTTACGCGTACTGGCGACGTCCAACGAAGCACTCGGCGATGAACTTGAGTCGTACCGTGAAGCGCTCGCTGGCGAAGCCCGAGCTCAGGACAAAGATTTACCCGGAAATTAGGAAATACGCGCCGTTGGGCGTGGGGCGCGTTGACCACTACTTCGTTGGTTCGCTCTAGTCTGGGCAAGTAGCAAAAGGAGGCCCACGTGGGCATTATGAAGCGCGTCCAGACGATTTTCCAAGCGAAGGCCAACGACGCCCTCAACAAGGCTGAAGACCCTCGCCAGACTCTCGACCTCTCGTACGAGCAGCAACTCGAGAACGTCACAAAGGTGAAGCGGGCCGTCGCCGACGTCGCCACTGCCCGTAAGCGCGTGGAGATCCAGGCCGAGCAGTTGAAGAGCCAGGGCGACAAACTCGCCGAGCAGGCCAAGGCCGCCCTCGCTCAGGGCAATGAACCACTCGCCCGCGAGGCCCTCACTCGACGTGAGGCGATTGCGGGACAGTTGAAGGACCTCGAGGTCCAACACGCCTCCATTGACGATCAGCAGCAAAAGCTCGAGGCGACGGCCACCAAGCTCCAGAGCCAGGTCGAAGCGTTTCGCATGCGCAAGGAGACGATCAAGGCCACGTACACGGCCGCCGAGGCGTCCGCGCACGTCAACGAGGCCGTCAGCGGCATCTCGGAGTCGATGGGTGACGCCGGCGCCGCCATGCAACGCGCTCAGGACAAGGTCGCTCAGATGCAGGCGCGAAGTGGGGCCCTCGACGAGCTGCTCGCCTCGGGTGCTCTTACCGACCTCACGAGTACGAACGACGACATCCAGGCACAACTCGACAAGGCCTCGGCGACGTCGGACATCGACGCCCAACTCGCGGCACTGAAGGCCAGTGGCACCACGAGTGAATTGCCCGCTGGCACGAGCAACGCGGCGGACCCCGCGCCCACCGTCGAAGGAAACTAACCGTGGCCAAAACGAAGATCGAGACGGACCACA
>DASZIH010000058.1:0-24575 GCA_035949355.1 Acidimicrobiales bacterium
CCGGCCTGCACGAAACGGAAGATGTTGTCGATGAACAACAGCACGTCCTGGTTCTTCACGTCGCGGAAGTACTCGGCCATGGTGAGAGCGGCGAGCGCGACGCGAAGGCGCACGCCCGGTGGTTCGTCCATCTGGCCGTAGACGAGTGCCGTCTTTTCGATGACGCCAGACTCACGCATCTCGAGCAAAAGGTCCGTACCCTCACGCGTGCGCTCGCCGACGCCGGCGAAGACGGATACGCCGTCGTGCTGTTCGGCGACGCGTCGGATCATCTCCATGATCAAGACGGTCTTGCCGACACCCGCGCCGCCGAAGAGTCCGATCTTGCCTCCCTGCACGTACGGGGCGAGCAGGTCGACGACCTTGATACCAGTTTCGAACATCGTCGCGCGCGGTTCGAGCTGGTCGAAGGCCGGCGCGTCGCGGTGGATCTCCCAGTGGTCCTCGACGGCGCCGATGTCGTCGGTGTCGAGCGACTCACCGATCACGTTGAAGACGTGACCGAGGACCGCGTCACCGACGGGTACCGAAATGCCTCGTCCGCTCTGGCGAACGAGGGCACCACGAACGAGTCCGTCGGTGGGCTTCATGCACACGCAGCGCACTCGACCTTCACCGATCTGTTGAGCGACTTCACCGACGACGGTGATGGTCTGACCCTCGAGCTCGATGTCCATCTCCACGGCGTGGTTGATCTCGGGCAGCGCGTGGGGTGGGAACTCCACGTCCACGACGGGTCCGGCGATCGCCACGACGCGACCTGTTTCGAGCTTGGTCTTTTCGGGAGCCATGGTCATTTGTTTCTCACTTTCCCGAGCGGAGCGCTTCGGCGCCGCCCACGATTTCCATAATTTCGGTCGTAATCGAGTCCTGACGGGCTCGGTTCATTACGCGTGTCAGTGTCTGGCCGAGTTCATCGGCGTTGTCCGTCGCGGCAGCCATTGCGCGCTGTTGACTGGTGTGAAACGACGCGGCGCCTTCGAGCAGTGCCGAGTAGATCTCGCTCTCGAGTGCGCGCGGCGCCAAGAAGAAGAGCAACTTCTCGACTTCGGGTTCGAACTCGGTGTAGCCCTTCAGGGCCGCGGGCTTGTCGTCGACGGGAAGTTCCGGCACGACGAGGGGCAACAGTTGTTGCACGTCGACGGCTTGAGAACCAGCGGACAGGTAGCGCATCGAGACCATGAGGATCTGCTGGGCCTCTCCCTCGAGGTAGGGCTTGGCGAGGTGACTGGCGACGAGTTGCACGTCGGCGAAGGTCGGACGGTCCACGAAGCCGACGAAGCTCTCTTCGACCTCGAGGCCGCGGAAGCGGAAGTAGGCGGCCGCCTTCTTCCCTACGCAGAACAGCCGAACCTGCGTGCCTTCGCGCTGCAACTTTGTGACCAATCGCTCGCCGGCGCGAAGGGTCGCGTTGTTGTACGGACCCGAGAGTCCTCGGTCGCCGGTGATGACGAGCACGAGTGCGACGTCGACCTTTTCGGGCAGCGCCAGCAACTTGGCCGCGCCCGCAGGGTCGCCGAGCGCCGCTTCGAGGATGATGCGCTGCATACCGAGACGGTATGGACGATTGGCGATGATGCGCGCCAAACTCCGAGGGATCTGCGCGGCCGCGATGAGCTCCATCGCCTTCGTAATCTTGCGCGTCGATTGCACCGACTTGATACGTCGACGTAGAACTCGTTCTTGTCCACCGGCCATGATCCCTCCTTTCTCTCTCGGTGTTCTCTAGTTACTCGGGGCGAAGCTGTCGAGGAACGACTTCAGCGCGGCGTCGAGCGAATCGGTGTCGGTCAGCGCCTTGGTGTCACGGATCTGGGCCAGAAGGTCAGCGTGCTTCGCGCGAAGATCGGTCAGGAACTCCGCTTCGAAACGAATGACGTCGGAGACAGGAATCGTGTCGAGCCATCCTCGGGTTCCCGCGTAGATGACGACGACTTGCTCTTCGACGGGGACCGGCGCGTTCAGACCCTGCTTCAGCAGTTCGGTCAAGCGGTAGCCACGGTCGAGCTGCTGCTGGGACGACTTGTCGAGTTCCGAACCGAAGGTCGCGAAGGACTCGAGGTCGCGGAACTGCGCGAGGTCGATCTTGAGCGTTCCGCCGACCGTCCTCATAGCTTTGATCTGCGCCGCGCCACCCACGCGCGACACCGAGTTACCTACGTCGATCGCGGGGCGCACACCGGAGTAGAACAGGTCGGACTGCAAGAAGACCTGGCCGTCGGTGATCGAGATGACGTTCGTCGGGATGTAGGCCGAGATGTCGCCCGCCTTGGTCTCGATGATCGGCAGGGCCGTCAGCGATCCGCCGCCGAGTTCGTCGCTCAACTTCGCAGCGCGCTCGAGGAGACGGCTGTGGAGATAGAACACGTCGCCGGGGTAGGCCTCACGACCTGGCGGACGACGCAACAGCAAGGAGATCTGACGGTACGCCTCGGCCTGCTTCGAGAGGTCGTCGTAGACGACGAGCGCGTGCTCGCCCCCTTCCATCCACTCTTGGCCGATGGCGCAACCGGCGTAGGGCGCGAGGAACTTGAACGGCGCCGGGTCGCCGGCGCCGGCGACGACGACGACGGTGTACTCAAAGGCGCCGAAGTCCTCGAGGGTCTTGACGGTCTGGGCGACCGACGAGTTCTTCTGACCAATGGCGACGTAGATGCACTTCACGCCCTGGCCCTTCTGGTTCAAGATGGTGTCGATCGCGACGGTGGTCTTGCCGGTCTTGCGGTCACCGATGATGAGCTCGCGCTGACCGCGGCCGATAGGCGTCATCGCGTCGATGGCCTTGATGCCGGTCTGCAGTGGTTCACTGACGGGCTGACGGCCCGTGATACCCGGGGCCTGGATCTCCATGCGACGGTGCTTGGGGTTGACCAGGGGACCCTTCCCGTCAATGGGCTCGCCCAACGCGTTCACGACGCGCCCGAGCAAGGCGTCACCGACCGGCATAGAGAGGATTCGGCCCGTCGATCGCACGACCTGCTCTTCTTCGATCTTGTCGACCGAACCGAGCACGACGGCACCGATGGTCTCCTCGTCGAGGTTCATCGCGAGTCCGACCGTGCCGTCTTCGAACTCGAGCAGTTCGTTCACCTTCGCTGACGGCAGTCCCGACACGCGCGCGATACCGTCACCGACCTCTACGACACGACCGACCTGCTCGGCCTCGACGGCCGGGTTGAATTCGGTCACGTGCTTACGCAGTGCCTCAGTGATCTCGCTAGCACTAATAGTGAGCTCAGTCATCAAGCATTCCTTTTCTTAGTCATTTCGATTTACAACGGATTCGAGGATTCGGCCCGAAGCGACGGCGTCGTGCAGCGCGCCCAGTCGACCGCGGGTGGTGGCGTCGAGGCGCAGATCGCCGATCTCGACGAGGACGCCGCCCAGCAAGTCGGGCTCTTCGGCGATCTGGAGTTCGACGCTCTTACCCGTCAGCGCGCTGAGTGAGCCGACCAGTTCGCTCTGGCTCGTGGCGTTGAGCGAACGAGCGGTGTGCACGCGCGCGACACGCCAGTCACGCGCCTGCGCGACGTAGTTCACGAGAAAGTCCAAGGTGCCCACGACGTCGCGTGGTCGCCCGCCGAGGACCGTGAAACGAGCCAGGGCGAGCGAGACGGGGTTGACTTTGCCCTCGAGGAGTTGATCGGTGAGGCCCAGTCGGGCTTCGATGGGAGCGTCGCGGTCGAGCAGGAGATGGCGGAGCTCGGCGTTCCCTTCGACGGTCCGAGCCCAGCGAAAGAGGTCGTCCTCGATCGACGAGAAGCTCTCGGTGTCCGTCTCGTCCAGGAGTGCGTCGGCGTAGCCAGCCACGCGACGACGGGCGTCCAAGAGACCGAGCCCCTGGTGGTGAAAGGTGCCGCTCTCCTGCAGGGTACGCGCGACGTGCGCCAACTCATCGACGGAACGCGGCACTTCTTGGGCCGGCACCGACTCGGCCGCGTAGACGCTGAGACGCAGGGCGTCGGCACTCACCTTGCCGGTCAGAAGGTCGCGAAGCACCTGTCCACGCGCGACGTTCGAGATAGACGTGTCGGTCAACACCGCACTGAGGTCACTACGCGTCTGGACCGTCGATTCGAGCGCGTCGAGGTCGCTCACGACCGTGGCGAGCACCGTCGCGTCCAGTCGGCCCAGAAGGGCGGCGGCGAATCCTTCGAGCTTGGGCAGCATAACTAGTGGTTCGATCCCTTGGTGGCTTCGGCGTTGAGCGCAGCGACAGCCTCACGCACGAGGTCGTCGTGCGTGCTCTGGTCGACCTCGCGTCCGACGATCTTGGAGACCAGGTCGAAGACGATCTCGCCAATGCGCGCCGACGCTTCGTCGACGGCGTGCTGACGAGCGGCGACGACCTCGCTTTGCGCCGTGGCGACGATACGGTCGTACTCCACCTGGGCGCGGCCACCGGCTTCGGCCTTTAGTCGGTCTGACGTCTCTTGCGCGCCCGCAACGATGACGCGAGCCTGCTCGCGCGCTTCGGCGAGCACCTTCGCGCGCTCGTCGTCGGCGGCGGCCGCTTCGGCCCGAGCGGCGTCAGCCGCCGCGAGGGCGCTACGAATCTTCTCTTGTCGCCCCTCCATAGCTCGGTTGAGCGGCGGCAAGATGTACTTCGTCATGAGGAACAATATGACCGCTACCACCAGTAGTTCGACGACGAACGTGCCGTTGGGTAGCAGGAAGATTGACGTCGCAATCATCTCGTGAGACCTACTTTCTTAATGTTCAACACTCGTGACGCTCCCGTTGTGGAGCGTCACGATCGAATTAGTGCTTTTCGAAGACGTAAACGAAGACGACCATGAACAGCAGGTTGATGAAGTACATCGCCTCCACCAGGCCCACCGTCAAGAAGAAATACTGACGTGCCTTGTTTTCGATCTCGGGCTGACGCGCGATAGCCGCGATGGTCTGGCTACCGGCCAAACCGTCACCGATCGCCGCACCGATAGCGCCGCCGCCGAGGGCGAGACCGCCACCAACGAGCGCACCAGCGATGCGTACCGCACTAGCGACAGTGTCTGTATTTGCCATGAATCATTTCCTCCTGGGTTTGTTAATGCGAGGGCTCTAAAACCGGTTCGTGTTCTTCGTGGCTCGTGGCGAACGCGAAGTACAGAACCGTCAACAACATAAAGATGTACGCCTGGATGAGCCCGATGAAGAGGTCGAAGGGCTTCCAGAGGAGTTCGCCTAGTGGTGAGACGAAGATGGGTAGCAGCGAGACCATCACCGCGATCATGAGGCCGCCGGAGAACAGGTTGCCGAAGAGACGGAAGGTCAGGGTGATGGGCTTCGTCACCTCTTCGATCATGTTGATGGGCGTGAGCGCGAGGTAGGGCTCTTTGTAGTGCCGGAAGTAACCGCGAAAGCCTCGGGCGCGGAACGATTCAACGTGCACCCAGACAATGACGAACAGCGCCATCGCGAGGGGCAGGTTGACGTCGCTCGTCGGGGCCGGCAGGATCTCGCCCGACGATCCCGGGTGCATGGCGGAGGGCAGGAAACCGATCCAGTTACAGATGAGGATGAAGAGGAAGAGGGTGACGCCGATCGGGACGAATCGACGACCCTTCGGTCCGATCGCGGAGTCGGCGAGGTCGTTGACCTGCTCGACGAGGATCTCCCACAGGAGCTGCAGTTTCCCGGGTACCCCGTCCGTGACCTTGGCGCGAACACGAAAGCCCATGAAGATGAGGATCGCAGCGGCGAGGAGCGTCGACATGACAATATCGGTGTCGATCGCGAGACCGAAGACGTGCACCAACGGGTGCACGCCCACACTGATTTTGCCCGACGCCATCAGCAGTCCCACTACATTCCTCCCTGATTCGCCATGACCCGTAGAACGTTCATGACGAAGACGATTTGATAAAGAACAAGCCCTGACACAATACCGATTCCCAAGGGAGCGTTAAGAAAGACCGCGCCAATTATCAGTACCGTGACGCCGGCGAGGCGCAGCGTGGTCTTTCCGCCGATTTGACGGCGAACGGCTTTCGTACTCTGTTCGCCACGCAGTTCTACGTGGGCGGCCTGGGCGTCAAGGAATCGAAGGTTGAGTATCGCGAGGCCTACGCCGAGCGCGACCCCGAGCGCCGCGAGCGGCGGTGCGACGAATATCGCCACGAGAAAGCCCACAATGCCGACAGCGATCGCCGACAGGGTGGTTCGGCGCAGGAGACGTGGGAGGGTATTTGCGGGCAGGTTTTCTAGCACGGACGGTCAATTTTAGAGGAAGCGTCGAACGAGTTTCATTACACTCGCCACGGCCGCGACCGTTCCTAACACTATCCCCATTAGAAGACCCCAAGGAGCGCTCCCCCAGACCCGGTCGAGCCAGAGACCCAGCACGACGCCGACGGCGAGGCAACTCGCGATGGTCGTTCCCATCGTCGCGAACGCCGCGAGTCCCGGCAGGTTCTTGATCGTCGATTTCTCCTGGTCCGAGTCGCTCGGGGGCCTCTCGTCGCCAGTGGAACTCACGGTGAGACCACTTCGTCGGTGACGTCGGCCTCTTCGCGACGGCGTCGCAGACGCCAGCGCAGGGGGCTGAACCAGGTGAAGAGGGCGATGACGAGGACCGCCACGCCGAGGGGGATGAAGACGTTGGCACGGGTGTCAAAGAGCGGCAACAAGACGAACCCGCACAGCAACGCCGTCCAGGCCCAGAGAATGATGACGGTGCGGCGATGGCCGTGGCCGAGGCGCATCAGACGGTGGTGGATGTGGTTCTTGTCCGGCGTGTGAAAGCCCTGGCCCGAGGCCGTTCGTCGCGCGAAGGCCCACACGGCGTCAACAAGTGGCACACCAAGAATGAAGACCGGGATCAAGAGCGGCGCGAAGAAGAAGAACGTCACGCCACTGGCCGGTGGGGTCCTGCCGCCAATCACCATCGTCGAGGCGCTCATCAAAAGCCCGAGCATCAGCGCGCCCGCGTCGCCCATGAAGAGTTTCGCGGGGTGAAAGTTGTCACGAAGGAACCCAATGCAAATGCCACACGTGAGTGCGGCGATCAAGGGACCGACGTTCGTGACGGGCAGTAGGCCGAGGCGTTCAAGTCGAAGTCCGTAGAGGCAGAGCGTTCCGGACGCAATGCCCACGATGCCGGCCGCCAGTCCGTCGAGTCCGTCAATGAGGTTGACGGCGTTCGACAACGCGAAGACCCACACCGCCGTGATCACGGGAAGGATTGACGGACCCAGGACGACGAAGCCCGCGAAGGGCAACTTCAATTGGTACATCGTGGCACCGCTGAAGTAGAGGATCGACGCAGCGAGGAACTGTCCGGCAACTTTCGCCGGCGCGCTCATCTCGCGAAAATCGTCGACGACGCCGACGACGAAGATGACGCCGGTCGCGAGCAGGACACCGAGCATCTCGTGCGACGAGGTGATCACGCTCCGCAGGGACGGAATGAGGAAGGCGAAGAGCAGCGCGATACAAAAGCCCACCAACATCGCGCCGCCGCCGCCGTACGGAGTTTCCTTACTGTGGACCTTGCGTTCGTCGGGCAGCGCGACGTAGCCCACCCGCAGCGAGATCGCACGGGCCGGCCGATTCGCGATCAGCGTGACCAGTGCCCCCACCACGATGACGGCAAGGTACGCGGCAATATTGCCCATGAACTACTTCGTAAAGTTCGCGTACGGGTTGAAGTTGGCGCACAGTGCCGCGATGTCGTTGCGTACTTCAACGAGTGCGTCGTCATCGTCGCGCTTGCGCAGGGCTCGAGACATCAACGACGCGATGGTCTCGAACTCATGTTCCTTCATGCCGGCGGTCGTCTCCGCTGCCGTTCCGACACGAAGGCCCGACGTGACAAAGGGACTTCGGGGATCATCCGGAATCGTGTTGCGATTGGTCGTGATACCGGCGCGGTCGAGGACCTCTTGCGCGACCTTGCCCGTGAGCTCGGCGTCAAAGTCCTGTAGGTCCAACAGCACCATGTGGTTCTCGGTGCCTCCCGACACGATGCGAAAGCCTTCGTTGGCGAGTGCTTGGGCAAACGCCTTGGCGTTCGCGACGATCTGTTCGGTGTACACCGAGAAACTTGGCTGACTGGCCTCCTTGAAGGCGACAGCCTTCGCGGCGATCACGTGCTCGAGTGGACCACCCTGTTGGCCCGGGAAGACCGCCGAGTCGATCTTCTTCGCGTGATCCTCTCGACAGACGATGGCGCCGCCGCGTGGACCACGAAGCGTCTTATGCGTCGTGAAGGTGACGACGTCGGCGTACGGCACTGGATTGGGGTGCGAGCCACCCGCGATCAGTCCGGCGACGTGTGCGGAGTCGAACATCAACATCGCGCCCACTTCGTCGGCAATCTCACGAAAGGGAGCCGGATCGATTCGACGGGAGTAAGCCGTCGCACCGGCGACGATCAGCTTCGGTCGGTGTTGCAACGCAAGATCGCGGACGTTGTCGAAGTCGATCAGTTCGCCGGGCGCGTCGGGATCATCCGAGCGTGGCGTCACCCCGTAGGAGACGAACGTCCAGAACTTCGACGTGATCGACGCCGGAGAGCCGTGGGTGAGGTGGCCGCCTTGGTCGAGTCGCATGGCGAGGATCGTGTCGCCGGCGTCGAGCAACGCCTCGTAGACCGCGACGTTGGCGTTGGCACCACTATGGGACTGGACGTTCGCGTGATCGGCGCCAAAGAGCGCGGTCAGGCGTCGCCGGGCCAGGTCTTCCACTTCGTCGACTACGTAGTTGCCGCCGTAGTAGCGGCGTCCGGGATATCCCTCTGAGTACTTATTGGTGAGAATCGATCCAGCGGCTGCCAACACCGAAGGCGACGCGAAGTTCTCGCTCGCGATGAGTTGCACGGTGGTGGTCTGACGGTTCCACTCCGCAGACAAGAGCGACGTGACCTCCTCGTCATTGGCGATCCAGGCGTCTAAGGGCGATGATCCCACGTAACTACTTCTCCTCGCGTGCCAACTCGTAGTCGAGTTCGCGTAGTTTTTCGATTCGGCCCTCGTGTCGGGGTTGCGGTGTCGCGTTGAGCCACGCCTCTAACGTTTCGATTGCGACGACCGTTCCCACCAGTCGCTCGCCCATGCAGAGCACGTTCGAGTGATTGTGTTCGCGCGCCAAGTGCCCCGACGTGACGTCGTGGACGACCGCCGCTCGAACGCCAGGCACTTTGTTCGCGGCGATCGCGACGCCGATGCCCGAGCCGCAACAAGCGACGCCGAGTTCCGCGTCGCCCGAAACGACCGCCCGACCGACCGCGGCACCGAAGTCGGGGTAGTCAACCGGTTCGCTGGCGCTGTCCGTCCCGAGGTCGAGCACGTCGAAGCCCCAACCGAGGAGCGTGGTCTTGAGAAGGGTCTTGAGGTCGTAGCCGGCGTGATCCGAACCCAGAGCAATGCGCATTGACACCACCATACCTGTAGTCCTTCTCCGATCCGCGACGAAGTGCCGCCGCTGATGGAGAACATCCGTCGACGCGAATCTCGCCCATCCATCGCCCGTCGCGAGCCCAAGTTTCCGTCGTCGACTCGTAACTAGGCTTTGCCCATGAAGCACGTTCTGCTCGCGCCGCCGCTCGCCTCGACGCTCGACACGTCTTCGGATTCCTTCGTCAAGAACCGTGCCGACATGCTCGAACAGCTCGGTGTCATCGACCAACTTCTTGACGAAGCCGAGGCCGGCGGCGGTGAAAAGGCGATGGACCGGATGCGCGTACGGGGCAAGCTGCCCGTGCGCGAACGTATCGCCAACGTGCTCGATCCCGACTCTCCTTTCCTCGAGATTTCTGCGCTCGCGGGCTACGACTCCGACTACACCATCGGCGGCGGCATGGTGGTGGGAATCGGCGTCATCGCCGGCACCGAATGCCTGATCATGGCCAACGACCCCTCCGTCCTCGGCGGCGCGCTCACCTTGTACTCGGCGAAGAAATGGATGCGCGCCTTGGAGATCGCGCGCGACAACCAGATCCCTTACGTCAGTTTCGTCGAGTCGGCTGGTGCTGACCTTCGAGTCGGTAACGGCGGGGGTGGGCGCATGCAGACGGGACACTTCGCCGAGAGTGGTCGATTCTTCTACGACCTCATCGAGCTCTCCAAGATGCGCGTGCCTACCGTCAGCGTGGTCTTTGGCTCGTCGACCGCCGGAGGCGCGTACCAGCCCGGCCTCTCGGACTACAACATCCTCGTCAAGGATCAGTCGAAGATCTTCCTCGCCGGTCCTCCCCTCGTGAAGATGGCCACCGGCGAAGAGTCTGACGACGAGACGCTCGGTGGCGCGCTCATGCACGCTGAGGTCTCGGGGCTTGGCGACTACTTCGCCGAGGACGAGATGGACGCGATTCGGCTATGTCGCGAAGTGGTGTCGCACTTGAACTGGCGAAAGAAGGGACCGGAAGCGTCGCTCGAGAGCGACGAGCCCGCCCATGATCCCGAAGAACTCCTCGGTATCGTCAGTCGCGACCTTCGACAGAGCGTCGACGTGCGCGACGTGATCGCGCGTGTCGTCGACGGTTCACGCTTCGAAGAGTTCAAGGCTCGCTACGGCACGACGCTCGTCTGCGGCTGGGCGAGCATCCACGGCTACCCGGTGGGGATCCTCGGCAACAACGGCGTGATCCACCCTCGCGCCGCGGAGAAGGCCGGCCAGTTCGTGCAGCTCTGCAATCAGATCGACGTCCCACTCATCTTCTTGCAGAACATCACGGGCTACATGGTTGGCAAGGAGGCCGAGGCCGACGGCATCATCAAGAAGGGTTCGCAGATGCTGAACGCGGTGACGAACTCGACCGTGCCCCACCTCACCGTGATCATCGGCTCCTCGTACGGCGCCGGGACGTACGGGATGTCCGGACGCGCCTTCAACAACCGCTTCACGTTCCTCTGGCCCACGGCAAAGGTCGCGGTCATGGGCCCCAGGCAGATCGCGGGCGTCATGTCCCAAGTGCGCCGCGCCCAAGCCGAGCGCAAGGGACTCCCCTTCGACGAGGCCGAGGACGCCAAGATCGTCGCGATGGTCGAGGCTTCGCAGGAGAAGAACTCCCTGGCGCTCGCGGCGACCGGCGCCGTCAGTGACGACGGCATCATCGATCCACGCGACACTCGCACCGTGCTCGGTTTCTGTCTCTCCGTCGTGCGAAGTC
Organism: Acidimicrobiales bacterium; assembly: GCA_035949355.1. Lineage (GTDB taxonomy): Bacteria > Actinomycetota > Acidimicrobiia > Acidimicrobiales > RAAP-2 > RAAP-2. The sequence goes on from DASZIH010000058.1 coordinate 11,114, forward strand.
GGCCCGTGGACGGCGCTACAAGTTACGGAGTCTTTCGACTGTGACGTTCTCGACCATCATGGTGGCCAATCGCGGCGAGATCGCGCGACGCGTCATTCGCGGAGCGCGGGCGATGGGATTGCGCTGCGTCGCCGTGTACGTCGACGCGGACGCCGACGCGCCCTACGTTCGCGAAGCCGACGTCGCCATGCGTCTCAGTACGAGTTACCTTGACGGCGAGGCGATTCTCGCCGCCGCGAAGATGAGCAGTGTCGAGGCCATCCACCCCGGCTACGGCTTTCTCTCCGAGAACGGTGACTTCGCGGCAAACGTCGAAGCGGCCGGTCTCGTGTGGATCGGCCCGTCTCCTCGGGTCATCGACGCAATGGGCGACAAACTCGCGGCCAAGAAACTCGCCATCCGGGCCGGCGTTCCGGTCCTCGCGTCCAGTGAGGATCCCGCCGACGCCGAGACCATCGGCTTTCCCCTCATGGTCAAGGCCGTCGCGGGCGGAGGGGGCAAAGGCATGCGCGTCGTGACCGACGGCTCGCAACTCGACGACGCCGTGGCCGCTGCCCGGCGAGAGGCGCAGAGCGGATTCGGCGACGACCGAATCTTCCTCGAACGCTACGTCGCCTCCTCACGTCACGTCGAGATCCAGATTCTCGGGGACCGCTACGGCAATCTCGTGCACCTAGGCGAGCGCGACTGCTCCATCCAGCGTCGCCATCAGAAGCTCGTCGAAGAGTCACCGTCGCCCGTCGTCGACGACGACTTACGCCGCGCCATGGGCGCCGCGGCTCTCGATCTCGCCCGCGCGATCGGTTACAAGTCCGCGGGAACTGTTGAGTTCCTCGTCGACGACGAGTCGCGTGACTTCTACTTCCTCGAAGTGAACACGCGTCTCCAAGTCGAGCATCCCGTCACGGAAGAGGTGACGGGAATCGACCTCGTGAGAGAGCAGTTGCGCGTCGCCCAGGGCGAGCGTCTCGGCTACGGCCAGGAGGACGTGCACTTTTCGGGCAGCGCCATCGAAGTGCGCCTCTGCGCCGAGGATCCGAGCGTGGGCTTCCTTCCCGCCACGGGCACGCTCTTCGCGTTCGAGACGCCGCAGGATCCGGCAGTTCGCTGGGAGAGCGGCGTCGAACGAGGTTCCGTCGTCACCGTCGCGTTCGATCCCCTCCTCGCCAAGGTCATCGCGCACGCGCCCACGCGCGTCGAAGCCGCCGCGACACTCGCGCGAGCGCTCGAGCGACTTCACCTCGGCGGCGTGACGACGAATCGCGACTTCCTCGTGGCCACCCTTCGTAGTGAGCACTTCCTCGCGGGCGACACGACCACTGACTTCATCGAGCGCTTCGATACGTCGCGTGAACTTCTCTTCTGCGAGGAGGAACTCGTGGCGGCGGCGAGTGCGGGCGCGCTGTGGCTCCAGGGCGAGCAACGGGCGAACGCCGCGGTACTCGAGCACGTACCGAGCGGTTGGCGAAACGCTCGGCTACCTCGCCAACGCACGTCATTGCAGTTTGGCCACCAACAGATGGACGTCGAGTACGCGTCACGTCGCGACGGTTCGTTCGACCTCGGGACCCACGGTTCCGCGCGCGTCCATCACTGGAGCGAGACAGCTATCGATCTCGAACTCAACGGGTACCGCAGCACGTCGCGGGTGACCAAAGCGGGCGCGCGTCTCTACGTGCAGATTCTTCGCGGCACCGTGGCATTCTCGATCGTCCCGCGCTTTGACCTCGTGCACGCGAAAGCCACACCCGGAGGCCTCGACGCACCGATGCCCGGACTCGTTCTCGACGTGCGCGTCGAGGCCGGACAACACGTCACCGTCGGTGAGACGCTGGTCGTGATGGAGGCCATGAAGATGGAGCACGTCATCAGCGCGCCACGCGCCGGAACGGTGAGCGAAGTGCTCGTCACGAAGGGGCAGCAAGTGGACAACGGCGCGCAACTTCTCATCTTGGACCCCGACGACCCGATCGAGGAGTAGCGGTGGCGGCGCCGCTTCGAATCGCCAACTGTTCCGGATTCTTCGGTGATCGACTTTCAGCCGCACGAGAAATGGTCGACGACGGTCCGATCGACGTCTTGACGGGCGACTGGTTGGCCGAGTTGACCATGCTCATCCTGGCCAGGACCCAGGCCAAGAACCCGGGCGTCGGCTACGCGCGCACCTTCGTTACCCAGATGGAACAAGTCATGGGTTCGTGCCTCGAGCGAGGTATCAAAGTCGTCTCCAACGCGGGCGGACTCAATCCTGAACGTTGCGCTGACGCCGTGGCCGAGGTTGCCGCCACGCTCGGTCTGTCGCCGGTGATCGCCTTCGTCAACGGTGACGATCTCATGGGACGACTCGAAGAGCTCCAAGACGCGGGCGTCGACCTGGCGCACTTCGAAACCGGTGCGCCGGTGGGCGACGTCTCGCGGTTCATCACCGCCAACGCCTACCTGGGATGCTTTGGCATCGTGGAGGCGTTGACGTTGGGCGCCGACATCGTCATCACCGGTCGCGTGACCGACGCGGCCCTCGTCTGTGGCCCCGCGGCCTGGCACCACCAGTGGCGCCGCGACGATTTCGACGCGCTCGCGGGCGCCGTCGTCGCGGGTCACGTGATCGAGTGCGGCGCGCAGGTGACCGGCGGCAACTATTCGTTCTTCCGCGAAGTGCCGGGGATGTCGAGGGTCGGTTTTCCCTGGGTCGAGGTCGCCGACGACGGGTCGTCGGTCGTGGGCAAGCACGACGGAACGGGCGGCGAAGTCTCCGTGGGGACCGTCACGTCGCAACTGCTCTACGAGATCGGTGGTCCCTCGTACCTCGGTCCAGACGTGTCGGCTCGTTTCGACACGATTCAACTCGAACAGATCGCGAAGGACCGTGTACGGATCAGCGGCACCAGAGGCGAGGCGCCACCAACGACACTCAAAGTCGCGATGAACGAGGTCGGGGGCTACCGCAAGGACCTCAACGTCGCCATCACGGGCCTGGACGTCGAGCAGAAGGCTCGCCTCGTCGAGGAGGCGTTTTGGGTGGCCTGCCCGTACTCACCGAGTGATTTCGCGAGCGTGACGACGAGACTCGTTCGCACCGACAAACCCGATCCTTCGACGAACGAGGAGGCGGTCGCCACGTGGCGACTCACGTTGAAGGACGCGGACGAGCGCAAGGTGGGTCGCGCGGTGGCCGACGCGGTCGTCGAACTGGCACTCTCGAGCATTCCCGGGTTCTTCATCCCAGGCGCCAGTCCGTCGAAGGGTTCCGCCTTCGGCGTCTACCGACCGGCCGTCGTGCCGAGCGATCTCGTCCCTCAGTACGTGACGATCATTGGCGGAGGGCGCACGGTCGTCGACTCGGTCGCGCCGACGGGCGGCTTCACCATCGAAATCGAAAGTGACAGCGCGAGCGCCGACGTCACCGGTCCCACGACGTCGACTCCCCTCGGCACTCTCTTCGGCACCCGTTCGGGTGACAAGGGTGGTCACGCCAACCTCGGGATCTTCGCGCGTAGCGACGCGTCGTGGGCATGGCTCGACGACTTTCTCACCACCGACGAGATTCGCCGACTCCTGCCAGAGACGGCGCCGCTGATTATCGATCGCTATCGGTTCCCCAACCTGCGTTCGCTCAACTTCGTCATCCACGACCTACTCGAAGAGGGTGTCGCCGCGTCGACTCGACAAGACACCCAGGCCAAAGGACTCGGCGAGTGGCTGCGCAGTCGTTACGTCCCGATCCCCTCGTCGCTGTTGGTCGCCCCATGACGGATGAGTCCACCATCGAGGTCGAGCGCGAATTGAACGCACTACGCCGGGACCTCATCGCTGAGCAGTCGGCGCTCGACGAGATCGTCGAGGGGCTTTCCGACGACGACTGGCGCCGGGCGACGCCGAGCATCGGTTGGACGATCGCCGACCAGATAGGTCACCTGACCTACTTCGATTCGAGCGCCGCGACGGCGATCTCCGACGGCGACACGTTTCGCGTTCGATTGAACGAGTTAGTGGAAGGGGCGACGAACGGAGGCGTGGACGCGCACACGCTCGCGGCGTTTCGTGGCCTCGACGCCCGCCAGCAACTTGCCGCGTGGCGCCGTGCGAGGGCCGAACTCGGCGCAGCAGCACTCTCGCTGCGCGACGCCACGCGCGTCCCGTGGTACGGACCGACCATGAGCGCGAAGTCCTTTCTCAGCGCACGGCTGATGGAGACCTGGGCGCACGGTACCGACGTCGCGGACGCCTTGCGAGTCCAACGCAGTGCGACCGACCGACTCCGTCACGTCGCGCAGCTTGGCTTCATCACGAGGAAGTGGTCGTATCTCGTGCGAGGCGAAGAGCTGCCCGCCGGCGACGTCCGACTCGAGCTCACGAGTCCGTCGGGCCAGCTGTGGACGTGGGGGCAAGAGGATGCCGACGATACGATCACGGGACCGGCCGAGGAGTTTTGCCTCGTGGTGACCCAACGGCGACATGTCGGCGACACGTCACTTACGACGGGTGATCTCGGCTATCACTGGTTGGTGAGGGCGCAGGCGTTCGCGGGCCCTGCGACCGACGGACCGACGCCGAGGAGCGCTGCGTGAGGACAGTAGAGACGAACGTGGTCGGTAGCGTGATGACCGTCACGCTCGACGACCAAGAACGACGCAACGCACTGAGCTATCAACTCTTGCGCGAACTGATGAGCGCGATTGACGAAGCTGAAGGCGACGACGACGTTCGTGTCATCGTCGTCACGAATCGCGGTTCGACGTTCTGTGCCGGCGCGAACCTGACCGAACGAATGGGCACCAACGACGCCGAGCGAGGTGACGTGGTCGAGATGAGCGATGTCTTCCGGCGAATTCGTCACTCACCGAAGCCCTTCGTCGGCCGCCTCGCGGGACACTGCGTCGCCGGAGGCGTCGGACTCGCTGCCGTGATGGACATCTCAGTCGCTCTCGACACGGCGACGTTTGGCTTCACGGAGGTTCGTCTCGGCGTCGCTCCGGCCATCATCTCCGTGGTGTGTCTTCCCAAGATGCGTCTCGCCGACGCCCAGAACGCGTTTCTACGCGGGAACCGCTTCGGGGCGAATGAAGCCGCGCGGATGGGGCTCATCAACAAGGCAGTATCGCGAGAGGAGCTCGACGCCGAGATCGACCTCGTCGTCAACGACCTCCTCGCGGGTGAGCCTCACGCCCTGGCCATCGCCAAACAGCTCACGAACTCCGTTGTCTCGATGACCGAAGAGGAGGCCTTCGCCTGGACCTCCGCCAAGTCCGCCGCACTGTTTCACAGTGACGAAGCCCGCGAAGGCATCAACGCGTACCTTGAGAAGCGCCCCGCGTCGTGGGTTGAGCGAACGGCTGACGAGTAACGCCGCGAGAAGCGCCAAAGCTTAGGCGAGCACGCGCGACACGTCGTCGGCGCTAAGAGCGCCGTCGCGCAGTATCTGCCACTCGTCATCGTGCACTTGAATCACCGTGGAAACGACGCCGGAGCGTTCGCCCCCGTCGAGAACGGCTGTCAACGTCTCGACGAGAGCGAAGACCGCGAGTACTTCTTGCGCGCTGTGACAGGGCGACGCGGCGTGTTCGTTGGCACTGGAGACCACGAGCGGACCGGTTCGCGACAACACCTCGCGCAACACGTCGTCGTTTGGTACCCGAATCCCGACCGTGTCGACGCGACTCCCGACCCGGCGCGCCAATTCACTCGGCGCGTCCACCACGAGCGTCAGCGCGCCGGGCCAGAAGGCGTCACCGAGTCTGCGCGCGAGTGGTGACAAGGTGACACCCAACCGCTCGATGGTTGAGGGTGCGTCCACGAGCACGGGTAGCGCCACGCTGTGCGGTCGGCGTTTCATCGAAAAGATCCGCTCGACGGCGTCGTCACGCTCCAGTGAAGCGGCGAGCCCGTAGACCGTGTCGGTCGGCACCGCCACGACGGCACCCTCGTTGAGTAGTCGGACGGCTTCATCCGCGTCCACGATGACGGTCACTTTCGCGCCACCAACACTCGGGGATGACCCGCAAGGTCGTCGAGGTCCTTGACGTCGGAAAAGCCCGCGGACGCGGCGGTGACGAGGACTGCGTCGCGATGCGTGTTGGCGTGCTCGCAGACGAGGACGCCGCCCGACCGCAGCCACGTCGGCGCCTGGGAGATGATGATCTCGAGATCAGCGAAACCCGTCACTCCCTCAGCGTCGGGTGCCACGATCGCTCCTTCGGGCTCGTAGCGAAGGACGGGGTCGAGGTCGGCGAACTCCTCGCCGCCCACGTACGGAGGATTCGCGACGACGAGGTCGACGAGACCCTGGAGAGAGCGATCCACGTCGTCGAACCAAGACGAGTGCACGAAGGTGGCCGTCGTGAGTTCGTGCTTGAGGGCGTTTTGCTGCGCCAAGGTCAGGGCGTCGAGGGATTCGTCGATCGCGACCAACCTCGCCACGACGCCGAGAGTACGAAGTTCGTCGAGGAGAGCGAGGCCGATGGCGCCCGACCCACTCCCAAGGTCCATGATGAGCGGCTCGCGGACCTCGAGTCGCTGGAGTTCGCTGAGCGCTGCGGACACCAACTCCTCGGTCTCGGGACGCGGTATGAGGGCGCGCTCGTCGACGTCGAGGTCGAGTGATCGAAAGGGCCAGTGACCAATGACGTACTGCAGGGGCTCACCGTTGCGGCGTCGCTGCGCGGCGTCGTGCAGTCTGGCGGGGTCCGCGCCGAACTCTTCGACGAGCCATCGAGCTTCTCGCGCGTCAAGGCCCTCGTTGACGAGCACGGCCACCGACTGGGCGTTAGCGTCCGTCACTCTCGGCCAACTGGCGCGCTCGCTTGTCCGCCAAGAGCGCGTCGACGTAGGGATCGAGGTCGCCCGCGAGGACCGCGTCGAGGGAGTAGTTGGTCAAGTTGATCCGGTGGTCGGTGACCCGGTTCTCCTTGAAGTTATAGGTGCGGATCTTCTCGCTGCGACCGCCGCTACCTAACTGGGAGCGCTTGAGATCGCCGAGCTCATTGGCCTGCGCGTCTTGAGCCGCTTTGAGGAGTCGAGCACGCAAGACGATGAGCGCCTTCGCTCGATTCTGGATCTGACTCTTCTCGTCCTGCATCGACACCACGATGCCCGACGGTAAGTGGGTGATTCGCACGGCCGAGTCGGTCGTGTTCACGCTCTGGCCCCCGGGACCCGACGAACGGTAGACGTCGATCTTGAGGTCGCTGGTGTTGATGTCGACGTCGACCTCTTCGGCCTCGGGCAAGACCGACACCGTCGCGGACGACGTGTGGACGCGACCCTTCGCCTCGGTGACTGGGACGCGCTGCACCCGATGCACGCCCGCTTCGAACTCGAGTCGGGACCACGCGTCGTCGCCTTTGATGAGGTAGGTCGCTTCATCGAGACCACCCTGCTCGGACTGGCGCTCTTCGATGACCTCGAGCTTCCATCCACGCACCGCCGCGTAGCGCCGGTACATCTCGGCGAGGTCCGCGGCGAAGAGATTGGCTTCCTCACCGCCCTCGGCGCCGCGGATCTCCAAGATGACGCTTCGACCCTCGTTGGGATCGTGGGGCAGCAGCAGCGTTTCGAGTTCGAGTTCGAGTTCCGCGATTCGCTCGTCGGCGGCGTTGACCTCGTCGCGCCACGACTCACGGTCGGCGCCCTCGGTCTCGTTGAACATGTCGCGCGCCGTCGAGAGGTCGTCTCGCGCGCCTTGCAGCGCGATCCACGCGGTGTTTATCTCACTGAGCTCTTTGTGCCGACGCGAGAGGTCACGCAGACGCGTGAGGTCGCTCGCGACGTCGGGTTCAGAGAGCTGAGCTTCCACAGAGTGGAACTCACTCTGCAGGACGTTCAGCGTGTCGTCAAGGGAGCGCACAAAACTCGCTGGGCGCTCGAGGACCTAAGCCTTCGGCGCGCGCGCCTTCGTCTTCTGTGCGTAGCGGCGCTGGAAGCGCTCGACGCGGCCACCGGTGTCGACGAGCTTCTGCTTGCCGGTGAAGAAGGGGTGGCACTCGTTGCAGAGCTCAATTCGGATCGACGACTTGGTCGACTCGGTCGTGAAGGTGTTGCCGCACGAGCAGGTGACGCTTGCTTCTCCGTAAGTGGGGTGAATATCTGGCTTCATGATGCTCCTTCGTGCGAAGAGTGAGTTTAGCGGGAAATCAGTTAGTCGGCGCCGGGCCCCGGCCGATCTCGGCCAGGAACTCGTCGTTGGATTTGGTGGATTTGAGCTTGTCGATAAGGAGCTCGAGGCCCGCGGCGTCGCGGCCCTCAGCGGCCAGGCCGTTCAAGACGCGGCGCAGCTTCCACACCTGGGGCAGCGCTTCTCGGCTGAAGAGCAGCTCTTCTTTTCTGGTCGAGGAGCCGTTCACGTCAATGGCCGGGTAGAGGCGACGCTCGGCCAGGCGACGGTCGAGGCGAAGTTCCATGTTGCCCGTGCCCTTGAACTCTTCGAAGATCACTTCGTCCATCTTCGAGCCCGTCTCGACGAGGGCGCTCGCGAGAATGGTCAGCGATCCCCCTTCTTCGATGTTGCGGGCCGCACCGAAGAACTTCTTCGGTGGGTACAGGGCGCCCGAGTCGACACCACCGGACATGATGCGCCCGGTCGCCGGCGCGGCCAAGTTGTAGGCGCGCGCGAGGCGCGTGATGCCGTCGAGGATGATTACGACGTCGCGGCCCTGCTCGACGAGGCGCTTCGCGCGCTCGATGCACAGTTCGGCCACGTGCGTGTGCTCTTCGGCCGGTCGGTCGAAGGTCGACGAGATGACTTCACCTTGGACGCTGCGGCGGATGTCGGTGACTTCTTCCGGACGCTCGTCGACGAGGAGCACCATGAGGTGGACCTCGGGATTGTTCACTTCGATCGACTGGGCGATCTGCTTCATGATCGTCGTCTTGCCTGCCTTGGGGGGTGAGACGATGAGTCCGCGCTGGCCCTTGCCGATGGGCGCCAGGAGGTCGACGATACGTGGGGTGAGGTCGAGCTTGCCTTCGTTGGTCTCGAGGTTCAACTTCTCGTCGGGAAAGAGTGGGGTCAGGTCTTCGAAGCGCGGACGGAGACGTGCCACCTCGGGGTCGACGCCCGCGACCGTGTCGACGCGCAACAGCGCCGGGTACTTCTCGTTCGACGCCGCGGGTCGGAAGCCACCGACGATGGTGTCGCCCTTTCGAAGGTGATAACGGCGGACTTGGTTGATCGAGACGTAGACGTCGTTGGGTGACGCGTGGTAACCCTTGGTGCGCAAGAAGCCGTACCCGTCGTCGCGCAGATCGAGGAGACCTTCGACTTCGACGAGGTCGCCCGCGTAGGGCTGGTCGGCGTTGGGCATGGAGTCACCAGCGAAGCGCTCGCGACCGTTTCGGTTACGCCGGTTGCGACGACTGCGGTTGTTCGTGTCATTGGAGAACTCGCGAGGCTGGCGCTCGGGCCTCGTCTGGGTGAACTGACGGGCCGTCGGGCGCTCGGACGGAGCGGCGGCCTCGGAGACGGGCGGCTCACTTTGAACGGTCTTTTCGACCTTGGTGTCGGCGTCGAACTCGCCGAGCATGTCCTCAAAGTCATCGGTGGGGGTGGCCACGGTGCGACGCGAGCGCACGGCCCGAGTGGCGGGGGCGGGGGCACTCGCGACCACGGGCGATTCGCCCATGATGGCCTCGATGAGTGCCGCTTTGGTGGCGCGGGTGGAAGCCTCGACGCCCTTTACTTTGGCGATCGTTTGGAGATCTTCGCGAGTTTTGGACTCGAGATCCGAACGGTCTGGAGAAGGCTTAATAGCCATGCATGATCCTTTCACGCCGCCCGCAACGATACGTCGGGTGGAGAAGAAAATCGGGAAATGTCGTCTCGGAAGAGATTCCTTACGTCGGTACAACCGAACGGACGACAACTAACAGTGTAGCCGACGACCCGAACAAAGCAAGCAAACTATGAGAGCTTGGCCAAGAGTGCACTCAGTGACGCGTCAACCACGTCGGGTGTCGCGCTGGAGCTGACGGCGGTGTCCGGATCCTTCAGGCCGTTGCCCGTGAGGACGCACACTACCGTCGAACCCTTGGGGACGCCATACTTCAACAGTCCCGCCACCGACGCGGCCGACGCTGGTTCACAGAATACGGACTCGTGTCGCGCGACGTAGTGATAGGCGTCAAGAATCTCTTCGTCGGTGACCGCGCGGATATCTCCGAGCGATTCGTGAATGACCTCGAGAGCCGGGACCCAACTCGCGGGATTGCCTATTCGAATCGCCGTGGCGATCGTCTCTGGGTTGTCGACGGGGTGTCCGAGCACGATGGGTGCCGCACCGGCCGCCTGGAAGCCCCACATCTTCGGCAGCGTCGAACAGCGCTTGGCGAAGTGGTACTGCGTGAAGCCGCGCCAGTACGCGGTGATGTTCCCGGCGTTCCCTACGGGGATCGAAAGGATGTCCGGGGCCTTGCCGAGGACGTCGACGATCTCAAAGGCGCCGGTCTTTTGACCCTCGATGCGGTCGGGGTTGATGGAGTTCACGATGGTGATCGGGAGGTGTTGCGTGAGTTCGCGAGCCAAGTTGAGGGCTTGGTCGAAGTTGCCGCGGATCTGTAATACTTGCGCGCCGTACATGATGGCTTGCGCCAGTTTGCCGAGCGAGATCTTGCCCTCGGGAACGAGGACGACGCAGTCCATGTTGGCCTTCGCCGCGTACGCCGCGGCGGCGGCGGAGGTGTTGCCGGTCGATCCGCAGATCACGGTCTTCGCGCCTTGGGCTTTCGCCTTGGTGATCGCCATGGTCATGCCGCGGTCCTTGAACGAACCCGAGGGGTTCAGTCCTTCACACTTCAACCAGACGTCGGCGTCGAGTCGCTCGGAAAGTCTTTCCGCGTGCAACAACGGGGTGTTCCCCTCTTGCAGGGTGACGACGTCGTCAATGCCGTCGAGATCGAACCAGTCGGTGTACTCCTTCAGCAGTCCTTGCCAACCGATCACTCAAAGCTCCCGTCGATAACTCGAATGCACGCGCCAACGGACTCGACCGAATCGGACGCCGCCAATTCGTCGACCGTGGCGAAGACGTCGGCACTGATCGCGTGGTGGGTCAGGAAGGAAAGTCGGGCTTCGTCGCCGAATCCCTCTTGTTCCATCGAGCGAATCGACACGTTGTGACGGCCAAAGACACCGGCGACTTCGGACAACACCCCAGGACGGTCCAACACGTCGACGCTCAGGTAGAACACGCTCGACAGCGCACCACCAGGGACGTAGTGCAGCGAGGTGTCACCGGTGAAGGGAATGTCGTGGCGACCGCTGACCCGATTGCGAGCCGCGTCAAGCACGTCACCGAGGACGGCCGTCGCGGTTGGTTCGCCGCCCGCGCCTTGGCCCAGCCACATAAGCGGTCCGCTCTTCACGCCCTCGATGAAGACGGCGTTCATCGCACCGTTGACCGAAGCGAGCGGGTGGCGATGAGGCACCATGGCGGGATGAGCTCGGCGCGACACGCCCGCGGCACCGACGCGCTCGGCAACGCCCAGCATCTTGATGACGTAGCCCGAGCGACGCGCGAACTCCACGTCGAGGGCGCGGATGCCCGTGATACCTTCGCGGTCGATCTCTTCGCCACTGAGCCGCGTGCCAAAGGCCAGTGTGGAGAGGATCTGCACTTTCGCCGCCGCGTCGAAGCCTTCGACGTCGGCAGTCGGATCGACTTCCGCGTAGCCGAGTGCTTGCGCCTCAGCCAGGGCGCTCACGTAGTCGCTCCCCTCGGTCGTCATCTTCGTGAGGATGAAGTTCGTCGTGCCGTTCACTATGCCCATGACTCGATTGATTCGTTCGCCGGCGAGAGAACTCCGCAGGGCTCGAAGGATAGGGATCGCTCCGCCAACGGCGGCTTCGTAGAACAGATCGGCGCCGTTTTCATTCGCGAGTTGCGCCAGCTGCGTACCACTTTCGGCCATGAGTGCCTTGTTGGCGGTCACGACGGACACGCCACGCTTCAGCGCCGATTCGAGGTACGTGCGACACGGCTCCACACCGCCCGCGACCTCGACGAGCACGTCGAGGTCGTTCGCGATGAGTCCTTCAACGTCGGTGGTTAGTAACGCGTCATCGATGCCCGGATGGGCCTTCGTGGCGTCTCGGACCGCGACACCCACGAGCTCCAACGGGGCCGTCGCGCCGTCGACGAGGGCCGCGTGGCGACTGGGGTCCGTCAAGAGTTGCACGAGGGCCGTTCCGACGAAACCACCGCCGATCACGCCGACTCTAACGACCGGTCTCTCCATCAAACAAGGCTAACGCACGCTTCGTGCGGGTCCGACTTCAGACTTCGAGTCGCGCGAGGTCGTCGAAGGTCTCACGTCGGAGCACTTCACGTGCGTGACCGTCGCGAACGAAGACGACAGCCGGGCGAGGTACCCGGTTGTAGTTCGACGCCATCGAGTAGCCGTAGGCGCCCGTCACCGGGGTCGCGACGAGGCTGCCGGGTTTGGTGACGGCGGGGAGGAACGCCTCGTCGATCAACACGTCGCCACTCTCGCAGTGCTTGCCCACGAGACGAACCAACTGTGGTCGTGGCGCCCGGGGATGATCGACGTCAAACGCCTCGTAGCCCGAGCCGTACAGGACGGGACGGGGATTGTCGCTCATCCCCCCGTCGACTGCCATGTAGGTGCGTTGGGTGACGGGCTTGACGACGCCGACGGAATAGACGGTCAACCCCGCTTGCGCGACGATGGCGCGGCCGGGTTCGGCGAGAATTCGCAGGTCTGGCGGAAGTCCGGCCTTTCGCGCAGCGCCTCGCATCGCGTCCGCCCACTCGCTGATGCTGGGTGCCGACTCACCCTCCACGTACGCGACACCGAGCCCCCCACCAACGCAGAGTTCGTCGAAGCCGTCGTCGCGCGTGAACTCGCCCAGCACGGACATCGACTCGCGAAATCCGTCCACCTCGAAGATCTGTGAGCCGATATGAGCGTGCACACCGTGAAGTTGAAGTCCCGGCGTCTCGCGCAACATGGTGATGGCCCTCCGGGCGTCACCGTTCGAGACGGAGAGGCCAAATTTCGTGTCCTCTTGACCAGTACGCACGTACTCGTGAGTGTGCGCCTCAACGCCAGGCGTGACACGAACGAGCACGTTGAGGGGACGTGCGTCGCTCACCAACTCGCGGAGTTGCTCGATCTCGTCGAAATTGTCCACCACCAGGCGATGCACGCCAGCCGAAAGCGCTTGGTCGATCTCCTCGCGCGATTTGTTATTGCCGTGCATGATGACGCGACGTGCCGGCACGCCCGAACGCAAAACGAGATCGAGTTCGCCGCCGGTCGCCACGTCCACGCACAGTCCCTCTTCGTACGCGAGACGGGCCATGGCGCCACAGAGAAAGCTCTTCGAGGCGAACGCGACGCCATCGTCGAAGGCGCTCGCCGCCTCCCGGCATCGAGCGCGCAACGTCTCTTCGTCGTAGACGAAGAGGGGTGTGCCGTAGGTGGTCGCGAGTTCGCGCAGGTCGACGCC
>DASZIH010000059.1:0-2622 GCA_035949355.1 Acidimicrobiales bacterium
TTGTGAGGAGGGATCTTCGTCGCCATACCCACGGCGATGCCCTGTGATCCGTTGACGAGGAGGTTCGGGAACCTCGACGGCAGCACGACGGGCTGTTGCGTGGAGTTGTCGTAGTTCGCTTCGAAGTCGACGGTCTCTTCGACGATGGAGTCGAGCATCTCGAGCGCCAAGGGCGCGAGACGACACTCGGTGTAGCGCATGGCGGCCGCGCCCTCGTCCGCGCCGGTGCCACCGAAGTTACCGTGACCACTTATGAGCGGGTGGCGCATCGAGAAGTCCACCACCATACGAACCATCGCGTCGTAGATGGCACTGTCACCGTGCGGGTGGTACGTACCCATGACGTCGCCGACGACCTTCGCGCACTTCGCGAACGGACGGTCGGGCCGCAGACCTTGGTCGAACATCGAGTACAGGATGCGTCGGTGCACGGGCTTCAGGCCGTCGCGCACGTCGGGCAGCGCGCGTGACACGATGACCGACATGGAGTACTCGAGGAACGAGCGCTCCATCTCGAGGTTGATCTCGATAGGTTCGATGTAGCCGATGACTTCCTCGCTTGAGGAGTCTCCGCCGTTTGGTCCTTTTGGTGTACGTGCCATGATCCCCTGCTCCTAGATGTCTAGGAAGCGAACGTCTTTCGCGTTGGTTTGAATGAAGTGACGGCGTTGCGGGACGTCGTCACCCATGAGGATGGAACAGACCTCGTCGGCGAGAGCCGCTTGTTCCACCGTGATCTGAAGCAGCGCGCGCTTCGTGGCGTCCATGGTGGTGTCACGAAGTTCGTCGAAGTCCATCTCCCCGAGACCCTTCAGGCGCTGGAAGTCGTTGCGGTGATCGGGGTACTCCTCCAGGAACGTCGCCTTCGCGGCGTCGTCTCGGAGGTAGACCTTCTCTTTGCCGACCAACGTCGAGTAGAGCGGTGGCTGCGCGACGTAGACGTGACCGCTGTTCACCAGTTCGGTCATCTGTCGAAAGAAGAAGGTCAGGAGCAACGTACGGATGTGACTGCCGTCGACGTCCGCGTCGGCGAGCAAGATGATCTTGTCGTAGCGAATCTTCGTGACGTCGAACTCTCCCTCGACACCGGCGCCGATCGCTGACACCAGGGCCTGGATCTCGGTGTTGCGCAAGATTTTGTCGGAGCGCGCCTTCTCGACGTTCAAGATCTTGCCGCGAATTGGCAGGATCGCTTGGTTGCGCGGATTGCGCGCGTCCTTGGCGGAGCCGCCGGCCGAATTGCCCTCGACGATGAACAGTTCGCATTCGCGCGGTTCGTTCGATGAGCAGTCGACGAGCTTGCCGGGCAGTCCCGCGCCGTCGAGGGCGTTCTTTCGACGAGTCAGGTCTCTCGCGCCCTGTGCCGCCATCCGGGCGCGCGAGGCGGAGATGGCCTTCGCGACGATCTGGCTGCCTTCACGGGGGTTCTCTTCGAGCCAGTCAGCCAACTTCTCGTTGGTCGCGCGCTCGACGAGGGAGCGAACCGAGACGTTGCCCAACTTGCCCTTCGTCTGACCCTCGAACTGCGGGTCGCGCAGACGAACCGAGACGATCGCGGTCAAACCCTCGCGGATGTCCTCGCCCTTCAGATTCTCCTCTTTTTCCTTCAGGAGATTGCGCTTTCGGGCGTAGCGGTTCAACACGTTCGTCAACGCCTTGCGGAAACCCTCTTCGTGCATTCCGCCCTCAATGGTGGAGATGCCGTTCGCGAAGGAGTAGATGCTCTCGTAGTAACCGGTGTTCCATTGAAAGGCAACTTCGACTTCTTGATTCTCTTCGGCCTGATCGAAGGAGCCGACCTTTCGAAACAGTGACTCTTTCGCGCTGTTGAGATGACGGACGTAGTCGACGATGCCGCCGTTGTACTTGAAGGTCTCCTTGGCTTCGCGTCCTTTTCGCTCGTCGACGAATCGGATCTCGAGACCCCGATTCAAGAACGCCATGATCTGCAAGCGCTCAGTGATCGTCTGGGCGCGGAACTCCACGTCTTCAAAGATCGTGGGGTCGGGCGAGAACGTCACGGTGGTACCTGTGCGACCGTGCGGTGCCGGTCCCGTGATCGCGAGCTTGCCCTGAGGCTTGCCGCCGTCTTTGAACGTCATCTCGTAGTGGTTGTTGTTGAGATCGACTTCGAGGTGAAGTTCGGTGGACAGTGCGTTCACCACCGAGATACCCACGCCGTGCAGACCGCCCGAGACCTTGTAGCCGCTGCCACCGAATTTGCCGCCCGCGTGCAACATCGTCAGGGCGACCTCGGCGGCAGATTTTCCCTTGTACTGCGGGTGCTCGTCGACGGGAATGCCGCGCCCGTCGTCCACGACACGACAGCTCCCGTTCGCGAGCAACGTCACGTCGATTCTCGTGCAAAACCCGGCCATTGCCTCGTCGACCGAGTTATCCACGACCTCGACGATGAGGTGATGCAGACCCGCTGGACCGGTCGATCCGATGTACATGCCGGGACGCACTCGTACCGGCTCCAAACCCTGAAGAACGGTGATGTCACTAGCGCCGTAGCTAGCAGATCCTTTGGTCTTATCGGCCACGAAGGAAACCTTTCGATACAAATATTTGGGCACTTTTGAATGCCAGCGTCGTCAATGAAATGACTCTTCTATCCTA
>DASZIH010000060.1:0-3313 GCA_035949355.1 Acidimicrobiales bacterium
CGAATTTCGCTGCAAGTCATGCCGCTTGCTTAAAAAGACGAGTCAACTCGCCGATAAGGCGAGCATGCTCTGTCGTGACTGTGTCTAACAACTCCGTGGCGTAACGTGGACGTTTCGCTCGTGTCGTCGGTGACGCCCGAACTCGAGACGCTCTGGGAACACGCGCACAAGGACGTGATCGTCAAGCGCGGCGGCGTCGCACTGTTGAAGACGCTCTGTGGAGCGATCCAGGAGGGCGACCTCTTGGAGTACGTCGTCGCTTCCTCGTCGCTCTGGGTCGTTCATGACGACGCTCAACTCGTTGGGTTCGTCGTCTGTCGCGACCAGGTCGTCGAAGCGATCTACGTCGCGAATCCACATCGACGCAAGAAGGCGGCGACGACGCTCGTGCGCGCGCTGCTCACCACTTCCACGCCGCCCCTTGACGCGTACGCACTGCCGGGGGATCGCGCGATGAAGTCGCTCTACGAATCGCTGGGCTGGAAAGCCCGACTCCTTACGATGCGCGGCGCGTAGGCGGGCGACGGACGATTCTTGTCGGCGGAGGCGGTGGTGGCACCCTCATGCCGAGCAGCTTCGCCAATTCGGGGATCGCGCCGGCGTTGTGTACCGCGACCGCGTGACTGGTCTCATCGGTCGGAATGCCGAGAGGCTTCACGTTGCGACGAATCGACGTGTCGGCGGTGAGTTCGACGATTTCGTTCCAGAGCTTGGGATCTTGTTCGGCACTGAGCGTCTCCGACACGAGCGCCACCACTCGACCGGCGGCGTCGGCACTGACCCGAGTCGAGACGTCGGGCGGTCGGGCGACGAGGCCGAGGGCCTCTTTGACGTTCTTGGAGTTGATCGCGGCCTCGAGCTTCTCGTTCCACTGAGCGCGCAAGTGTTCGACGCGCGCCGTGAGCGACACTTGAAGTTCCTTGAGCTGCGCACGAGCCTCTTCGTCTAGCGAGACCGTTTTGGCTGACGTCACGACCGCGCGAAGATCGCGAAGACGCAACTCACGACCGGCACCGATCGCGCCACCGGCGCGGTCTTTCCAGAGGGCGAGGTTCGTCTTGTTGAGTAGCTCCTCGGCGATGCGATCGATAGTTGCGGGATCGACCGTCGGTCGACCTTGCGACGAAGCGTTCTTGTTCTGCTGCTCTACGGCCGTGCGAACGGCGGGCATCCCACCTCGAAGGAGTTGCTCGGCGACGGGCAACTGTTCGGGCGACAACGTGGCGAGAAGCGCGTTGCGGTGCGTGGTAGTGAGGGGCGGCTGCTGGGGACCGTGTGATCGCTCGGGGCGAACTGGACGACCCGATCGATCGCTCCGTGGCGCCCGGGTCGTGCGGTCGCTGCGCGGTGCGCCCTCGGTGGTGTCGCCGCGGGGACCGCGTGAGGGGCGATCGCCCGGCGTGCGTTCTGCGCGAGAGTGATCGGCCCGCGGAGTTCGTGGCGGACGTTCGCTGGACGCGCCAGCGCCCTCGCGAGGCTCACGCCGGGTGCTCGGACGCTTGGTACCTTCGCGACGAGCGCCGTCACGGCGCGTTGAGTCGCTTCGATCTCCGTCACGCCGGGTGCCGCGGCCCTTGGGCGCGTACGTGACCACGACGTCAGGTCCCGTCTTCACTTCAGGGATGAGTTCGAGCCATTCGTTTTTCGGATCCAACGGGGAGGCCGTCTTGGGAGCCATGACCGAGAGGACTTCAATGCCCTCCATGTACTGCTCGATGTCGGCACGGTAGACGTTGCCGATCACGGGACCGCCGGGGACGAGTGACGCTTGAAGGACGCCCTTGGGTAGCTTCGCGCCCGCGGCACGCCACGTCGCGAGGTCGCCACTCAAACTGGTTATTTCGATCTCAATGCGTCGAGACATAGGGCTCTAATCTAGTCGCTGGGCAATAACTAAACATTTCGATGCCACTTAGTCGAATTTTAAACTCCGTTGCCTAGCATGGCTCCGTGAGTGCCATGCCACCAGACAGCCCCGGAGAGAATGAATTCGATTCGACGTCGGTGGTTCCTGTTGTGAGCGAGCCATCGTTGCCACACGAGTTCACTGCTGGACCTGCGTTTGCAGCGGCGCAGGGAGGCTGGTCGAAGGCGGCGGAACCCCTGAGAGACCCGATGAGTTCTTCGTCGCAAGAGCCGAACACCAACGAGCCCTCACGCACGACCGTCGTCGACGAGGCGCCACTCGCCTCACAAGTTCGAAAGAGTCGCACGCTCTGGTCCACCCGACTTTCCCTTCTCCTCGTCGCGGCGTTGGTCGGAGGGCTCGCTGGGCACTTCGCCTCGCCGAACGCATCGTCCACACCGGGCGTCACGATTAACGAAGTGAGCACGACGCCCGCTGGCGCCGTCTTGCCCAGCGGGCTCAGCATTCCCAAATTGGTCCAAGACCTGCTTCCTTCGGTCGTGAGCATTGACGTCAAAGGCGGCGGAACCGAAGACCAAGGCACGGGCATGATCATCTCAAAGGGTGGCCTCGTCCTGACGAACAACCACGTCATCGCCGCCGCCGTGAACGGCGGTTCGATCACCATCACGCGCAGTGGTTCTACCAAGAGCCAGCCAGCGACCTTGATCGGTACGAACCCGATCGACGACGTCGCGCTGATCAAGATCAACGGTGCGTCGAACCTGCCCGTCGTCACGTTCGGCAACTCCAATGCCTTGGTCGCGGGTGACGCAGTCGTCGCGATCGGCAACGCCTTAGGACTCGCCGCCGGAACGCCCACGGTCACCCAGGGCATCGTCTCGGCGCTCGGACGCACCGTCACGGCTGGCACGTCGACGTCGTCGGAGACCCTCAACAACATGATCCAAACCGACGCCGCGATCAACCCCGGCAACTCCGGGGGACCGTTACTCGACTCGAGTGGCGACGTCATAGGTATGAACACGGCGGTCGCCGGCACGTTGGCCGACGGAGAGACGACCCAGAACATCGGATTCGCGATTCCCGTCGCGACGATCCAGTCACTCCTGAAGTCCCTGATGGCGGGTCAAAGCGTCGTTAACCACGGGGCTTTCATCGGCGTCGAGATCGAGTCGATGACGCCGTCGCTCCAACAGCAGTACGGCTTCACGGTGTCGAGCGGTGCCGTCGTGATGAGCGTGATCTCGGGCACGGGCGCCGCGGCTGCGGGCGTGAAGCAAGGTGACATCATCGTGGGCATCAACAAGTCGAGGATCCAGAGCGCTCAGGACGTCAGCTCGGTCACCTCCGCACTCAAGCCCGGTGATCAGGTGACACTACACATCGTGCGCGGCACCAAGCACTTGACCATCAACGTCACGCTCGGACGCGCGCCCGCGAGCT
>DASZIH010000061.1:0-11707 GCA_035949355.1 Acidimicrobiales bacterium
GTCAGATTCAATGCGTACCTTCGTCACCAGGTCCCCTACTTCTTCTTCTTTGGGGTCTTCTTCACAATCTTCTTAACGCTCGTCGCCTTCTTCGCGGACTTCTTTACCGGCGTCGCCTTCTTCGCGGTCTTCCTTATCGGCGTCGCCTTCTTCGCGGTCTTCTTTACCGGCGTCGCCTTCTTCGCGGACTTCTTTATCGGCGTCGCCTTCTTCGCGGACTTCTTTACCGGCGTCGCCTTCTTCGCGGACTTCTTTACCGGCGTCGCCTTCTTCGCGGACTTCTTTACCGGCGTCGCCTTCTTCGCGGTCTTCTTGACTGCGACCGTCTTGATCGAGTCCATATCATTCGTCCGGTGACTCAATGCGGAACCGTCGTAGAGTTCAATGCCCGCCAACACGACAGCTCGTGCAGCCACGACGTCGTCGGCTCGAGGGCCATCGCCCGTTCCTGGAACTTCGAGCAACAGTGGCAACTCTCGTATCTGCGGGTGACCGACCAAGGGCGCGAGCCCCTCGGGACCGATGGTGCCTTCGCCGATATTGGCGTGACGATCGCGATTGCCGCCGAGCTCGATCTTCGAGTCGTTCAAGTGGAAGCAACGAAGGCGGCTCATTCCCACACTGTTGTCAATCTCGTAGATCAACCGTTCGGTGCCCGCGATGCTCGAGTAGTCAAATCCGCTCGCCCAGAGGTGTTGGGTATCCACGCAAAGGCCCAATCGATCGTCGCCGTTGCACGCGTCAATGAGGAACTGAATCTCCTCCAGGGAACGACCTACCGTTCCCCCGGTCCCCACCGCGTTCTCGATGAGGATGGGGCAGTCGGCGACGCCTTCGGGCGCGGGGTCGGCGTCAGCGAGTGCGCGTTCGAACGCGTCAGCAATTTGACGGACGACGTCGTCGAATCCGGCGCCCTTGTGCGAGCCAACGTGCAAGACGAGACCCGACGCACCCATGCCGCGAGCCACGGACAGATTGTGGGTGAGACACGCGACTGACTTTTCGTAGAGTTCAAGGTCGGCCGACGCCAAGTTGATGAGGTACGTCGCGTGACAGAACGTGTGAGTGATCGTGGGATGCGCAGCCTGCGCTTCTCGATACGCCGACAACACCTCGGGCGCGTACTGCGAGGCCTTCCACATCCGCGGACTCTGCGTGAAGACCTGGATTGAGGTCGCCCCGATCTCCACGCCCGCTTCGAGCGAAGGAATGAGCTTGCCACCACCACGGACGTGCGCACCGATGTTCATTACAGTAAAACTAGTAGGCCAAAACGAATCAACGACAGGAGCACCGTGACCGAGACCTTCAGCCCCACCTCTCGGGCCATCTTCGCCAAGAACGTCCTCGCGCACGTCGCGAGCCTTGACGCGGACGGCGGTCCGAACGTGACGCCGGTGTGGGTGGAACTCGACGGTGACGATATCGTGATCAACACCGCGCTCGGGCGCGCGAAGGCCCGCAATCTGGCGGCCGACGCGCGCGTGGCGGTGTCCCTCACCGATCCCGACGACCCCTACGTCTGCATCGCGGTGCGCGGAACGGTCGTGGGGTTCACCACCGAAGGGGCCGACGACGTCATCGACCGCTTCGCGAAGAAGTACATGAACGTGGATTCCTACCCCATGCGCCGCGAAGGCGAGATCCGCGTCACGGTCAAGATCCACCCGGACCGTATCTCGACGCAGCCGGCCTAGGTCAAGCGAAGTACGTCAGTTCGCCCACGTCGCTCTCTTCAACGGAGCGCCTCGTCAGCACCTCGTCGCCGTTGCGGAGGCGGTCTTCATCGTGACTCCAGACCGAGACCGAAGTGGGTGGCGCAGGTCGGTTGTACGCCCCCCTGATCGTGGCGACGCCGTTGGTGAAGTTCACCTCGTCGTTGGTGAGCAGTGCCCGCACCACGTCCGCGTGATCCTCGGCACGTTCGCTGGCGTCGATGACCACGTGGCGAAGGGGTACGAGCGCGGACAGCGTCGCGACGTCACGGGCGGCCAACTGGGCCGAGTAGGCGCTCGTGACCGAGAGCCAGACGCCGAGGTCGGTCGTCACCCGGTCCCCGAGTGACGCCACGACGAGCACGGTCTCAGCGTCGGTGCACTCGAAGAGAATCAGGTGATCGAGGAATACGCGCAGGGCCTCGTCTCGACGCGACGCGGTGGCGGCGAGGTGGACCAGTTCCATTACGAGGGCTGGAGATCTTCCTTGGGCAGGCGTTCGATATTCACGTCACGAAAGGTGAGGATGCGAACCGAGGGCACGAAGCGCGCGGCGCGGTACATGTCCCAGACCCAGGCGTCGTGCAACGTGACTTCGAGCAGCGTGGGCGTGGCGTTCGATCGCACTTCGACGTTCACGTCGTTCGCCAGGTAAAAACGGCGATCGGTCTCGACCGCGAAGTCGAACATACCCACGACCGCTTTGTACTCCTGGACGAGCGCCAGTTCCAGGGTCGACTCGTAGTCGTCGAGCTCTTCCTCGCCCACCAGCGACTACGCGCGCTCGGTGACGCGCAGCTCCTTGATCTTGGCGGCCTTGCCGCGCAGATCACGCAGGTAGTAGAGCTTGGCGCGACGGACGTCGCCGTAGGACTCGACTTCGATCTTGGCGATCGTGGGCGTGTGGACGGGGAACGTGCGCTCGACGCCCACGCCGAAACTGATCTTTCGAACGGTGAAGGTCTCTTGGAGACCGGAACCTTGACGGCGGATGACGACGCCCTGGAAGACCTGGACGCGCTGGCGGGTGCCCTCGACGACGCGGACGTGGACCTTCAAGGTGTCGCCGGAGCGGAATGCTGGGATGTCGTCGCGAAGCGAGTCGCGGTCGACGAGGTCAGTGGGGTTCATGAGAGCGGTCCCTTTCGGATCACAGGCTTATGAAGTTTAGCCGTTTCGCTCGATCTCATCCAACGTCGGGAATTCGGCCAGTATCGCGTGGTCCTGCGCGCTCAGACCACCTCGTCGGACCATGAGGTCCGGTCGACGCTCCATGGTGCGCCGTAACGCCTGGGCGTGGCGCCAACGCTCGATCCTGGCGTGGTCGCCCGACAGCAGGACCTCCGGCACGTGCTCGCCCCTCACCACTGCGGGCTTCGTGTACTGCGGGTACTCGAGGAGACCGTGGCTGAACGACTCGTCCACGGAGGAATCGTCGTTGCCGAGAGCCCCGGGCAGCAGTCGGACCACGGACTCGATCACGCACAGGGCCGCGAGCTCTCCCCCCGCGAGGACGAAGTCACCGAGCGAGACCTCGTCGTCGACGACGAGATCGAGGGCGCGCTGGTCGAAGCCCTCGTAGCGACCACTCAGCAGTGTGAAACCAGTGAGCATGCTCAGTTCACGCGCGACGTCGTGCGTGAACACGCGACCCGAGGGGGTGAGGGCGATGACCGGTCTCGCGAGGTTCGTCTCCGACTCGATGGTCGAGATGATGGGCTCGGCGCGAAGGACCATCCCCGCGCCGCCGCCGAAGGGCGTGTCGTCGACGCTGCGGTGCACGTCCGTGGTGGCGTCTCGAAAATCGTGCAGGTGCAGCGACCAGACGCCGCGCTCCGCTGCCCGACCCAGCACCGACGTCGTGGCGTAGTGGGCGACGGCGTCAGGAAACAGCGTCAAGACGTCGACGCGCAGCGTCATTCGAAGAGTCCGTCCGGTGGATCGATCTCGACGCGTTGGTTGGGCTCGAGTGTGACCACGAAGGTCAGTGGCACGAGCGCGCCCGTGTCGAGCACCATCAGATCGCTGGCGGGGTTGGCTTCCACGTCGACGACGACGCCGCGGGTGACGCCCGAGGTGTCGACGACCTCAGCGCCGTAGAGCTGATCGATCCAGATGACGCTCCCGTCGTCGATGCGAGGCGCGGAGAGCACGACGCCGCGCCAGCGCTCCGCCTCTTCGCGCGAAGTAATGCGGTCGAAGCTCACGATGAAGCGGGCCTGGTGGGCTGCCGCGGCGACGACGACCAGTGGTCCTCGTTCGGTTTCGAGGGTGGCGCCCGCGTCGAGACGCTCGACGCGATCACTCCACAGATCCACTTGCACTTGGCCACGAAGGCCGTGGGCCTTCACGATGCGCCCGACTTCGAGCGTGGCGCGCTCGTCGGCCACGGTTAGTCGACGATGTCGACGGAGGTGGTGACGCCGTCACGCGCTCCAGCGGCGCCAACCAGCGCGCGGATGGCCTGCGCGGTGCGACCGCGGCGACCGATGATGCGGCCCATGTCGTTCGGCCCGACGCTCAGCGAAAGGATGACCTTGCCCTGACGTTCGTTCACTTCTACCGAGACGGCACTGGGGTCTTCGGCGAGCGACTTCGCGATGAACTCGAGAGCCGCGGTCGCGGTCACGGCCTTGTCGGCGTTCCCGGCGTCGTCGTCATCGTGGTCGTCGACGTCGTTGCCGGCGTCGTTGTAGTCGATCTCCTGACCGTCGTCGATGGTGTTGACGTCGCCGGCGACGTACTCGTCGTGCGTGTCGCTCACTTGGCGGCCTTCGAGGCTTCGAACGCTTCGAGGGCGCCACTGACCTTCAGCAATTTCGCGACGCGCTCGGTGGGCTGAGCACCGTGCTGCAACCAATGCAGCACCTTGTCGTTGTCGATCTTGAGGACCATTTCGGGCTCGGCCGTGGAAATGCCACGGGGCTGGTAGGTGCCGACGATCTCGAGGAAGGCTCCAGAACGGGCACGGCGACTCTCAGCGGCCACGACGCGATAGGTGGGCTGCTTCTTCTTACCCATGCGAACCAAGCGTAGTTTTACAGCCACAACGAAATTCCCTTCGAACCTGTTTTGTTCCGTGTCGGAACGGGGCGATATACCCGAGCGATTGAGTTTAGCGTTGTTTGGGAGGAGTGACCCTTCCGCCCTTCTTCTTCTTGTTTTTCGCGCCACCACCGCGCGGTGTCGACGCGGCGCTCGCCATTCCAGCCCCGAGTGCCTCGAAGCCAGCGGGGAGTTGCTCCGTGCGTGACGAAGCGCGCGCGGCCAGTCCCGCCATGCGACCGAGGCCGCCGGGCAGCGACGGGGCCCCGCCGCTTCCCATCTGGCGCATCATCTTCTTCATCTCGTTGAACTGTTTGAGCAGCTGGTTGACGGCGCTCACGCTCGTCGCGGAGCCCTTGGCGATGCGGGTGCGTCGCGAGCCGTCGATGATGGCGGGGTCGCGTCGCTCCTTGGGCGTCATGGACCGCACGATCGCCTCGACTCGGTTCAGTTCGCCTTCGTCGACGTTGCTCGCCGCGGTGCGCATCTCCTTCGTGACGCCGCGCATCAACTTCATGAGACCACCCAGGGATCCCATCTTGCGCACCTGGCCGAGTTGGGCGAGGAAGTCGTCCAACGTGAAGGTGCCACTCATCATGCGACCCGCGGACTCGGCGACGACGTCGGCGTCCATCGTGCGTTCGGCCTGTTCGATGAGCGAGAGGACGTCACCCATGCCGAGGATGCGCGACGCCATCCGTTCCGGGTAGAAGAGGTCGAAGTCCGCCATCTTTTCGCCGGTCGAGGCGAAGACCACGGGTCGTCCTACGACGCCGAGCGCGGAGAGTACGGCGCCGCCGCGGGCGTCGTAGTCGAGCTTCGTGACGATGAGCCCCGAGAGTTCGAGCGCCTCGTGAAAGCTACGAGCGGTGTGCACGGCGTCTTGGCCCGTGACGGCGTCGATGACGAGGAAGGTGTAGTGGGGCGACGTCGCGTCGGCGATGGCGCGCACCTCGTCCATCAACGCCTCGTCGATGGCGAGTCGTCCCGCGGTGTCGATGATGACGACGTCGCGACCGAGTCGGGTCGCTTCAGCGAGTCCGTGACGTGCCACGTCGAGGGGACTCGAGGGTTCAGAGAAGACGTCGACGCCCACTTGTTGGGCGAGGACTCTCAACTGCTCGACGGCGGCGGGGCGTTGCAAGTCGGCCGCGATGAGGTACGGCTGACGACCTTGCTGTTTGAACCACGACGCGAGCTTCGCGGCCGCCGTGGTCTTACCCGCGCCTTGGAGACCCGCGAGGAGCACTACGGTCGGTGGCTTCGAGGCGAACGTGACCTTGAGCGGCGAGGCGCCGAGCACCTCGATGAGCTGCTCGTGGACTGCCTTGATGACCTGCTGGCCAGGCGTGAGGCTCTGCGCCAATAGCTCGCCACTGAGTCGTTCGCGCACCGCGTCGACGAACGCGCGCACGACGCCGAGTTCGACGTCGGCCTCTAAGAGGGCGGATCGGACGTCACGCAACGCCTCGTCGAGGTCGGCGTCACTCAGTCGACCACGCGAACGCAGTGAGCTGCTGAGTCGCTCCAGGCGTTCGCTGAGGGCGTCAAACATGATGCAGGAAGGTTACCGTCAGGCCCCGAGCAACGAATCGACGAAGACCTCGGGTTCGAAGACGATGAGGTCGTCGACGCCTTCGCCCACGCCGACGAACTTGACCGGGATGCCCAGATCGCGCTCGATCGCCACGACGATGCCGCCGCGCGCGGTGCCGTCGAGCTTCGTCAACACGATGCCCGTGACGCTCGAAGCGGCCAGGAATTCCCGCGCTTGGCTGAGCGCGTTCTGGCCGGTCGTGGCGTCGAGAACGAGGAGGGTCTCGACGACCTGGCCCGGCGCACGGTCGGCGACGCGGCGAACCTTCGAGAGCTCGTCCAACAGATTGGTGCTGTTCGCGCGTCGTCCCGCGGTGTCGGCGAGGACGAGGTCGACACCGCGCGCACTCGCCCGGCCAACGGCGTCGTGCACGACGGAGCCCGGATCGGCGCCTTCGTCCGCGCGCACGATGTCCGAACTCGTCCGAGTGGCCCACTGTTCGAGTTGGTCGGCGGCGGCGGCGCGAAAGGTGTCACCCGCGGCCAGCATCACCGATCGGCCCTCGTCGTGGTGGCGCTTCGCGAGCTTGCCGATCGTCGTCGTCTTGCCCACGCCGTTCACCCCGACGAACAACCACACGGCTACTCGACCCTCGCCCGCCGCCGTCGTCGTCGAGCGCTCGGCACTGAACGAGCCGAGGAGTATCGTCCGCAGCGCCGCGACCACGCCGTCGGGCGCGCCCTTCGTCCTCAATTCCTCGAGCACGGCGTTCGTCGTCGTGACGCCGACGTCACTTCGAAGCAAGACCTCTTCCACGACCTCGAGTTGGTCGGTACTCAGTTCGGAGGTGCCCCCAATCGAGCGCACGCGCTCGAAGACACCACGCGAGGAGGCGAGTCGATCGTTGAGCGACAGCTCACGCTCGAGCGACGGCATCGGCGCCGTCTCGCTCACCAAGATCTCGGGCATCGCGGCGCGCGCTGGCGCGACCAGTGCCGGACGGGCGCGACGGCGGCGACGTCGGGTACCTACGACGACCGCGGACAGCACCACGACGACGGCCAGAACGACGTAGAGAACGGTCACGCCGTTTCGACTTCCCTCACCCGTTGCACGCGCTGACTGACCACCTTCGAGGACGCGCCGGGCACCATGGTCACGCCGTAGAGCGCGTCGGCGGCCTCCATCGTGCGCTTCTGGTGGGTCACGATCAGGAGCTGCGCCTCTTCACGGAACTCGTCGACGAGGCTCAGGAATCGCTGAAGGTTGACGTCGTCGAGGGCCGCTTCCACTTCGTCCATGAGGTAGAAGGGCGAAGGGCGAGAGCGAAACACCGCGAAGAGGAAGGCCAACGCGGCCATCGATCGCTCCCCGCCGGAGAGCAGTGAGATCCTCCGGACGTTGCGGCCCATGGGCCGGACTTCGATCTCGACGCCCGTGTTCAAGGGATCGTCGGGCTCGCTCATGTTGAGTCGACCCTGTCCGCCGGGAAAGAGCATGGCGATGAGTGACGAGAAGTGCTCGTTCACGTCAGCGAAGGCCGTCGTGAACGTCTGCATGATCTCCTCGTCGAGCGCGCGAAGTACCTCCTGCAACTCCCGGCGAGCGTGACGGACGTCACTCACCTGGGCGTCCAACTCCTTGTAACGGTCTTCGAGCATCGCCAACTCTTCGAGCGCGAGCGGATTGATCGGACCGAGCGACGTGATGCGCGCCTCGAGCTCACCCACCCGCGTGTCGAGAGAGCCTCCCTCAGGGAGTTCGACGTGGGGCGCCGGACCCATCTCGTGGGGTTCGACGCCGAGGTCGCGGCGGATGACCTCGTGGACGTTCGCGACCTTGACCGCGAGCTCCGCCTGTTCGATCTCGTGTCGGCGCATGACCTCGCCCAGTTCGCTCAACCTGGTGTCCGCCTCGTGGCGAGCCTTGCGCACCTCTTCGAGGACCTCGGCGCTCGCGCGCGTCGCTTCGAGCTGCTCGCGGTACGTGGAATCGAGGGCCTCTTGGGCCACGTGGATCTCCTCGGCGGCCCGCTCGACGAGGGTCGCGAGGCGTCCGAGTACCTGTCGGTCGAACTCCAGGGTCTGACGCTTCGTCGCCGCCTCGAGACGCTCCCCCGATCGACCCTCGATGCGCGACTCGATCTCACCCTGCCGCTGTTCGATGAGACGACGTCGCTCGGCGAACTGTGCCTCGCGACGCGAGAGCGCCGTCGCTTCGTCGTCGACCGCACGGCGAGTCGTCTCGAGCTCGAGGCGTGCGGCGGCGCGACGCCCCTCGCGCTCGGCGCCGTCACGCACGACCGCTTCGAGCGCGGGCAGCTGCGTTCGCACCGTGACGAGGTCCACGTCGACGGTTTGAATCTGTTCTGCGACGTCGGCGACGTCGAGAACCAGTCGTTCGATCGTTTCGTCCAACGCGTCGCCTTCGGACGAGAGACGTTCCATCTCTGCGAGCAGTCGCTCGTGCTCACCGCGAGCGGTAGCGAGCAGCGACGTCGCGAGATTGAATCGCTGCAGTGCCGTCGCGAGCGTCGCGTCGGCGTCAGCCAGTCGGCGGCGAAGCGGTCCGAGCTCTTGGCTATGGCGCTCGGCGTCGTCGCGAGCCTGCTCCACCGTCGATCGGGTCACCATGGCGAGCCCCGACGCCACGCGCCAACCGGACGCGGCGAAGCGGTCACCCTCAAGGGTGACGATCACGAGATCGGGATTGGCGATCGCGACCTCGATGCCCGCCTCCCAGTCTCCCGCCACGAAGGCGCGTGAGAGCAACGCGTCGAGTACGCGAGCTACGTGGCCCGGCGCGTCGCTGCGAGCGCGCACCAGCGTGCGCAGTGCCTTCGTCCCCTCAGGCGCCGTCAAGGTCGCGACGTCGCCTTCGGCGACGGGAAGAATGAGTCCGACCTCGCCCTCGCGGCGAAGAGCGGCCAACGCCGCGCGCGCGGAGCGTCGACCGTCGACGACCATCGCACCGACGGACGCACCGGCCGCCGCTTCCACCGCGCGCTCGAAACCCTCGTCCACTTCGATGAGGTCGAGGAAAGAACCCAGCACGCCTTCGAGTTCGCCGATGACGGCTCGCCCGCCGGCGCCGGAGAGTTCGTCCAACGCGCGCGCCAGCGTGAGGGCGCGCGCCTGGGTGCTCGACGCCAGATCCGCGCCGTTTCGTAACGCGACGTCCGCCTCGCGGCGTTCGCCCTGTGCTCTCGCTCCCGCCAGTTCCGCGGCGGCGAGCTCCGTCCGGGCCGCCTCGAGCACGCTCGCGGCGTCGGTCTCATCCTTCGCGGCCTGGTCGCGGGCGGCTTTGATCTCGCTGCTCCGCAGGCGCGCGCTGGCGAGCCGGGTGCTGGCCCGGCGCTCACTTTCCTGCAGCGACGCGAGCGACCGCTCTAGCAGCGCGATCTGTTCACGGGCGTTGGTGAGCGCGG
Source organism: Acidimicrobiales bacterium (assembly GCA_035949355.1). Classification (GTDB taxonomy): domain Bacteria; phylum Actinomycetota; class Acidimicrobiia; order Acidimicrobiales; family RAAP-2; genus RAAP-2. The sequence continues at coordinate 9,725 of DASZIH010000061.1, forward strand.
CTTCGTCGCTCTCGCTCGACGTCGACGCCCACGTCGCTTCGAATTCGTGCTCAACCTCAGCGAACGCTGCACGCGACGAAGCGAGCGCAGCGCGGAGTTCGTTCAACGACTGTTCGTCCGCGCTCAGGCTCTCGAGGTCGGTGGCGAGCTTCGCGGCGTCGGCCTCGAGGGTCGCGATCACGTTCTCGTCGGCTGAAGCGATCAGCGCTTGGCGCAACGATCGTTCACGCTCTTGGATCACCGATGACGTGCCGCGCGCGCGTTCGGCCAGACCTTGCAGGGTCCCAAGTGTCGAGGCGAGCATCTCTTCGCGCCGCGAAGCCATCTCCGCCGCGGCGGCGGTCGCCCTCGCGTCCAGCGTCACGAGCTCGTTGCGAAGCTCGCGCTCTCGGATGGACGACTCCTCTAAGGAGTGTTCGAGTTCGCGTCGACGCTGGTCGAAGTGGTGCAGGCGCGAGGCGAAGAGCGCGTGACGGGCGTCACGCAGTTCACTCTCGACGTCGGAGTAGCTTCGCGCGGACGCGGCCTGACGTTCGAGTGGTCGCATCTGGCGGCGCACCTCGCGCACCAAGTCGCCGAGGCGCTCGAGGTTCTCCTGCGTCGAGGCCAGACGACGTTCGGAGCGTTCCTTGCGTCGTCGATGTTTGAGGACGCCCGCAGCTTCTTCGATGACGGCGCGGCGGTTCTCGGGATTGGAGGACAGGATCGAGTCGAGTTGACCTTGTCCGATGATCATGTGCTGTTGACGTCCGACGCCCGAGTCGCCCAAGAGTTCCTGGACGTCGAGGAGTCGGCACGTCGTGCCGTTGATCGCGTACTCGGAGTCACCACTTCGAAAGAGCGTGCGAGAGATCGTCACCTCGGCCCCCTCGATGGCCAGTCGACCAGAGGAGTTGTCGATGGTGAGGGCCACTTCGGCGCGCCCGAGTGCCGCTCGATTCGACGTGCCCATGAAGATGACGTCGTCCATCTTCGAACTGCGAAGGGCGCGCGTGCTCTGCGCACCGAGCACCCAGGTGACGGCGTCCACCACGTTGGACTTACCCGACCCGTTGGGTCCGACGACCGCCGTGACACCGGGCTCGAACTCCAAAATCGTGGTGTCGGCGAAGGACTTGAAGCCCTTCATGGTCAATCGCTTAAGAAACACGCACTGACGCTAGCAACCTTCTGGTCGTCCTCTCGGTGTCAGGCCTGGCACTTCTCGCAAAAGAACGTCGAGCGACCTCGCACCGTTTCACGACGTATTGCCTGGCGACACTGAAAACAGGTCTGTCCCTCGCGGTTATAGACCTGATGGAACTGTTGGAAGTTCCCGGGCTTGGCGTCGGGATCGACGAACTGCTCGTCGTCGAGCGTCGAGCCGCCGTGTTTGATCGCCTCGGTGAGGACTTCGGTGATCGCGCGGTGCAGGCGACGAATCTCGATGGTGGAGAGGGACTCGGCCGGACGGTCGAAGCGCAGCCCCGACGAGAAGAGGATCTCGTCGGCGTAGATGTTGCCGATGCCCGCGAGGATGTCCTGGTCCGTGAGGACGGCCTTCAACGGCGTCGAACGACTGCGAAGGATCGCCGCGAACCGGTCCCAACCGATCTGGTCCTCGAAGGGGTCGAGTCCCAGATGGGCCAGCTCGGGGACGGCCTTTCGAAGCGCCAGTCCCTCGCCACCGATGGAGAGTCGCGCGAACTTCGAGATCTCAACGGGGGGATCGCTGTCATTGGGCACCTTCGAGACGTAGATCTCGCCGAAGGTCCGAGGATCGACGTAGCGCAGTTCCCCGCCTTGGACGAAGGAGAACACGACGTGGGTGTGTTTGGGTCTGGGGTCCTTTGGACCCTTCGCCCGCAGTAGCTGGCCACTCATACCGAGGTGGATCACGAGGTGGGTCGAGTTGTCGAGACCGAGCACGAGGTTCTTGCCGAGTCGCTGGACGGTCTTGATGGAGTGACCTTCGACGAGGGCGCGAAAGTCCTTCGCCGTCTT
>DASZIH010000062.1:0-25409 GCA_035949355.1 Acidimicrobiales bacterium
TCGACTTCACCGAGATTGACGCGGAACAAGACAGCATCGACCGACGAACCGTTCGTCTGGCCGCGCTTTTGGTGCTCGAGGCGCTCACGGGCGTACAAAGGAGAACGGCGTGACCGTCGTCATAGGTCTCGAACCACTCACGAGGGCGCAACTGATCTCGGTGGCTCGTCTCTTCGAGCCCGTCGCGCTCAGCGCCGAGGTCCTCGAACGGCTCACTCGCCAACGCCGTGCCATCGACGTGCTCGTCGACAGCGGTGAACCGATCTACGGTCTCTCGACGGGCTTCGGATCACTCGCCACCACGTCGATCTCGCACGACCGGCGACGCGACCTGCAACGTTCGCTGATTCGATCGCACGCCGCGGGCGTCGGCGCCGAGGTCGAGACCGAAGTCGTGCGGGCGATGATGGTGTCGCGTCTCACCAACCTCTGCAGTGGCGTGTCGGGCGTTCGACCAACGACCGCCGAAGCATACGCCGCGTTGCTGAACGCGGGCGTCACGCCGGTCGTGCACGAGTTCGGGTCACTGGGCTGTTCAGGCGACCTCGCGCCGCTCGCGCACGTCGCGCTCGCGTTGATGGGCGAAGGCGACGTCCGTGACGCTGGCGGCGCTCGGCGGCGCGCCGCCGACGCGTTGGCGGACGCGGGTCTCGAGCCCGTCGAACTCGCCGAGAAGGAGGGGCTCGCCCTCATCAACGGCACCGACGGCATGCTGGGACAGCTCGTGCTGGCGCTCGATGACGGCATGGCCCTCATGCGGCAGATGGACGTGGCGGCGGCCATGTCCATCCAAGCGCTTCGCGGCACCAATCGCGTCTTCCTCGACGAGATCCACGCACTGCGGCCCCACCCGGGTCAACTGGCGAGCGCGAAGAATCTCTTGGCGCTCCTCGACGACTCCGAGATCGTCGACGCCCACCTCGACGACTTCTCGCAAGTGCAAGACGCGTACTCACTACGTTGCGCTCCCCAAGTCCACGGCGCCGCGCGTGACACGTTCAGCTACGCGACGGGCGTCGCCGACGTCGAACTCGCCGCGGCGATCGACAACCCCTCCGTGCTCGCCGACGGCTCGCTGGTGTCGAACGGCAACTTTCACGGCGCGCCCGTGGGCTACGCGCTCGACTTTCTCGCCATCGCCCTCGCGGACGTGGCGTCGATGTCCGAACGTCGAACCGACCGGCTGCTCGACGAGAATCGAAGCTACGGACTGCCCCCGTTCCTCGCGCACGAGGCGGGCGTCGACTCCGGACTCATGATCGCCCAGTACGCCCAGGCCGCACTGGTGACCGAGATGAAACGACTCGCCTCACCGGCGAGTGTCGACTCCATACCGTCGTCGGGCATGCAGGAGGATCACGTCTCGATGGGCTGGCACGCCGCGAGGAAACTGCGCAAGTCGCTCGAGGCGTTTCGTGACGTCGTGGCGATCGAACTGCTCGCGAGCGCGCGCGCCTTAGCGTTGCGCGCGCCACTCACGCCGTCGCCGGTAACGGCCGCCATCGCCGAACGCGTGAACGCGCGCTCGGGGGGACCGGGTCACGACCGCTGGCTCTCGCCCGAGATCGCGGCGGTCTCGGAGCTCGTCGCGAACCGCGAACTACTCGAGACGGCGTCGCGTTACGTGACGCTGCACTAGACGAAGGAGTCCCATGGAGGGAGCACGACCGGTTCGAGCCGCGAGAGGTTCGTCGATCAGCGCGCTCGGCTGGCCCCAAGAGGCCGCGATGCGCATGTTGCAGAACAATCTCGATCCCGAGGTCGCCGAACGCCCCGACGAACTCGTCGTCTACGGCGGCACGGGTCGCGCGGCGCGCGACTGGCGCAGTTTCGACGCGCTGATCCGCACGCTGGCGACCCTGAAGGCCGACGAGACCATGCTGGTGCAGTCGGGTCGGCCCGTCGGTGTCCTGCAGACCCACGAGTGGGCGCCGCGCGTGTTGATCGCGAACTCCAACCTCGTGCCCGACTGGGCGACGTGGCCGGAGTTCCGTCGACTCGAGGCGCTCGGTCTCACCATGTACGGCCAGATGACCGCGGGCTCGTGGATCTACATCGGTACCCAAGGCATCTTGCAAGGGACCTACGAGACCTTCGCCGCCATCGCCGTCAAGCGCTTCAACGGCACCTTGGCCGGCACGCTCACGCTGACGAGTGGCGCGGGCGGCATGGGCGGCGCGCAGCCACTGGCGGTCACGATGAACGACGGGGTCTGTCTCTGCGTGGACGTCGATCCCGGGCGACTCCAGCGCCGGGTCGACCAGCGCTACTTGGACGAGTGGACGGACGACCTCGACGAGGCGCTCGCTCGTGTCAGCCAAGCGAAGAAGGACCGCGAGGCGCTGAGCGTGGGACTGCTCGGCAACGCCGCGACGATATTGCCGGAGATCCTGCGTCGCGGCGTCGAGGTCGACATCGTCACGGACCAGACGTCGGCGCACGACCCCCTGAGCTACCTGCCCGAGGGGATCGACCTCGGTGACTGGCACGACTACGCCGAGAAGAAGCCCGAGGAGTTCACCGACCGCGCGCGCGAGTCCATCGTGCGCCACGTGGAGGCGATGGTCGGCTTCATGGACGAGGGCGCCGAGGTCTTCGACTACGGCAACTCGCTACGCGGCGAGGCGCAGCTCGGCGGCTACCCGCGGGCCTTCGACTACCCGGGCTTCGTGCCGGCGTACATACGGCCACTCTTCTGTGAAGGCAAGGGCCCCTTTCGATGGGCGGCCCTCTCGGGTGACCCGGCCGACATCGCCGTCACCGACCAAGCGGTGCTCGACCTCTTTCCGGAGAACGACCTCCTGCGCCGTTGGATCACGAAGGCGCAGGACCGTGTCGCGTTCCAAGGACTTCCCGCGCGCATCTGTTGGCTCGGGTACGGCGAACGCGACCGCGCGGGCGTCCGGTTCAACGAACTCGTGGCCTCGGGCGCGGTGACGGCGCCTCTCGTCATCGGTCGCGATCACCTCGACAGCGGTTCGGTCGCCTCGCCGTACCGCGAGACCGAAGCCATGCTCGACGGCTCGGACGCCATCGCCGACTGGCCGCTCCTGAACGCCCTCGTGAACACGGCGTCGGGCGCGTCGTGGGTGTCCATCCATCACGGCGGGGGCGTGGGCATCGGCCGTTCCATCCACGCGGGACAGGTCTGCGTCGCCGACGGCACCGCGTTGGCCGGCGAGAAACTGCGTCGGGTTCTCACGAACGATCCCGCCATGGGCGTCTTGCGTCACGTGGACGCCGGCTACGACATCGCCGAAGAGACCGCCGAGTCGACGGGGCTGCGCGTCCCGATGCGCGAGGGCTGATGGCGACGCGCGTCATTCGACACGTGAGTGAGTTGACGACGAACGATCCGACGCTCGGTGACTACGGCGCGCTCGGGCGACTCTTCGACGCGGCGCTGGTCGTGGACGACGAACAAGTCCTCTGGGTGGGAGCGGACGCCGACGCGCCCGACGCCGACGAGGAGATCGACGCGAATGGTCGTGCCGTCGTGCCCGGCTTCGTCGACTCGCACACGCACCTCGTCTTCGCGGGCGAGCGCAGCGACGAGTTTGAGGCGCGTATGGCGGGCGTCCACTACGACGGCGGGGGCATCGCTCGAACCGTCGCCGCGACGCGCGCTGCGACGGTCGAAGAACTTGAGCGCGGCGCTCGGAAGCGTGTCGACGAGCTCTTCAACGGTGGCGTCACCACGGTGGAGATCAAGTCGGGCTACGAGTTGACGACCGTGGGCGAGACGCGAGCGCTCGAAGTGGCGAGCACTTTCAGCGAGGAAGTGACGTGGCTGGGTGCACACGTCGTGCCACCGGAGTTCTCGAAAGACCGCGACGGCTACGTCGACCTGCTCACCTCGTCGATGCTCGACGCGTGCGCGCCCCACGCCAAGTGGGCCGACGTCTTCTGTGATCGCGGAGCGTTCAGTGTCGACGAAGCGCGGGAGATACTGACGCGAGCGCGAGCAAAAGGTCTCGCGCCACGCCTTCACGCCAATCAACTGGCCCACAGCGGCGCGATCGCCCTGGCGGTCGATCTCGACTGCGCCAGTGTCGATCACTGCACGTATTTAGAGGACGACGACATCGACCTGTTGAGCGCGTCAGCGACCGTTGCCACGTTGCTCCCGGGTGCGGAGTTCTCGACCCGTTCGCCCTACCCGTCGGCCCGTCGACTACTCGACGCCGGCGTGAGCGTGGCGCTCGCGACGGACTGCAATCCCGGCTCCTCCTACGTGACGAGCATGGCCTTCGTCATCGCCTTAGCCGTACGCGAAATGGCGATGACCGTTGACGAGGCGCTGTACGCAGCGACGAAGGGAGGGGCCCTCGCGCTGCGTCGCGACGACGTCGGTCACCTCGGCGTGGGCGCGCGCGCGGACTTCTCGATACTCGACGCGCCGCGCGCGGCGCACTTGGCCTACCGGCCGGGCGGCAACGTGGTGGCGATGACCTACAGCTGCGAGAAGCTGAAGGACTGACGACGCAAGCGGTGGCGCGGTCGGTTCACGCAGCCTTGTCGACCCGGATGTCGCCCGAAACGGTGTTGACCTTGATGAAGAGCACGTCGTCGTCGCTGACGTCACCGCCCGACGCGCCAAGGTCGATGTTCGAGCCCAAATCACCCGAGACGGTGTTGCCGTTGACGTCAACCGCGAGGCCGCGCGCCACGCTGATGTGGACGTCGCCTGAGACGACCTTCACGACGACGCTGCCGGGACGTTCGCCCGTGAGCGTGACGTCGCCGGACGCGCTGGCGATATCGGTCTTGGTCGCCGCGCCCCGACAACGCACGTCCCCCGAGGCACTGTGGCACTTCAAGACGTCGAGTACCTGGCCGGTGACGACGTCGCCCGAAGCGGTCTTCACCTGAAGTGTCCGACACGAATCGAGGGCACTGACGTCGCCTGAGGCGCTCGCCACGTCGACGTCGTTGAGCTCACCGTGGAGCGACGCGTCGCCCGACATGGTCTTCACGTCCAGCGACGAGTCGTGAGGTAGCACGACGACGACGTCGAGGTCCGAGCCTCCGAAGTCGAACCAGGACTTGGCCGCGTCACGAACCCCGCGAAACGAGCCGGAAAAGACCCCAGGCAGCGATTCGATCTCCAGCACGTTGTTGGTGGCGTCGAAATGGACCGTCGCGAGCTCTAGGAGGTGTTCGTACTTCGACGAACTCGCTCGAAGCGTGACTTCGAGCTCGTTACCGTCGACGGTTCGCACGTCCACGTCACCACTCTTGGTCGCGATTGTTGCGCGCACGGGGCCCGTGGGGGAGAAGCGCTCAGTTCGTTCGCGCCCCGACGTACGTCGCGTCGTCGCGTCGCTACTGCCCTTGCTGGTCTCAGATTCATTGGTCATGGTGACTTCCCTTCGTTGGTTCGTTATGACGACTCTCCGCGACCTTCGCGGGGAAGTAGAGCAGTTGGCCACCCGTCGCGGGGGAAGCCTCATCCGGTGACGATTGTTCCCCTCCGCAGGTCTCAAAGTTCAACGTGTCGTGTTGCGCGCGACGAAACGTCGCGACGTCCTTCGTGCCGGGCGCGTGGGTACCGAGGTAGATCATGGCGAATCTCCTTTTTCGAGTTAGGCGCGGCCCTTGCCGCGCAGCTGACGTTTTCCAACGACGAACGGACCCGAGGGATCGCTTCGTACGGATCGCTCGAGGGAACGCACGATCCATGAGTTCACGGACGAACCGACGTCGGTCGCGAGATTTTCGATGCTCTCTTTGAGATCGTCGGTGAGGCGCAGAGCGATCCGCGCCGAGTAGTCGCCGGTGGGTGGCGTGGTCTCGGGGCTGACCGGTACGAGTCGCGTGAGGCGGACGGCGTCGCCCTCGAAACTCAGCGTGAGGGGAGCGCCGTCGTGGAGGTTGAACTCCTGGACGAGCGCGTTGAGCGAGTCGAGAAAGTGTTTCTGCATCGCGGGCTCGAGTGCTGCACCGAGTCGCTCGACGACCAACGCCGTGTCGGGACCCGCTATTTCTGCCAGATTCTTGAAGTCACCACGAATGCTTTCGACGAACTCTGATATCAACATGATGCGAACATAACATCAAAGTGATATCAAAGTCAAGCTCTTCTGGAAGAGATTCTGAATCGGCGTCAAAACACCGCTGTTTCGCACTTTTGGCGTGGTCAGGCGCGATCGTGGACGAGGGGTCGGGCCGAGTCCATCGAACGCTCTTCCTCAAGGAGTGAGGAGAGGGCCACCTCGTACCACAGGCGTCATGAGTGCTGACGGTCAGTCGGGAGTTTTGATACCCGCGAGGACGATGTCGACTAGACGCTCGAGGCTCGCGCCGCTCTTGCCGTCGTACCCGGCCGCGTGACAACTTCCCATCACGAGGTTCAAGATGTCCTTCGTCTCGACGTCGTCGCGTATCGCGCCCTCATCGACGGAGCGTTGACGCATGGTATCCATGGACGTCGTCAATTCGTTCAGCATGTCGGAGAAGCGAGCTTTGATGTCGATGCCCGCTTGGCCGAGAGCGTCGAAGAGATCTTGTTTCTCGGAAGCTTGTCGAGCGAACGTGTGCAGGAACGTGCACATGCCTTCGGCCGCGTTGGGTTCCTTCTCGCACGCGTGCGCCGTGTCGATGAGCGCCCTCAGGCGCGTGGAGACGATCTCGTCGTAGAGCGCTTCCTTCGTGGGGAAGTGGCGGTACAGGGTTCCGATGCCCACGCCCGCGCGTTCGGCGACGACGTCGATCGGCACCATGACGCCGTCCAGGGCAAATATTTCTTCCGCGGCGCGAAGGATCTTTTCGTGATTTCTCATCGCGTCGGCGCGCATTGGTCGCGGCTCAGGGAGTTCTGAAATGGGTGGTGATGAGGTCACTTGCGCGTTGGCGTCGTCACGGGTGCCCCGGTGATCCACTGTCACGAGACCTCCTGACGACGTTGTTGACAAACGGAACCATCGTTACTATAGTGGTCTTGTATCCGGAACCGTAGTTCCGATTTGAGTCGGTCTGCGTCCAGAGTTTCCGCAGTTTCTTAGTGTTTCAGCCCCCCGCAGTACCAGCCAAGCCGGAAGGAAGACAATTATGACCACGGAAGTCCTTGATAGCAGTGCTCCGCTGGAGGAGACGATTCCAGACCCGAAGCGGTACTGGACCCTCGCGATCATCGCGGTCGCCCAGCTCATCATCGTGCTCGACGCCACCGTCGTCGTCGTAGCCCTCCCGAGCGCGCAACGCGCCCTGCACATCTCGGTCGCGAACCGCCAGTGGGTGATGAGTGCCTACACGCTCGCGTTCGGAAGTTTCCTCCTTCTCGGTGGCCGCATCGCCGACTATCTGGGACGTCGTCGCGTGTTCGTGATCGGACTCCTCGGCTTCGGACTCGCCTCGGGTATCGCGGGACTCGCGCAGAACGAGGCCATGCTCTTTGGCGCACGCGCCGTTCAAGGCGCCTTCGGTGCCCTCATGGCACCCGCGGCGCTGTCGCTGTTGACGGTGACCTTCACCGAGGCGCGCGAGCGTGCTCGCGCGTTCGGCGTCTACGGCGCGATCGCGGGCGGGGGCGCGGCCCTCGGCCTCGTGCTCGGCGGCGTGCTCACGCAGTACGCGTCGTGGCGCTGGACCTTGCTCATCAACGTGCCCATCGCGATCATGGCCGCGGTCGCGGCGACGCTGGTGATTAGAGAGAGTCGTGTCGAGACCCGTCACGGCTACGACATCCCCGGCGCGCTGACCTCCACCGTGGGCCTCTTCCTCTTGGTGTACGGCTTCACGATGGTCGCCTCGCACGGTTGGGGATCGCTGTTGACGGTGTCCTTGTTGACGGGCGGCGTCGTGTTCCTCGCGGGCTTCGTCCTCATCGAGATGCGCTCCACGCACCCGCTGCTCCCGCTGAAGGTCGTCCTCGAACGCAAGCGCGGTGGCTCGTTCCTCGCGTCGCTGTTGGTCGGGATGGCCATGCTCGGGACGTTCTTGTTCCTCACCTACTTCTTGCAGGGAACCTTGGGCTACAGCGCGCTGAAGACGGGCTTCGCCTTCCTGCCGTTCTCCGCGGGCATCATCCTCGGCGCCGGTATCGCGAGTCGATTCCTGCCACGAACGGGACCCCGCGGACTTCTCGTCACCGGACTGTCGTTGGCGACCTTGGGACTGCTCTGGTTCTCACGTCTCACGCCGAGTAGTTCGTACGTGTCGCACGTCTTGGTCGGTGAGATCCTCGTGAGTATCGGCATGGGCATCACGTTCGTACCGATGAACAGCACCTCACTGTTCGGCGTCGCGGAAGAGCACGCCGGCGTCGCCAGTGCGCTCGTGAACACCACGCAGCAGGTCGGCGGTGCGCTCGGTACCGCGCTGTTGAACACCATCGCGGCGTCGGCGACGGTCAGCTACCTCGCGCTTCGCGTGAACAACGCGTCGACGCGCAGCGCGGGCGCCGTCCACGGCTACACCACGGCCTTCGAAGTGAGTGCGGCGCTCGTGGCGATGGCCGCGGTGGTCGCGGGACTCCTGATCGGCGGAAAGCATCAGCACACCGACGCGTCGAACGACGCGACGGCGTCGAGTACGCCGCTGGCCCCCGAGTTCGCGCTGGAGTAAGCGGCTCTCGAACAGTCTTAGCTTGACGGCGGCGCCTCTTCGGGCGCCGCCGTCGTGCGTTGTGCCTGGAAGTCGCGACGTTCGATTGCGGCGTTCAACTCTCCGCCGGACAAGATCGCGAGTCCCGTGAGGTAGAGCCAGAAGATGAGTATCGCGACACCTGCGAACGCGCCGTAGGTGTTGCCGTAGGAGCCGAAGTGCGAGGTATAGATGGAGAAACCCCACGAGACGAGCGCCCAGAGGATCGTGGCGACGAACGCGCCGGGACTGAACCAGCGCCAGCGCGCTCGAGGTCGATTCGGTGCGACGTAGTAGAGAAACGCCATTAAGAAGTTCATGAGGCCGAGCGCGATGAGAAAGCGCACGATCGTCCAGACCGTGCTGAACGCCGCGCCGCCAATAGGTGCCGAGTGCCGTATGAGCGTGCCTAACTGGGGACCGAAGATGATCAACGCGGAGGCCGCGCTGCCGAGCACGGTCGCGCCAAGGAGCAGCGGGAGCGCGACAAGGCGCTTGGCGAGAAACGAGCGGTCCTGCGGCACGTCGTAGGCCATGTCCAACGCCTCTTCGACGATGACCATGCCGGACGTCGCGCTCCACAGCGCCACGACGCACGCCACGATGGTCGTCAGGAGATCGGCGCCGGAACGTTGCGTGGCGTGCGAGATCGCTCCGGTGAACACCTGGGCGGCGCCGGAGGGTAGCGATTTGGTGACGCCGTGCAGCAGATTGAGCACGACGGTCCGCGACACGGTGACGAGGGTGGCGATTCCCAAGAGTCCGATGATGATCGGGAATATCGCGAGGAACCAGCGGTACGCGAAGGCGCCCGCGGCGATATTGACACGGTTCATCTTCATATGCGTCAACGTCGATCGCAGAACGGGGGCTTCGCGGTCCACGAGGGCGGTCACGTCATCGGTCACGTCATCGGTCACGAGGACTCCTTCGTCGGGAGGCTTCGTCGTCCGGACATCAAAGGGAGATCCCGCCCGTGGCGAAGAGAGCTATCGAGGCAACCGTCATTACCGCGCTGGTAAGCCAGCCGAGAATGTTCGAGGCGTGACCATTGACGTAGTCGCCCATAAGTCGACGATTGTTGGACACGATCATCACCAGAATGAGAAGTGGCGCCGCGATGACCCCGTTAATGACGGCCACGAAAACCAAGAGCTTGATCGGGTTGACGTGAAGGAGGCTGAGTGCCGTACCGCCAAGCGTCCCCACGCCGACCAGACCATAGAAGAGGGGAGCTTCACGGATGGTCTTTGAGAAGCCCCAATCCTTACCGATGAGACCGGAAAACCCAACTGATCCCGAGGCCGCAAGTACGGGAATGGCGAGCAGCCCGCTCCCAATGAATCCGAGGGCAAAGATGGCACTCGCCAATTTCCCCGCGAATGGCTTCAGTGAACTCGCCGCCTGTGCGGCACTTTGAATATTCGTCACGCCATGGATATGCAGCGTCTCGCCGGTTGCAGCGATGATGGCGAACATGACGATGTTGGAGAACGCCATCCCAGTGAACACGTCGACGCGACTTGTTCGCAATTTGAACTTTGCTTGGGATCGACTCCGATTCTTGAGCGGAGCGGGATCGTCACCTCCTTCATCTTCATCGCGCATCTCTTCGAGCCGGTTGGCACTCTGCCAGAAGAATAGGTACGGCGAAATCGTCGTACCCAGGATGGCGATCAGTAGCGCGAGGTACGCCTTGTTGAACTGGACGTGAGGAATGACGGTATAGGTGAGCACCCGTAACCAGTTGTGAGTGACGATCACCGCGACGATGATGTACACCAAGAGCGCGGCCGCCAATATTTTGAAAACGATAGTGATTCGAGAGAACGATCCCTTCACGACGAGCCCGGTGATGACGATTCCGGCGAGGAGCGCCCACAGCCACTTGGGTCCGGCTTTCAAGAGGTTCATCCCCGACCCGATGGCGACCAAGTCAGCAGCGATATTGAGTGTATTCGCCACCATGAGTATCGCCAAGAGCGTCGCGACGATTCCCTTGCCCGTGCGCTGGAATCGATCCGCCGTTAGTTCACCGAGACCCTTGCCCGTCGCAAGCGCTGTTCGATCGCAGATCTCTTGGACCGCGGCCATGAGTGGGAATGACAAGAGCGCGGCCCACAGGAACGAGAGCCCGTACTTCGATCCGGCTTGCGCGTAGGTGGCGATACCCGACGGGTCGTCGTCTGACGCTCCGGTGATGAGCCCGGGACCAGCGGCACGAACGTAGTGAAGCCACCGGGCTCCCGTGTCGGGCGATTTGGCCTTGGACTTTCCCTTGCTCGGCATCGTCCTTCGACTCTAAATCAGCGGCTTACAGCGATGCTGCGTCCATTTTGTTACAAACTCGTTGCACGTCACCGTCACCTACGGCGACGTAAGCGGAAACGCGAAACTGTTTATGAGGCTTTCAATTGCCAGGGAACCAGCGACGACCGGTTCTTGGTCCACGAGTCGAGGAGATGGAATCTGAAGCGTTGCTCCAGCATCAAGACGGCGGCAGCACCGAAGATGATCTCTAGCCCCATACGTGGTTCGCCTTCAATCAGTCCCTTGACCAAACGGTCCTGAGCGATTCGCGCGTGTCGCGGGTTGACGTCCAGGTGTGCGTGGTAGAACTGGCGTCCTTCGGGCGCGACGCCGAATCGAGCCAGTGCTGCACTGAGGTGCGCCATGGGTTCGGCCGAGGTCATCTTCAATACCGTGAGATGTCCGATCAGCGACGCGAGCCACCGTCGATGTAACGCGAACATCGACACCAGATTCACCGTGGCGAGTGTGGCGCCCGGGAGGAGTTCGACGTACGAGCCGTACGAGGAATCGAGATCGAGTGCCGTCATGGTGTCAGCGAAGAGTGTCGCGTGCATTCGCGTCGCGTTACCCGATCCGTACTCGTCGTACTGGATCTCCACCAACGCGGCTTTGGCTTCGTGTGTTAGTCGCGGGACCCCAAAGGCGTGACGATCGGCTTCCTTTAATTCGTACGCGGAGCGGTGCACGCAGAATTCACGGAGCTGATCCAACGTTCCTGTCTCAAGAAGGTACGTTGTCAGTGATGGACCGCGATACGTCTCGATGAGTTCTTCGAGCGCGGTGACGACGTCGAGCGCGAATCGGAAGCGCTCGTGGCGAATCTCGTCGTGAAGGCGGTCTTCGAAGACCTGTTCGAGTTCGGCGCGGAACTTGAGCAGACCCGGATCCCACTCCCATTCGGCGTTGGCCACGCCACGGTAGTGCAGCTCGTAGCAAAGATAGAGAGCCAGCGAGAAGTCATCGTCACTCAGCACGTCGACCGGTCCGACCGGCGGGGTGGCGCCAAGGGTTCCCGGTCGCCGCTGCAGCGCGGAGATGACCGTGGCGCTCAGGGGACCGCGAGGCCACGGCAAGAGCGGCCACTCGGTCTTTGAGGGCGTAGGCGCCGTACGCAGTCCTTGCGACGAATCAACGCGGACGGTGACGACTGTTGGTGGAACGGAAGGTGGAGCGGGGAACAGACGTCGCGACGCGACGTCGTATTTCGTCACTCAAGTCCCCACATTTGGTCGAGTGAGGGTCGTGGCGTGGCGAGCGCGGCCTCACTATTGGTCATGGCGCCGCCGTCGATCGACACGGTCTCGTTCGACGTGCGCAGCAATTGCGCCTTCAATTCGTCGGCCCGCGCCATGAGCTTCAATTGCTGATCTTCTGTCGGTTTCCGTCTGGCAAATCGTTTCATTATTCTTCTCCGTTCTATGTTGATGCGTACTGCACTTGCGTCACGTCTCTTTCGGATCAAGGGAACAGGGGCGTGGTGAGCACCAAATTCCTGTGACGAAACAATGGTCGTCAGACCGTCTTACTGATCTCGAACAACTCACGCACGAACGCTTCGAGCTGTCGAAGAAGTTCGAGAGACGACAGTGGTTGCTCGGCCAAGTGCTCGACACTGCTCGAGTGACACGTTCCTCTCGGCGTCGCGTCGGAGTTGTGCTTCGAGGCATCGCCGTCGACAGGGATTAGGGGGAGGCTCGTAATCCCTGTCGACGGGCGGTCTTTGGTGTCCAACGTGTGGACGATCGTTCTATTCCTTGAAAGCACTTCGGACCTTCTCTCCGGCTTGGTTGAGGTGACCCACCACTTGGTCGCTTCTGCCCTCGGCTTCGAGGTTCTCGTCGCCGAAAGTCTTGCCAGCGGCCTCTTTCACCGTGCCTTTCGCCACGCGCATGGCATTTCGCGCCTTGCCTTCGTGTCCCATTAGTTGTCCTTTCCTCTTGTCTCCTGGAACGGCGAGTGCCGTCCAGTTGGTGCATTCCCTTGCGATTGTTGCGGCCGGAGCAGCCCTGGCCGCGTCGAATGAGCCGTGCGCTCAAGATCACGCAGCATTGAACTGCACGTTGAAAGGGTTTCCACTTGGTCGCACGGAACTGAGAAAAGGCGCGAAATTGAGGTGAAAGGGTCCAAGTCGTCGGTATCTACCAGCCCGTGGGATACGCGCACGATCGCGGCGAGAAGAACTGGCTGCTGACGGTTTACGACCCGGGACCAAAGTGCGCCAACGCCAACCGCGATGGCGACTAACGCCATGAAAAGGAGTCCCACCGCGCACCTTCTTCCGACATCCCTGACGCACTGTCAGGTGAGAGGAAAGCTGGGTCTAGACGTCCTTACTGGGGAGCGTAACACCCTGCCTTGGTCTCTAATTGACACATTTATGACTAATACTTGACTTGATTTGAAGGCACTGCTTCACCTGCTCACCGGCTCAAAGTGCGTTGATTCCAAGCATCCTTCGTCGGATTGAAGTGCTCGGGCACCACGAATTGAGCGGAGAGACGACAATTTTCTGTCATCAGTATCCGGGTCCATGTTCCTCAAATGCCCGGCGGTCACCTCGAGAATCGGTTCGCCAACACCGAGGGCCAGGGCCGAGGGGAAGACGTCTGGCGCTAGATCGCTAAGAGTTCGCGCTCATCCAAGAACGACCACCACGCTTCGCCCACGAGGCGAGCACCCGCTTCGACGTCGGTGTTGTCGGGCTCTATCGACGCGAGGGCGTCCATTGTCCATTTCGCGTGATCTCCTTCGACCGAGCCGTGAACTGTCCAGAACGCTGTCGCGTCATTTGAGGCCTTGTAATGCTTGAGCAGTCCCGCTGCCTTCGAGTCGGCGATCGCCGCCCCTTGCGACTCGTAGGCGAGCAGCCCCGCGAGAGCCGCTGCGGGGCTCTCGTGAAGAACCTCATCGTAGGAGGCCACCAACGCCGCCATCGCCGGAGAGATGGGCGCGTCCGCAGCATCGTAGAAGTCGGCGAACTTCTCAAAGAGCTCCAAGTGGCTGGGCGGCGACACTTCATCGCGGTAGTTGTCGAGGACCGCGTCGCGCGTGGGTCCCGCGGGCAGCGTTTCACTGAGTCGCGTGAGGAAGTCCGGCAGCATTGTCTCGAAGTAGCGATACTGCTCGGCGTAACTGGTCAGCTCACCGTCCTTCAGTTCACCTGCTTCCCAGCGTTGGTAGAAAGGGTGTTGGAGCAACTTGCGGTTCACGAGTGCGGCGTCGAACGTCTCTTGCAGTTGAGTTGTCATAGGTTGAAAGTACCACTTGGGACCGTCGCGGCTTCACGGTTTCGCGGAGAGTCTTCACTCTTCGCGTTGATCAGGTCCAACCCGGAGAGCCGACGTCAGTCGCAGATGAGCGTCGGCGCGAAGCCAAAGAACAGACCCGTTCCAACGACCCCGGGCACGGCGTTCAGTCGTGCGCTCACGTCCGCGTTCACGTCCTTGAACTTGACGTCGACGATGAGGTTGCCCCTCTCCGTGATCACCGGCCCGTCCTTCGCGTCCGACATGCGAAGGGCCGACGACTCGGCGTCGAAGGAACTCTCCAGTTGCGATCGCACCAGGTTGAACGCCTCGGGAACGATCTCGAGTGGCACGGCTGCGATACGGCCGAGGTGGCTCACTTTCTTCGACGCGTCGACGACAACGTAGCGATCCAGTGAACTCGCCATGACCAGCTTCTCGCGCACCATCGCGCCGCCGCGACCCTTGATCATGTCGCGGGCGTCGTCGATCTCGTCCGCTCCGTCGAACGACCACTCGGGCCGGTCGTGCAGGAGGCTGGTGGTCGCCACCTGCAACTCGCGACACTCCATCTCCATCTCGAGCGACGTCGTGATCGCGGTGAAGTGCCAGCCACGTTGGCGCGCGACGTCAGCCAGTGCGCGCAAGGTCAAATAACTCGTCGATCCACTGCCGACGCCCACCACGTCGCCGTCGCGCAGTCGATTGGCCATCTCCTTGGCGATACTCGTCTTGGCGTCAAAGTTCGAGATCGTCGACCACGCCGCCGCGTGGCCCACTCCAGAGTTTTTCCATTCCATGGCGGACCCTCGATCACTCGCGCTCTCAAAACGACGTTACGCGACGGTCTGCACTCCCGCCCGGCTGAGCACGACACTGTTCGTGACGTTTACCACGCGGGCCATCCAGAGGGAAGAGGACCGGGCGGTCCGAACGGCTGAGGAAGGCCCGGTCGCGTTCCCAGCGACGCCAACAGGGAGCTGAAGTTGAGCCCGTAGGCGGTCGTGTTCTTGCCGTTGTACTCGACGTGCCCCGCGGCCCGTTCCGGCGACGCGGGGGGATCGGCCCAACCGGTCTCGAGACAGGTCTTCGCGTCGTGCACCACGCCGAGCACGGTTTCGGCCGTCACGTGTTCACCGACGCTCACGCTAGGCGTGACGTTCTCGGCGACGTACACGTAGCGACCCTTCGCGGTGCCACTCGTCAAGCGGTACGAGATGAACACGCCACTCGGCCAGCCCGGGTCGTAGAGGTTCACGACCACGGCGTCACCGAGTGCGTAGACCGGTCCCGACGCGCAGTAATCGACGCCCTGGTCGATCTCTTGGGGCAGGAGCGACGTCAGCGCACGGAAGGGATTGAGGTAGCCGGCGACGGGCGTGTCGTCGAGCGTCACGTAGTAACCACCAGTCACCGGGTCCACGGCGAGGGCGCTCGCGAACGCGCCCGCGGGCAGGGCGTTGGTCGACGTGATCGAGCCGTGTGGCGGGACACCGTACGCGTCGATCTCGCCGTTCGCACGGAGCACGAAGTAAACCGAGCCGGTGGGCGCGGCAGCGAGTGCGCTGACGGGCACCCCGTCGTACGCGCCGTGCGCGTCAACCATCGGTGACCCAAGGAAGGGCGCGTCAAAGTTGGCGACCTGGCCGGTCGACGTCGCTATCCAGTAGCCGCCGGTCGCGGCGTCGACTGCGAGGGCAACCGCGACGACGGGCGCGATCGTTCGATAGAAGAGGTGACCGGCGAGCGAGCCGTGACTCTTCACGCCGTAGGCGTACACCGCCCCGTTCGCGCGAAGGACGTAGTAGCCAGAACCGTCAGGCGCAGCCGCGATCGCGACGGCGGCCGGGTGCTGTCCCCAGCCGCCGGGTGGGACGAGCGTGTCGCCGTGAAAAGGGGCGTTGAAGCCCTTGACCATTCCGTTCGACGCCACCATCCAGTAACCCCCGGTCGTCGGATCGAGCGCGATGCCCGTGGCGGTGACGCCAGGAGGGAGAACGGTCGCCGCGGTGGATCCGTTACTGGTCACGCCGTACGCGTCGACCGCCCCGTTCGCGCGAAGGACGTAGTAGCCCTTGCCGTCCGACGTCGCCGCCACGCCCACGACGGCGGGACTTGTCGTGGGCGGGCTACCAAGGAACGGGGCGTCGAACGCGACCACGGTTGCCGTTGACGAGCTGGTCGCCGCCGACGCGAGAGGTGAGAGAGCGCCGACGAGGAGTGGGAGGAGCGTACACAGCACAAGTGCGGCCGACCGACGTCGTGAGTGAACCGTCCTACCCGAGTGGCGTGAAGAAAGCCTGTCCATCGTTTACTCCTCAGCGACGAGCCCCCGACAAGTCTTCATCACTTTTGGATCAGACCGAGAAAAGCTTGGTATCACCTCACTTCGTGAGAGGCGACAAGCGCGACACACGACACCGTCAACGCGGCGCGTGTAAGCGCTGGAGGGTGATTCACGTCACGACGTCCGACGTCACTGTCGGGTCGACGCGCACCTCGCTACTTCGTTTGCTCTGGTTCGCTCAACTGCGAGACGGACGACGGGTTCTTCACGGTGTCGCTCAATTCCTTCGCTGAACGCATGCCATTCTCGAACTCGGTCTTGGTTTGGCCGAGGCTCCGTGCAAATTTCGGAATGGCCGCGCCGCCAAAGAGCAGTACCGCCCCGATGATCACCACGATCAGCAGATCCGGGCCGAAGATCTCTCCTACGAACATTATTTTCTCCTTTGACTAGCTACGACTCGGGGACTTCAAGAACACCGCCTCGTCGCCTACGAACTCGACGTCGGTGACGCGTCCCCCCTCGACGGTGACTCGTTGCGCTGAACCTTCGACGCGGTACGTGCCCGCCGTCACGTGGGGATAGACCGCCGCGAACGACAACCCGTTGACGGACTGTCGTTCGCGCACGGCACTGTGGGTTGGGGGAAGGGTGACGTCGTCGGGCGTCAGATCAATTTCAACTCCGACCATCCGGGGCGACGTGCGGAGCATGAGTGCTCCCACGTCGCCCCCGATGTCGAGGACCACGCTGCCGTCCCAGCTGGGGGGAAGCTGTCGTTCACTCACGTTCCACTCCCTAGGCCGAGACGCTGTAGCCGCTGTAGGGCGTGCCGAGGTAGGGGAACGTTGACAACAGGGTCAAGCCGGCACCGGTGACGCCGTCACTGACGTCGGCGATCGCCTTGTCCGGCGTGAAGGTCTTGTCGACGAGTGGGATCGTGACGCCCGCCACCGCCTGGAGTTCGATGGTCACCACGTCGTCCCCGACACGTCGACCGTTCGGAAAGCCCGCGAAGTCGCCGCCGAGGACGCCAAGAACGTTCGGCGTTGCCGCGGGCGCGATCGCGAGGTTGAGGCGAAGCATGTCGGCTTGCGTGGTGCCCGTGAACGTGGAGTAGTCCTTCGAGACGACGCCCGCGGGAATGCCGGTGAGCAGGATCGCCTCGAGGTCCGCGCGGGGCTTCGTGTAGGCCGCGAGGTTCGGGAACGCCCCGGGGTACAGGACGTTCAAGAGCCCCGCGAGCTCGGGCTTCGCTACGCCCTTGGCGTAGTTCTTGTCCTTCGACGGTGGCTGCGCGTTCCACTTGTCCTTCTCGGTGAGCGGCACGAGCACCTCGTTGAAGAGGGGATTGCCGAGACGCGACACCTGGACGTAGGGTCCGGTCTCGACGCCGGTACCACCGTTGGCGTTCAGCACGCGGGCCTTGCGACGACTGGCGGTCGTCCAGATCCCGACACTCGACTTCGCCGATGACGACGACGAGGGCTTGACGCCACCTAGGGCGATGTCCGAAATAGGCACCTGAATCGCGATGCTGTGCACGTTGACTTGGGCCGTGGAGTTGACGCCCGGCGCAGCCTTCAGCGCTGGCAGACCAAACGTGTTGTGCAGGTTCGCGATCGGTCGCAGGTCACCGAGGTCGAAGATCGCCCCGAGGTCGACGAAGAACGCCTCCGCTCGTTGACCGGCGAAGACGCGACGTCCACCGGGCAGCGAGTGGATCGCGGCGCTCGCGAGCGAGGGGTAATCGGGCGTCGAGAGTGGACCGATGTTGCACGGCGGGCACGCGAGGTTCGACGCGAGCTCGTCGCTCTTGCCGTCGCGCGTGACCCTCGTCACCGAGTAGAACTGGCGGCGGTTCCAGCTCGCGCTCGTGAGCGACTCGATCGGTCCGTCGTTGTAGAGGAACGTCGTGGGGATCTTGTTCTCGCTGCGGAAACGGAACTGGTAGGTCACGTCGGCCACGCCGTCGCCTTTGTTGCTGGCGTGAATCTCGTACAAGACGTCGTCGCCGAACTCGTAGAAGTTCGGTCCGGCGGCCGGACCCTCGAGGGGGATGTAGTTGGCGATGAGGGTGACGGTGTCCGCTTTGTCGGGACTCACGAACGCGTAGAGGTCGGTGCTGTCGGCGACCGGGTCCTTCGCGATCTCTGGGGCTTCACGGTGCGATGACATTGGGGTTCTCCTTTTGGCGAATCGCGCGCACGAGACGTGCGGCGATCTTGCGGTCGTGGATGATCACTTCTCGGTGCCCGACGAAGAGACTGATCTCTCCGGTACGCGAGTTCTTCACGTGCACGACGAGGTCTTCGTTGCCACGAAGGTCCTCATTCGGGGTCAGCGGGGTGTCCTTCGTGCTCGCGGCACCGGCGAGCGCACTGCCCAGCCCCAGCGGAGCGGCAAGGGCGCTGCCCGCAACGGCGGCGACCGCCGCGGCGGCTCCCGCGTGCTTGAAAAAAATCCTTCGACTTACAGGCTCCATTGGTTCTCCTTCGTTGATCTCTTCCACTTGTTCGGCGCCCTCGTGAACGCGGATGTCAAAATGATTTTTTTATTGAAAACGATGTCGTCCAGCGATCCCGCTCTTCCGCCGTGCCGGAGCCGTCGCCACCCTCATCTGCCTCTCTTTCTGGAAAGAACCGCCGCAAATCGCGCGTGACCCGTCGAGAATCGCCGAGCGTCGAGTGCCCGACGTTCGCCACCACGTCGCCGATCGAACCGACGTGAACGACCCCGCGCCGCATTTTTGGCGTTAGAAAACGTGTCGCTCGTCCAGTGGGTAATGATCATTCCAACAATCTGGAACGGCGTTACATAGTGAGGTCAATCTAGGTTCTATGAAGACGAATCGTTTTTTCTTGGAGCGGGAGTTCCCTTACCTGGTCGTCCCGTGTAAAAGAGGCTGTGTAAAGGAGAGATCGTGACGTCGCATTTTGGAGTATCAAGGGGCTCACGACGTGCCGGCCGTGAGTAAAGGCGACTCGAGTACAAGACAACACATCATCGACGTGACCGAGCAGATGCTGGCCGACCGATCGAGCAGTGAGATCCACCTGGCGGACATTGCCGACCAGGCGCACGTCGGCGTGCAGACGATCTACTACCACTTTCAATCCCGCAATCAACTGATCGCCGAAGCGCAGGCGTCGGCGTACGCGCGTCTCACGAAGCCCCTGCACGAGTTCCTCTTGAGGGCCGAAAACGCGATCGTCGAACAAGATCAGGCGACTTTCTGGAGCGCGATGGGAGACAACATCACGTTGGCGTGGACGCACGGGCAACTCGGTGATCAATGGAGGATTTCCAAGCTCCTGATTGATATTTGGCTCGACGAGAAGACCCAGCGACAGTTCAGCGAGCGCCTCGAAATCCAGTTCGACCGCTGGATCAACGCGATCGAGGCGGCGAAGCCCCTCGGTTGGATCGATCCCGAGATCGACACGTACGCACTCATCACGTCGTGCTGGGCGGCGTCGATTGGCCAGTCGTTGTTCGCGAGCTCGGCGAAGATCTGCTACACCCCACAGAGCATGCGCGACTTCTTCGTCAGCATCGCGATTCCGAAGCTCTAAGCCCCGAGCGAGGAGAGCGACCTCCTTGACCATCTGACGTCGTGGTGGTCGCGTTCGCGAAGAGAATCGAACGGGTCACGTCATGGCGTGCGGCGTACAGTGCCACTTAACGAAGGGCCACCCACCTCGCAACTGACGCGCCAGGGCACGTAACGTCGGCTGAACAGTCGGTCTTGCGTCCGCGCGGCGCCCGGAAAAGGATGGAGGGCGGCCAGTTCACACGGCCGACGTCCATGGTTCGAAGGAGGAACGTCATGACTACCGGCGACACTCGTGCTGGTTCATTGAGCGGCGACGTCATCGAGAAGCGCCCCGAGACGTACCTCGGCCCCAATTGGTACGCGTCGGTGATGGGTACGGGCATCGTCGCCAACGCCGGCGCGTCGCTCCCGTTTGACGTGCCGGGACTGAGGACCTTCTGCGTGATCGTGTGGCTCCTCGCGGCCGCGATGTTGTTGGGTCTCCTCGTCGCAACCGCTCGGACGTGGTTCCGATCACCGTCGCTCGCGCGAAGTTACGGCCACGACGTCCAGATGTCGCACTTTTACGGCGCCCCGCCGATGGCCTTCATGACGGTGGGTGCCGGGGCGCTCTTGGCGACGCACTCGATGTTGGGTCTTCGCGTCGCCGTCGACCTCGACTGGGTCCTCTGGGTCCTTGGCACCGTCGGGGGATTGATCACGGCGGTACTGATTCCCTTTCGTCTCTTCACCCAGATCGAAGTTCGTCCCGACGCGGCGTTCGGCGGTTGGCTGATGCCCGTCGTGCCGCCGATGGTGTCGGCTTCGACGGGTGCCCTGCTGATCCCCTACGTGTCGTCGCTCCAAGGTCGAGCCACGTTGCTCTACGTCTGTTTCGCGCTGTTCGGGATGAGCCTCATGGCGGCGTTCATCATCATCACGTTGATCTGGTCACGACTTGCGTACTTCGGTTCGTCGCACAGCGCTCGTGTGCCGACCCTTTGGATCGTGCTCGGTCCGCTCGGCCAGTCAATCACGGCGGCCGGGCTCTTGGGGGAGCACGCCCACGAAGCGGTCGCCGCGCCGATCGCGCACGCGATGAACGAGTTCGCGATCCTCTTCGGCGTCCCGGTGTGGGGATTTGCGATGATGTGGAGCGTCCTCGCGTTGGCCCTGACTATTCACACGATGCGAAAAGGGATGGCGTTCGCTCTCACGTGGTGGAGTTTCACGTTTCCAATCGGCGTCACGGTGACGGGTACAGCGCAACTGGCGCTGCACACGGGACTTTCGCTGTTTCGCTGGGCGAGCGCCGTGGGCTACGTCGTACTGCTCGTCGCCTGGCTGGTGGTGTTCGCGAGGACGACCAACGCGACGAGGCGCGGAACCCTCCTTCGCCCGCCGGCGCCCGGATCGACGACGCCCGTGGCGAGTAAGGACACGTACCCTCGACTTCACGCGGGCCGGTGAACGCTGCGGTTACTGGCGCCCCTGGACCCTTTAAGGTGCTTCTATGAACACCCCAATTCCCCCCTCGGCACTACCCTCAACCCTCGCTGGCCTTCGGGCGTCAGGCTACGAGTCACGCTCGATTCGAGACGAGATCCGTCGAAACCTCGAAGATCGTCTCGCCGCGGGCGTCGCGCTCACCTCGTCCGTCTTGGGTTATGAGGACACGGTGTTGCCCCAACTCGAGACGGCGCTCCTCGCGGGCCACGACATCATCTTGTTGGGCGAGCGCGGACAGGCGAAGACGCGCATCATCCGGTCCCTCGTGGAGCTGTTGGACGAGTGGCTGCCCATCGTCGCCGGCTCAGACGTCCGTGACGATCCCTACGATCCGATCTCGGCGTTCGCGATGGACCTCGTCGCCGCGAAGGGCGACGAGACACCCGTGCGATGGATCCACCGCAGTCAGCGCTTCGCCGAGAAGTTAGCCTCGCCCGACACGTCGATGGCGGACCTCATCGGTGAGGTCGATCCCATCAAGGTGGCCGGAGGACTCTTCCTCGACGACCCGAAGGCGCTCAGCTACGGCCTCGTGCCGAAGTCGAACCGCGGCATCTTCGCCATCAACGAGTTGCCCGACCTGTCCGAGAGGATCCAGGTGGGTCTCCTCAACGTGCTCGAAGAGCGCGACGTGCAGATCAGAGGTCACCTCGTCCGTCTCGACCTCGACGTCCTGGTGGTCGCGACCGCCAACCCCGAGGACTACACCAACCGTGGACGTCTCATCACGCCACTGAAGGACCGCTTCGGTTCTCAGATCCGCACGCACTATCCCACGGAGGTCACGACCGAGATCGAGATCATGCACCAAGAGGCGCATCTGCCGACGGCGCCGGTGCCGATCAGAGTGCCGTGGTTCATCGACGACATCGTCGCGCGCGTCAGTCACGTCGCGCGCCGCAGCCACGTCATCAGCCAGACCTCGGGCGTGTCCGTGCGCCTGTCAATCGCGAACTACGAGACGGTCGTAGCGAACGCGCTGCGTCGAACCCTGCGCACGCACGACGCCGTCGTCGTGCCGCGCGTGAGCGACCTCAGCGCCATGGTCCAGTCGACGCAGGGCAAGATCGAGTTCGACACCATGGACGACAGCGACGCCGATCAGGTCATCGCGGCGTTGGTGTCGCTCGCCATCCGTCAGTGCTTCAGTGACGTCCTCTTGGAAGAGGCGCCCGAGATCGTCGAGGCCTTCAACTCCGAAGCCATCGTGCACACCGGTGACGACTTGCCCGACGCCGACTACCTCGCGGTGCTCGCGGCGATGCCCGCCTTGGACGCGCCCGTGGAGCGCATTGCGGGCCCGGGCGCGAGCGACGGGGAGAAGGCTGCGGCCGTTGAGTTCGTCCTCGAGGGGCTCTACCTCACCAAGCGTCTCGCGAAGGACGCCTCGGGAGCGAGGGCGCTCTACCGCTCTAGGAATCGGTAGTGCCCGTTCGATACGGCTACCGTCGCTTCGGCGAGGACGACGACTTCGACGACCTCGACGTCGAAGAGATGTTGGCGCACTTGGCGGACGACTTCATGGAGAGTGGTGACCTCGACGACGCGATGGACCGATTGCTGCGTGACGGCTACACGACCGAGGACGGCGAACGGGTCGAAGGATTACGCGACCTCCTTGATCGCACGCGCAAGAAGCGACGCGAACTCGAGCAACAAGGTGACCCCGACGGCGAGATGCAGCGCTACCGCGAGTGGCTCGAAGACATCGAGGCGCTCGAGACTTCCGAACTCGACGAATTGATGGCGGACGCCGAGGCGTCGGACGACGAGCGTCGCCAAGAGGTGACGCGCGACCTCGTCGATCAGAAGAAGATGCAACGCGACCTCATGAGCGACTCGCTCGGCGAGCGACTGGGGGAGTACCGCGACTACGAGTTCGTGTCGTCGAAGGCTCGAGAGGAGTTCGACGAGCTGTTGAGCGAACTCGAACGTGACGTGCTCGACACCTACTTCGAGAAGTCGAAGGAGTTCATGGGTCGCCCGGACCCTGAAGAGCTCGCGCGCATGCGCGACATGATGGACGCACTCTCGACGATGATCGAACAAGACCGCCGCGGCGAAGAGCTCGATCCCACGTTCCAGGACTTCATGGAGAAGTTCGGCGACTTCTTTCCGGGCGCCGAGAGCCTCGAGGACGTCGTACGGCAAATGGCGGAACGCGCCGCGGCGGCCGAAGCGATGTTCAACTCGCTGTCGAGTGAGCAACAGGGCGAACTTCGATCGCTCTTCGACGAGATGATGCAGAACATGGAGCTCAACTTCTCCATGAATCGATTGGTGTCGAACTTGCGTCAAGCGACGCCCGATATCGACTGGAGTCGCGCGCATCGCATGCGTGGCCAAGACGGCTCGCCGTTCTCGCAGGCCGCCTCGATCGCCGAACAACTCGGTCAGCTCAAAGGACTCGAGGACTTCCTCGGTCAGAGCCACGCCGCGCAGGGCCTGCCGGAAGTCGACGTCGAGGCCGTGCGAAGAAACCTCGGTGACGACGCCGCGCGCCACGTCCAACGACTCCAGAAGGCATTGCAGGGACTGAAGGACCAGGGGTTCATCGATCGTCAGAGCAACCGCTTGAAGCTGAGCGCCAAAGGAATTCGAAAGATCGGCCAGATCGCGCTGCGTGATCTCTTCAACCAGTTGCACGACTCCCCGACCGTCGGGGCGCACCCCGTGGCGACACTGGCCCGAGGCGGTGACCGCGAGGAAACGGCGAAACCGTGGGAGCCGGGTGAGGCCTTCTCCTTGCACCTACCCAAGACGCTGAAGAACGCGCTGTTGCGCCAAGGTCCCGGCACGCCGTTGCAACTGCACGCGGACGACTTCGAGGTCGAAGAGTACGAGGCGACGCGCCGTTCCGCGACGGTGTTCGCGATCGACTTGTCACTATCGATGGCCATGCGCGGCAATCTCGTACCGGCGAAGAAGATGGTTCTGGCCCTCACGCAGCTCATCCGCTCGAAGTTCCCGCGTGACTTCGTGGCGGTGGTGGGCTTTGGCGAGACGGCACAGGAACTGAAGATCGACGACATCCCCGCGTTGACGATCGACTACAACTACGGCACCAACCTCCAACACGCCTTGGCGCTCAGTCGCCACCTGCTTCGAAACGAACGCGGAGAACGCCAGATCGTGGTCGTCACCGACGGAGAGCCCACGGCCCATCTCACGTCCTCGGGCGAGCCCTTCTTCTCGTGGCCGCCCGTCAAAGAGACGCTCGACAAGACCATGGCGGAGGTCCTTCGCTGCACGAAGGCGGGACTCACGATCAACACCTTCGCCCTCGACATCGAGCGCAGTCAGTTCCCGTTCGTCGAGCAAATCGCCCGCGTGAACGGCGGACGACTCTTCTACACCGACGTGGACGACCTCGGCATCTACGCGCTCGACGATTTCGTGAAGCACCGCCGGGCCGGGTAGGCGAAATCCCTTCGACCAGGGCATTCATAAATTCGATTTGCATTTTCCTTAAAACCCCGCAACAATGACACCGTTGTAATTACATCGGTGGTAACTTCCGCCGACGGGGAGGATCGCCAGGTGGAAATCGTCGAACTGTTGAGCGGAATGGAAGATCGTGGCTGGCAGGCTCGGTCCAACTGCATGGGCGTAGACCCGGACCTTTTCTTCCCGGAGCGCGGTGCCTCCACCCGCGAAGCGAAGGAAGTGTGTCGCGGGTGTGTCGTGCGTGAGGACTGCCTCGAGTACGCGTTGGAGAACGGCGAGAAGTTCGGGATCTGGGGCGGGATGAGCGAACGCGAGCGGCGCCGGGTGCGTCGCGCACGCGTCCTCGCCGCGCGGTCGATCGCCGCTTCGTAGCTTCGCGTCAGCCGAGACGGGCCTCGATCGTCTGTTCCGGCGAGAGGTCGCACTCGGACCACCGAGTCGGCGGCACCGCCCGGAGCGCCGCATCGGGGATGAGGCCGACGAGCTCGGC